>JAJQEV010000060.1 GCA_021201475.1 Clostridiales bacterium
GCACGCCGCCGACCACATAGAAGATGGTGGTGCCGATGCCGCCGGTGGAGGGCAGCTCGGAGCCAGCAGAGTTCTTGACCTGAATACTGACCGCAGTGCCGTCAGCGCTGATTACCACTTCAGTATCAGTGGTCAGCTTGTTGTAGCCGTCAGGAGCGGTTACCTCGGTCAGGTAGTAGGTGCCAGCAGCCAGGCCAGTGATAGTTGCCTTGCCAACAGTGATGGTGTCGGTGCCGTTGGGGTCAACCTTGTAGCTGCCGTCAGATTGCTTAGTGACATTGACGACATTGCCATTGGAATCCTTCAGAGTGAAGGTAGCGCCGGACAGCTGCTCGCCAGTAGTAGCGTCAACCTTCTCCAGCTCGAACTCAAAGACGGTGGTCTTAGTAGTGTCAGTAACGGTGTGGCCAGTGCCATAACTCAGAACAGCGCTGTTGGTGTTGCCGTCAGTGCCAATCACAGCGTTTTCATTGATTTTAGCGCTGTAGGTCACGGTGATAACATCGCTGCTGGACAGGGTAGCCAGGAAATCATCAGTGAAGGTGATGGTGTAGCCGGTGGTGGAGGAAGTCACAGAATAACCAGATGTAACAACTGTTTCGCCCTTATAGACCGTGATGGAAGTAGTGTCCAGGGTCAGGCCGGAGGTCATGGTATCGGTCAGGGTCACGTTGCTCTTGTTGGCCAGGTTGGTCAGCACGACCTTGTAATACACGGTGTCACCGATGCTGGCGGTGTTGGAATCACTATAAGCGCCGTCCTCGCTGTTGGCAACAGTCTTATCCTCGGTGGGGGTGTCGCTGTTCTTCTCAACGATTTCAGCGGTAGTGTCAGTGCTGTCGATGCTGCACAGAGTGCCCAGAGTGGTGTCTACCAGATAGTAGCCCAGGTCAAGGCCGGTGATGGTGGCGCTAGTGCTGTCAGCAGTGACAGAAGCGGTGGCGGAGATGTCCTTTGACTGCGCATAGGCCAGAGCAGTCTTGGCAACAGTGGCCAGAGCGGAGTCATTGTCACTCAGAGTGCTGGTTACATAGCCATCACTGTCAACGGTGAAATAGCTAGTGATAGAAGAGTCGTAAGTGCCGTTAAAGAAATCTTCCCAACCAGTAGCCACGGTGTAGGAATAGGACTTAGTGGTGGTATTGTAAGACAGGTCCAGCATCTTGTAGACACTGTAGGTCTCGCCTTCAACAGGGTTGGTGATGGTGATGGTGCCGTCACCATCACCATCTTCGGTGGTAGCCGCGAACGCAGTGCAGGTCAGGCCGAAGCACATGACCAGTGCCAGCAGGATGCCGGCAAATTTTTTCAGTTTGTTCATGTTTTTACTCCTTTACATGATAAAATAGAACGGTTGGGTGGATAGGGACTGCCTGAAACGGCATCGGGGGACGGTCTCCCGCCTGGGGTTATAAAACTTTTTCATTCCTCCTTCACCGTCTCAGGGTTTTATGCAACACGCAGGGTGTGCCTTTGGCGCTCCCGCAGTTGTATACTATATTAAGTGTATGGCTCCCTGCCGCAGCCCATGGGCCATATTAGCGGTTTTCCGGCACCTGTTATGGTTTATTGATGTCGGTACCCCCGCGCCCCGGCCTGCGCCCGCCGCAGCTAACGAATCAGGGAGAGATGGTTCAGCGGCCAAATCCGCAGGATCACCTTTCCCACAATCTGATCCTCCTCAATACTGCCGATGGCGCTGGAGCGGGAGTCAATGGAGGTGGCGCGGTTGTCGCCCATCACAAAGTATCGGCTTTCCGGCACCTGATATGGGTAGGTCAAATCCGTTTCCCCAAGAGACTTTTCTGTGACATAAGGCTCGTCCAGCAGCTCGTCATTGACGTAGACGTTGCCGTCCTCGTCGATATTCACGATGTCCCCCGGCCCGGCGATGACCCGCTTTAAGAGCAGCTTGTTCTGATAGTAAAAGCCCACCAGGTCGCCGGTGTCGAAGCTGCCGGACTTCACGAGGACGATAACGTCCCCGTCCTCTAAGGTTGGCTCCATGCTGGTGCCGGACACCTGGAGCACCGGCAGGAACATGGTGGCAATCAGCACCGCCACCGCCGCCACGACAATCAGGGCGTAGACCGTGGTCTGGAGGGTACGGCGGTACCGCTGCCGGTATTGCAGCCGCTCCCGCTCGGCGGCAACCTCCTCCTCCGAGGGGATGGCGGCCGGTTCTGGGATTTTCTGGTTCATGCGCGGTTCCTCCAATGATCTGTGGCGTTCCGCCTGGGCCGCTGCGGGGTGCGGGAGGTTATTCCGCTCCGCTCTGGGCGGCGGCCAGCAGCTCGTCCGCCCGACGCCGGGCCTGGGCCAGAATCTCCTCCGCGGTGCCGTTGGCCGCCTGAACGGAGGCCAGGTACTGCTGTGCAGCGGCCTGGGCGTCCTCAAAGATGCGGTTCAGGCTCAGTGCCGCCTCCGCGATGGAACCGGCGTTCTCAATCCGAATGGTCTTGTCCTCCAGCCGGCGGTGAAGGTCTTCGTTCTCCGCCCGGAGGGCCCGCTCGTTCTGCTGTAAGGCGTAGATGATTTCAATCAGCTCAGTGCGGCTCATTTTACGCAGTTCTTTGTCCGCCATGTACGCTCCTTATCCGGCCGCCGACAGGAGAGACGCCTCTCCGGCTTTGGCTCCAGTATCCGCTGAACTTCGCCCTGCCCCCTGTGTATCACCGCAACGGTGACGGGGTTGGCCCTGCCCCGGGCGGGGCAAGCGGCGGCCAGGGCGTTTCCCTCCGGATAACCTCCGCAGTTGGAAGGGCTTTTCACCGCAGGCGCATCACCGCGCAACGCACCCCTCAGGGAGCGGCGTTCGGACGGAGGATACGCCCCGATACTTATCCCAATCGATTATTTCACTGGTCTTATTTTATCGCACCGCCCCCGAGATGTCAACCTCCAATTTGGATAATTCGCGGAAGATTTTGCAAAATTGTACGATTCGCATCTCATAAGAAGCTCGTGCTGCGCTCCGCTGCCGCGGTGCGCAGCCGTTTACTCACACTTGTTCGCGCAGTACAGCCTGCAATAGCCCTCGTCAAAGCGGAAGGTGAAAAGGATGCCGTCCGTCACGCTGTACTCCACCATGGAATAGTCGGGAATTTCCCCGGTGTAGCTTCCGCCAACGGACCAGAGATAGATGCCCGCGCCGCCGTCCAGCTCCCGAATGGCCCCCATGTAGTTGGAGTAGAAGCCGGTTTCCACCTTCTCATACTCTGTGACCTCCATGGCGTCCTCGTCCACGCGGAGGCGCACCACCGACGAGGATTCGGCGGTACCGGCCGTCACCTCGTCATTCGCGTTATTGAAAATCATATAGCTTCCGTCCTCCGTCACGATGATGGAGTGCTGTTTGGAAAAGAGCTGGTCTTCGGTGAGGCCGAACTCATCCTCTGAGCCGCCGAGGATCCAGATCAGCTCGCCCGTTTCCCGGCTCACCTTGAGGATAGAGTTGATGTTCCTGCAGGAAATGAGCAGGTTATCGTCCTCATCGATGTACATGGAGTTGAAGTGCATATAGTCATAGCAGGCATCGTTGGACTCCGACCAGGTCACCTCTGTCGTGGCATACAGAAACTGCTCATAGTCCTGGCTGCAAAACTCCCACAGCACTTCACCGTCCCTGACCTCCTGCACATACAGTACGGCAAGATAGGCGCTGTTGCCGTCCGCCGCCAGGTCCTCCGGAATGTCCTCCACGACCACGTCCTCATAGGCGGTCAGGATATAGTGCCCGTCGTCAATATAAATGAAGCCGTGGGGGTCCACCATGCTTTCCTCCCCGTCGGAGGTCTGATAGTACAGCTCGTCAATGACGTTATACTCCTCGTCCATCACCACGACACAGCCCGGATTGATGCCGGAAATCCCGCAGAAGGAGTTTTCCAGGTATTGCAGATAGGTATAGCGAACCTCTCCGTCGCTGTTATACACCTTGCGGAAATCCAGAGCGTTGTCTCCGGTTTCCTTGTAAAAAATCAGATTGCCGGAATTATCCAGCTTGAAGATGTAGTTGACCTCCTCGTCGTAGGTGGAGAGGTAGAAGTCGCCGCCGGTCTGGGATTCTCCCGTTGTCGTATAATCGCCAAAGGTGGAGGGCATCAGGTTGACGGTATAGGTACCGGCGCTGTCGCCGCCGGTAATCTCAATTTCAACGGTCTCCTCACGGGTGATTGCGGTAATGTCGAGGAATACGGAATCCTCCAGTTCTGCGCCGTTGACTGTGATTGTTTCATTCCCCGCTTTGGAGGCGGTGACGGTAATGCCATCCTCTACGCTCAGCAGGTCAAGGTCGATTGCCCCGTCCTCCGTCAGCGTGATGGCATGACCGTTGAACAAGAGCTCCGTCTCGCCGGACGTTTGGCCGTCGGCGGCGCAGCCGGCCAGTACAGCGGCAAAGGCCATCGTAAGAAACAGCAGGGATGTTCCAATGGATTTTCGTTTCATTTTGCGTCCTTTCCTTCCGGCAAAAACTGTGCCTTATCCTGTGGGGATTGCCCCCTTTGAATGCAACTATTATACAGCAATCAACCGGAAAAAGAAAGGCAAACCGGAAACCTTTACACTCTGTTCAAAATCCGCCCTGCAGGTGTGTCAGGGAAAGGGAACATCTGCGTACCGGGCCTGGATATACTTCAAAAACTCCTCTGCCGCGTGGGAGAGCCGGCGGCCTTTATCCCAGATGAGGACGTAAGAGGCGGTCACCGACGGATTGACCAGCCGCTTGATGCAAACGGAGGCATCCGTCCCGATGTTGGCGGAGGCCGGGTAGAGGGTAATGCCCACGTTCTGTCGGGTCAGCTCATAGGCGTTGAGCATGTGGGACATCCGGCAGCGAATTTTCAGCTGCCTCCCCGGGGCAGCGGCCCAGCCCTCGATCTCCTGCAGCCGAGATTCCCGGGAGGGAATGATCAGGTCGTACTCAATGACCCGTTGAAAGTCCACCGTGTCCCCCGGCTCCCTGGCCAGAGGGCAGGCGTCCGGAATCATGGCAATCCACGGTTCCCTGTAGACGGGGACGGAGTAGACGCCCTCCGCATTGTGCGGCTCCATGATGATGGCCAGCTCACACAGCCCCTTCATCAGACGGTTGAGCACATCGTCAGAGTTGCCGTTCCAGAGGTTGTAGGTGACGTGAGGGTTTTCCTTTTGGAAGCCCGCAATCCACTGAGAGAACAACTTGGGGGCGTGCCCCTCCACCGAGGCCAGGTAGATGACGCCGTGAAGGCCGGTCTGCATCTCCCTGACATCCTCCTCGGACCGCCGCACCAGATCCAGCACCCGGACGGCGTACTGCCGGAACACCTGCCCCTCGTCGGTCAGCTGGAGGGCGTGCGGCTTGCGGAGAAACAGCGTCACCCCCAGCTCCTCCTCCAGGTCTTTGATCTGGCGGCTCAGCGGCGGCTGCGCAATGCACAGCTTCTCCGCGGCCCTGGTAAAGCTCATCTCCTCCGCCACGGCCAGGAAATACCGAATATGTCGAAGCTCCATAAAACCCCTCCCTGTACGATACTTAAAAGGTATTGTGATATGTTTATTATATGTATTTTACAAGTCTCTGTCAAGGCGTTATAATACAATCATCAAAGGAAACAAGGCTCCAACCTCAACCCACATCAAAGGAGGCTATTGTCATGAAGAAGATTTTTGCAGCCATTGAATCGTTCCTGGAACTGTACTTTGCCAGCTTCTCCATCACCTGCGTAAAGTAAAACAGCGGAGGAAGACCGGCCACACTTTTACAGGTAAAAAGGCAGAGACGGCTTCCGGCACACAAACGTGCGCCGGAAGCCATCTTTTCTTTCAGGGGGCTTTTTCACCGTCCCCTTCCTTTTTAATAATGTGGCATTTTATCCCGACGGTCCACGCGCTTCCCTTCTTGGACGGGGGCACTTCCGTTGCCCGCGCCTTCTCCGCATTTTTGGAGGCCCTGGGGGCGTTGACGATGGCAACGTCAACGATTGTGCCGCCTTTCATCACATGCCCGGTTTCCGCCATGACCCGATCGATCGCGTCAAAAAACAGCTCGTTCAGGCCGTTCTCCTCCAGCAGATGGCGAAACCTGCACAGGGTAGTTTCGTCGGGCACCGACTCTGTCATAAAGTCGATGCCGACAAATTTGCGCATGGAATAGCTGTCATAGATGGCGTCTTCCGTGGCCGGATCAGACAGATTGAACCAGATTTGCAACAGGTACATCCGCAGCATCTTCTCAATGCCCACGGGCGGACGGCCGCGCTTTCCCTTTGGGTAATACGGCTCAATGACGCCGATCCACTCGTCCCAGGGAATGATCTCGTCCATGGTTTCCAGGAATTCTCCCCGCCGGGTTTTCTTCTTGCGGAAGCTGTATTCCATATCGGCAAACGTTTCCTGTCTCATCGCTCTGCGCCTCCATTGCCTTGATTTCATAACCTTATTATATCATATTTGAAACCGGAATGGTAGCACAGATTAAATCAGCGGTCCCTAAAAAAGCAGCGCCAAGCCAAACCGGACGGGTCTGTCACCGCGCAGACGGAGCCGGTTGCCGTTCCGGGGCCTGGTATCGCTCCCCGAACTGCACTGCGGCGCAGGCTTTTGGTTTTTTACGCCTGGCCCACCATTCCGGAACGACGCCGACAGCCTCCCGTCCGGCAATTTTTCATACAAACTTGAAAATGTTAAAGTTCACATGGATGTTTTTCCCGCTCAAGTATGATATAATAAAAAATAAAATCCGACAGAGATCACCCCACAGACGAGGACACAGGAGGGAATTTTATGTTCACCAAAACCCAGCTGAACACATTGCGGCAGGCCGCCAACCGGGCAGGATAGCGCTTGCAGCTCACCACATCGGTAAAGTAGAAGGCGCTGAACACCGCCATAGACAGCTTCGCGCCGGAGGCCAGGCGGGAGGAGGTCTACGCCTTTTTCAGTACGGGCCTTTTCGGCAGCAAGGCAGGCTACCTGCTGACCTCTGAGGCACTGTATGGCGACCGGCTTGGCTTTATGCAACAGTACAGCAGCGGCTGGATCGATGGCTTTGAATTTTACTAAGTTGGAGCTGGTCCCCTGCCACGTCAGGGAGCCGGGCAACGGAGAGAAGCAGGGCAAAACGGACAACCATTGAGAAAGGAAGGAAATCATCATGGAAAAGGAGTATTTTAAGCTGAAATGGGAGGAGAGCGGCCACTATTCCTCCATGAGCGAGCTGAACGGCTCCTCCGCCAAATTCATCGACTACATCCGGGATGAGGCGGGGACGCCCATCGGCATTGAGGTGGTCTACGACGGTGGCCACGGCTACGGCTTTGATGACAGCCACAAGAGGGAGACGCTCTATCCCCACAAAAAGGCGAACCTGGCCTATTGGTACACCAGCACCACGGACGGCGGCTCGGACTGGGACGATGACTACATCAGTCACGTCGTGGAGCTGATTCCCATCGAGGGGGTGCCGGAGGGGGAGTAACCATGGCGGAGCGGGAGATTTTGCAGTTCAGGCTGGAAAACGCCGTTTATTCAGGGGGTTCTAACCGCAAGGAAGCCCAGGCGCACAGCAACGAGCGCCCGGGCTTCCTGCTTTCCCGGTAAGGCGTCTGAGGAACGTCAGCCGTCGGCTGAGAGCTGTTTCAGCTCCGGAAAATCTTCACTTCATAGGGCCTGAGGGCGATGGTTCCCTCCGCCCCCTCGCCGGTCTCCGCGTCCGTCAGAGGAGCGCGGAGGGTGACGGTCTGGGACGTAGCGGCATAGTTGAGGACGAAGAACAGCCGGTTCTCCCCCTTCCTGCGGACGCACAGCTCGCAGTCCGCGGGGAGGGTCAGCACATCGCCCCAGGGCTCGGACAGGTGCAGGTAGTCCAGGAAGGCACGGACGGTGTCCCGGGTGAAGGTGCCGCCGAAGTGGAGGATGCGGCCCTTCCCCAGCGCCCGCTCCGCCAGGGCGGGCTCCCCAGCGTAGTAGCTGCCGGTGTACCGGGCCAGCACTCTGGCCTCCGGCCCGGTGAGGGCCAGAACTTCATTGTAAACCCCGGTGTCCAGCTCCCGGCCCGCCCAGTCCATGGTAACGGTACCGTCCGCCGGGCCGACGAAGGTGCCCTCCGTCACGTCGGTCTGGGTGGCCTCCGCCAACAGGCCGGGCATGGGAGCCATAACGCACTGGCCGGCGGCGTCCTTCTGTCCGGTGCGGGCGGCGACGACCAGGGTTCCCCCCTGCTCCACATAGTCCCGCAGCAGGGCCGTGTGTTCCTCCGTCAGAATCAGGCCGTGGGGGTAGAACAGGACGGGGTAGTGCAGCAGCTCCGATGCCTCGGTGCTGTCCAGCAGATAAAGAATATCCATGGGGGTGTGGGCCAGCTGGGCGGCGATGAAAATCTCCTCCTCGCTCTGCCAGGTCAGGCGGCGGTGCCAGGCGTCCAGCTCCGCGTCCCAGTCGTTGTCATAGTCCTTCACCAGGGCGAAGGGGGCCTCATACTCCGCCCCGGCCATCTCCCGGATGGCCTCCAGCCGCCGGGCAAATGCCTTCACCTCCCGGAGCTTCCGGTTGTCCCGGTTGTCGTAGTCCAGGATGCCGTGCCAGTACATCTCGGTGCCCATGACGGAGGTGCGCCAGCGGAAGAAGCTGATGTAGTCCGCCCCGTGGGCCACGCTCTGCATGGCCCAGAGGGTCAGCTGCCCCGGCTTGGGGGCAGGGGACTCCATCCGGGTATTCCACCCCATGGCCCCGGACTGCTGCTCCATAATACCGAAGTGGGGGCAGACGGAGCGCACCTCGGTGAGGTGCCGACTCCATCGCCGGTCGTTCAGGTTTGCGGCATGGAGGGGATCCTCCGTCATGCAGAAGGCGAAGTTGGGGTAGGAGTCGTAGGTGTACACGTCCAGGGCCTCGTCCATCATCCGGTGGTTGAACCTCAACCGCCGACGGAGCAACCAGCAGAGAACGACACCCCTGACCCGTGACGCTATCTCTGTGACGCTGACCGGTCTATAAAATAAGCGTCACAGTCAGAAGGAAGATATGTGCAGAATGTTTTTGGAGCGAGTGACTGCGGTTGCAGCATACGCTCCAATTTGTTTTATGGGAGGTATTCTATGCAAGAAAAAGAAACTGAAAAGGCGGAAGTATAGGGCAAACCGGACGGGAGCCTTACGATGAAGATTGGAGGGACAACCTACAATATCGGGCTTCACTTCAGCAAGACCAGCAAAGAGTCTCTTGATGATAAAGTGAAGCGACTCACCAGGCAGGATGTAAAAACTGAGAACTTCTAAAATCGAACGGGAGACGCACCTCTTTTTCGTCTCCCGTCCTCTATATAGCAGAGAGTTATTGCCTGGCAGTTCCCAATAATCTAAAGCCAAACACACTCTTGAGAGGCAAACTTTTTCCGTGTGCAAATTGCACGAAATTTTATCTTTATAGCACTTGCTTTAACGGTTATATCACCACAGAAAAAATTCAAATTCATCCAATTTGATGGTTGCATTTTACAACCTGCCGTGATAAAATTTCAGATAAGGGCGTGTACGCATTTGCGTTTGAAAGGGTACACCTTTCCAAATTGTTGCGCGGCTCTTTTTCTTCTCCTTTTCAAATTTTCGGGCCTTGTCATAGAACGTTCCCCTGGGCAGTCCGCACATCTCGGCGGCTTGCTTCAGAGGGATTTCTTTATTCCTCCATGCCTTATAAACCTCATAGAAGTTTTCCGGCAGGGGCCTCGGCGGACGGCCAAATTTGACCCCTCTGGCCTTCGCCGTTCCTGAGTCTATTTTATCAGGGACGCAGGATAAGCGCAAGGATGTCGCCACAGCTATGTAACAATATCAGCGGCGTAAATGCTGCCGGTGGCTTGGCTTTCCTGGCGTACTGACTTAAATGATTTAAATGACTTAAAAAGCTGCCCCGCGAGACAAACTCGCGGGGCAGCTCCTTACGCAGTCAGCTCAGCCGAGAGGGGACTCAGTCCTCATCGTCGTACTCATCCTCCGCATCGCGCAGGGCGGCGCGGCGGGACAGGGAAACCTTCTTGGTCTCCTCATTGATGTCCGTGATTTTGACCTCCACGGTCTGGCCCTCGGCCAGCTCGTCCTCAGGCTTCTCCACCCGATGGTCGGCAATCTGGGAGATGTGAATCAGGCCGTCCACGCCGGGGACGATTTCGGCAAAGGCGCCGAAGCTCATCAGCTTGACCACCTTCACGGTGACGATGTCGCCCACCTTGCAGGTGTCCATGAAGTTCTGCCAGGGGGAGACGGTGCGGTCCTTCACGCCCAGGGAGATCTTCTTCCGCTCCGGGTCATACTTGATGACGTACACGTCCAGGGTGTCGCCCACGGAGACCACCTCGGAGGGGTGCTTGATGCGGGACCAGGACAGCTCAGAGATGTGAACCATGCCGTCCACGCCGCCGATGTCTACAAACGCGCCGTAAGAAGTCAGGCTCTTCACGGTGCCGGTGTAGTGCTTATCCACCTCGATATTGTCCCAAATGGCCTGGGCTCTGGCAGCCCGCTCCTCGGCGGCCACGCTGCGGATAGAACCCACCACGCGGCGGCGGCCACGGTTGACCTCGGTAATGTGCATACGGGCGGTGGTGCCCACCAGGCTGTCCATGGGCTCGTTGCGGCGCAGGCCGGTCTGGGAAGCGGGTATGAACACGCGGATGCCCTTGACGTTGGCCACGACGCCGCCTTTGTTCTGCTCCTTGATATAGCCCTCGACCACTGTCTTGTTGGCCTCGGCCTCTTCGATCATTTCCCAGTTCCGGTTGGCATCCAGCTTCTTCTTGGACAGGGTAACGATGCCGTCCTGGTCGTTGACCCGCTGGACGACGCACTCCAGCTGGTCGCCAATTTTGACGGCCTCTGCCATCTTGACGGAAGGATCATCGGAAAACTCCGTTTCAGAGATATAACCGGTATGCTTGGTACCCAGCTCCACCTGGAGCTCGGTCGGTGTGATATTCACAACGGTACAAGTGACCTTATCTCCTGTATTTAAAATTTTGATCGACTTCTCCAACATCTCCTGGAAGGATTCTTCGATCTCCATGGTTTCTTCGCTCATTTTGTTTTTGACCTCCTTTATTATCCACCCGGGCGTGGATGCGCCCGCGGTGATACCAACACAAGCCGCGCCGTTCAATAAGTGCTCCGGCAAATCAGCTGCCTGTTCAATCCAAATCACATTATCGCATTCCGCCTCACAAAGCTCTGCCAGATGCCGGGTGTTGGAGCTAGCATGGTCTCCAACCACAATCATAGCATCGCATTCCTTTGCGAGACTGACCGCCTCTGCTTGTCTATGGTATGTCGCATTACACATTGTATCAAATATCTCGGCATTTGTACATAGTTTTTTTGCAATTTTCACAGATTTTTTCCAATTTTCTTTTGAGGCAGTGGTTTGGCAGACCAGGGTCAGGGGTAAATCATAACGATTTTCCCCTTCTTTCAGCCATTTTTCCAACTCTTCGGCGGTTTCCAGCACAATCGCGCCGTGACACCATCCCGCTGTCGCCAGCACTTCGGGATGGGATTTTTTCCCAATAATGACCGGAATCCGGCCATTTTCCTCCGCTTTCCGGACGAAATCGTGTATGCGGGAGACGTTGGGGCAGGTGGCGTCCACCACCGGGATTCCTTTTTCTTCCAGCGCACGGTACACCGCCCGGCTCTCCCCGTGGGAGCGAATCAGCACGGCGCAGCCCTCCGGCACCTCCTCCACCGAGGAGACGCAGCCCATGCCCCGCTGGGCGAACGCCTCTACCACATGGGCGTTGTGAATGATAGGCCCAAGCATAACGCAGGGGGTACCCGCCTCCACCGTCTGCTCCGCCAGCTCCACTGCCCGGCGGACGCCGTAGCAGAAGCCGGCAGACTTGGCCTGCATGACCTTCATGGCAGCTCGGCCTCCAGCGCGTAGATTTTTTCCAGCAGCAGCTGGGCCTGCTCCTCATACTCCTGAGGGGTAGCCCGCTTCCCGGCGGGCTTGATGACATACGGCTCCCCGAACACCATGGCGCTGCGGTGGAACAGCCGCTTCTTCCTGGTGGAGAACACCGGCACCACCGGCACCCCGGTTCTCATGGCCAGCATCGCCGCGCCGGTATGGGCGCTGCCGGACTGACCCTCCGCCACGCGGGTGCCCTCCGGGAACATCAGCAGCTTATCCCCGCCCTTTAAGACCTTCATGGCCGTCTTGATGGCGTTCAGGTCGCTGTTGCCCCGGTCCACGCCGAAGGTGCCGATTTTGTTGAACACCCAGCCGATGACCGGAATATCCATCAGCTCCTGCTTGGCCATGATGCGGATAAAGTGCTTCTGCCCCGCGGCCAGGCAGACCATAGGTGGGTCTGCGTTGGAGCTGTGGTTGGCGCAGATGAGGCAGGCCCCCTCCGGAATACGCTCCCGGTGGAACACTTTCACCGGGTACATAATCAGCGTAAAGATGGGCCATACCAGGTGCCACACCAGCTGATACCACCGGCGCATGGTCTCCCTGGACTTGGGGGGTATGCGCTTCTTGTGCGCCTTTTCCTCTGCCATAGGCTCACATCCTCTCACGAATCGTCCGAAGGAGCAGCTGATAGCTCTCCTCCAGGTCATAATCTGTCGTGTCCACCGGCACCGCGTCCTCCGCCTGCTTCAGCGGGGCGATGGCCCGATGGCTGTCGTTCTCGTCCCGCTGCACCACGTCTGCCAGCACCTGCTCATAGGGGATGGGGTCGCCCTTCTCCCGCAGTTCCAGCCAACGGCGTTTCGCCCGGGCCTCCGGCGCAGCGGTGAGGAACAGCTTGATGTCTGCGTCGGGCAGCACCACGGTGCCGATGTCCCGGCCGTCCATCACCAGGTCCTTCCGCCGGGCCATATCCCGCTGCAAGTCCAGCAGGAAGGCCCGCACCGCCGGGATGGCGGACACGGCGGAGGTGTACATGGAGATTTGCGGGGTGCGGATCTCCCCGGAGACGTTCTCGCCGTTTAAGATCATCTGCTGCGCGCCGTCCGCGCCGTAGGCCAGGTCGATGTGAATCTCCGGCAGCAGGGCGGCGATGCCCTCCCCATCGGTGGGGGCAAGGCCCTTCCGGCTGGCGTACAGGCTGACGGTGCGGTAAATCGCCCCCGTGTCCACATAGACGAAGCCCAGCTCCTTCGCCAGGCGCTTTGCCATGGTGCTTTTGCCCGCCCCGCTGGGGCCGTCAATGGCAATGGAAATCATGCTTAGCCTTCCTCTCTCTTGTTTGCCTGCTCTGCGGCGGCCAGACCCGCCGCGTACCCGGTGGCCCAGGCCACCTGAAGGTTGAAGCCGCCGGTGTAACCGTCCACGTCCAGCACTTCTCCGGCGAAGTACAGCCCCTTCGTCCGTTTGGAGGCCATGGTGGCCGGGTTCACCTCGCTGAGGCGTACACCGCCGGAGGTGACGATGGCGTCCTCCACCGGCCGGGGGCCGCTGATGTCCACCCGGAAGTCCTTCAACTGCTCCAGCAGCGCCCGGCGCTGGGCCTTCGTGATGTCGTGAATCTTCGTCTCCGGCGGGATGCCGGTGCGCTCGATTATCACCGGAATCATCAGCCGGGGCAGCAGGCCCCCCAGGCTGTTCTGGAGGGTGCGGTTGCGGTTCTCCCCAAAGTCCCGGAGGATGCGCTCGTCCAGTGTCTTTTCGTCCAGGGCAGGCTTCATATCTATTATAACAGAAAATTCGTTTTTGTCAAAATCCCGCAGGTGGGCGCTGGCGGAGAGTATCATCGGTCCGGACAGGCCGAAGTGGGTGAAGAGCAGCTCGCCAAAATCCCGGTACACCGTTTTGCCCTTCTGGTTCTTCACCTGAATCGCCACATTTTTCAGGGCGAGGCCCTGCATTTTGGCGCAGGTATCCCCCCGCTCCACCAGAGGCACCAGGGAGCCCCGCACCGGGGTAACGGTATGCCCCGCCTGTCGGGCCAGCCGGTAGCCGTCCCCGGTGGAGCCGGTGGCGGGGTAGGAGCAGCCGCCGGTGGCCACGATGACCTGCCCGGCGGGAAGTACCCTGCCGTCCTCACACCGGACGCCCGTTACCGTGCCCTCCTCCAGCAGCAGCGATTCCACCCGGCTGTGGACGATGTCCACCCCCAGCCGCTTCGCCTCAAAAAACAGTGCGTCGATGATGTCCGCCGCCTTGTCGGACACCGGGAACACCCGGTTGCCCCGCTCCGTTTTCAGGGGGACGCCCAGCCCGGTGAAGAACCGCTTCGTCTCCTCCGGCGGAAAGCGGTTCATGGCGCTGTACAAAAACTTGCCCCCCTGGGGCAGGTTTTGCAGCGCCTCCTCCGCCGTGCAATCATTGGTCACGTTGCAGCGGCCCTTGCCGGTGATATACAGCTTCCGGCCCACCTTCTCGTTGCGCTCCGACAGTGTGACGGCGGCCCCGTGCCTGGCGGCCGTAATAGCTGCCATCAGCCCGGCTGCGCCGCCGCCCACTACCAAAACATCGCTCATATCCGCGTTCTCCTCGCAAAAGCAGCGGAGCCAAACCGGTTGACCCCGCCGTTTTTATGTAGCATACCGTTTACCGATCTCCGCCCGGCTTTTCGTAGACATCGTACTCGTCCCAAATCTGCTCCAGGCCGCTGAGGGTAGTCTCCAGCTGGTCGTTCCGCTTGGCGCCCACCGCCACCAGCAGAGCGTTCAGCAGGCTCAGCGGGGCCACCAGAGAGTCCACGAAGGAGGCCATGTCGCTCTTGGCCAGGAGGGCATAGTCCGCCACCGCCGCCAGGGGAGACGCCTCGCTGTCCGTAATGGCGATGACCTTGGCTCCCTTGTCCTTGGCGTACTGCATGGCCTTGATGGTGCGCTTGGAGTACCGGGGGAAGGACATCCCGATGAACACGTCCCCCTCCCGCACCTTGGCGATTTGCTCAAAGACCTCGCTCATGGCGCTGCTGTTCACCTGAATCACGTCGTCAAACATGAACCGGAGGTAGTACACCAAAAAGCCCGCCAGCGCCCCTGCCGAGCGGATGCCCAGCACGAAGATACGGTTGCCGCTGGCCAGGGCGTCCACCGCCTCATCAAAGCGGCCCCGGTCCGTCTCCTCCAGGGTCAGGCGGATTTTCTCCGTGTCCGACTGCATGACGGAGGAGATGATGTCCTGATTGCCCAGTCTGTCCCGGGAGACCTCAATGCGCTGCACGCTGGTCAGCTTGTTGCGGATCATCTCCTGGAGGCTCTTTTGCATACTGGGGTAGCCGTCAAAGCCCAGCTCCGCCGCGAAGCGCACCACCGTGGACTCGCTGACGTTCACCGTCTTGCCCAGCTTGCTGGCCGTCATAAAGGCCGCCTTGTCGTAGGAATTTAGAATATAATTGGCAATGAGCTTTTGGCCCTTGGAGAAGCCGGACATATTCTCCTGAATCATGCCTAAAATATTATTCGTCATGTTGGCTGACCGCTCCTTTTTTTCAAAATTGCAGTTCGCTTCGCCCCTGTTGTGCTATTACAATAGCATCATTGTAGCGAATTTGAAGAGAAATTGCAATTCTTTTTTGCAAGATTTTAAAATTTTCTTGCATTTTGGCCGGTCAGTTCCCCTGTTTGACCCCGCTTTTCAGCAGTTCTATCTCTTCTTCCTGCAAATAGCGCCACTGGCCGCTGCCCAGGCTGCCCAGACGCAACGGCCCCTCCCGAATGCGCTTCAGGCGGTGCACCCGAAGACCCGCCGCGGCGCACATTTTGCGCACCTGGCGGTTCTTCCCCTGGGTGATGGTGACGGAGAGCAGGCTTGTCCCCGCCTCCCTGGAGGGCCGCACCGCCACGGCGGCAGCGTTGTAGCGCACCCCGTCCACGGTCATGGGATGGTTCAGCAGGGGGAGGGCCGCCGCCGCGTCGCCGGACACCCGAACCAGGTACTCCTTCTCCACCCCATGGCTGGGGTGGGTCAGGGCCTGGGCCAGCGCGCCGTCGTTGGTCAGGAGCAGCAGCCCCTCGGAGTTGCAGTCCAGCCGACCCACCGGGTAGACCCGCGCCGGGCAGTCCGCCACCAGCTGGGCCACCGTGGGCCGCCCCCGCTCGTCGGAGAGGGTGGTCACATACCCCCGTGGCTTGTTCAGCATCAGGTAGACCGGCCTCTGCGAACCAGGGATGGACGCACCGTCCACACAAATCAAATCCTGCTCCGGGTCAGCCTGGTCGCCGGGGCTGGCCTCAGCGCCGTTCACCGTCACCCGGCCCTGGCGCATCAGCTCCTCCGCCCCCCGGCGGGAGCAGACCCCCCGGGCGGACAGGATTTTTTGCAGCCGCTCCTTCATCGGTAGACCACCTTGCCGTAGTACAGCGCGGCGGAGGCGATCTCCTCCCCGTCCAGGTAATAGACGATTTTGCCCGCCTCGCTCCCTTCCTTGATGACGCTGGGGACGTTGGACGGGCAGGTGATTTTGCAGCTCAGGCCGCTCTCCTCCCCCTCCAACAGGGGGTAGGTGACATCCTCCGCCGTCACCAGGGTAGCGGTGGCCCCGTTCCCGGCAAAAGTCAGGGTAGTCACCGTCTCTCCGGCGGTGCAGAGGGTCTTGGGGGTGTAGGTGGCGAAGGCCCAGTCATAGACGGCTATATGGTCGTCAAAGTCATAGGAGTCGTTCAGGGTGACGCAGACCACCCGCTCCCCCGTGTCCGGGTCCTGGGCGCAGGACACCAGCGTCCGCCCCGCCAGGGTGGTGAAGCCGGTCTTGATGCCGATGCACCGGTCGTCATAGGACAGGAGCTTGTTGTGGTTCTCAATCCAATAGCCGTCCTCGGTGGTGATGACCCAGGTGCCGCAGATCTCCGCGAACAGCTCGTTCTGGATGGCATAGGCCCCCAGGATGGCCATATCCCGGGCGGTGGAGTAGTTGTCCTCATCCACCAGGCCGTTGCAGCTGACGAAGTGGCTGTGCTCCATCCCCAACTCCGTCGCCTTCTCGTTCATCAGGTCGGCAAAGGCTTCCTCGCTGCCGGCGATGGTCTCAGCCACCACCACGGCGCAGTCATTGCCGCTGCGGAGCAGGCAGCCGTAGAGGGCGCTGAGGAGGGTGATTTCATCCCCCTCCAGCAGGTACAGGGAGCTGCCCCCCACCGAGGCTGCGTAGGCGGAGACGGTGCAGACCTGCGCCAGATCCTCCTCCGTGCTGGCCTCGATGGCCACCAGGACCGTCATAATTTTGGTGATGCTGGCGATGGGCCGCTCCTCATTGGCGTTGTTTTCATAGAGCACCCGACCGCTGTCCACATCGATGACATAAGTGGAGGTTGCAGAGGTGGAAATGGCCGCGGCAGGCGTCCGGCAGACCGCGCACAGCAGCGCCATGCACAGCGCCAGGGTCAGGACTTTTTTCCATCTCAAAACGACTTCACCTCATCTGTATTACTGCGGCTTCTCCTCCGCAGCCTGGGCCGCCTGCTGGGCTTCGGCCTCTGCGGCGGCCTTCTCCGCCTTTTCGGCCTTCTTCTTGTCCACCATACCGGCGACCTTGTCCACCATTTCCGGCACCATGTCGATGACCTTCTCCACCGGGCCGCCGGGGGCGGGGGTCACGGGAATCAGCTTCACCGTCTCGTTGCGGATGACCAGGAAGCCCACCGGGTCGATGTTGACCCCGGCCCCGGCCCCGCCGCCAAAGGCATTGTCCTTCTCGGCGGGCTGGTTCTTGGTGGCGAAATCGCTGCCGCCGGAGGCGAACCCGAAGCTGACCTTGGAGATGGGCACAACGGTAATGCCCTCCGCGGTGGTGATGGGGGTGCCGACGATGGTGTTCACGTCCACCATTTCCTTGACCTTTTCCATGGTGATACCCATGACTTCACTGATCGGATGCTTCTTTTCCATATTATTGACCCTCCTGTTTGGATTTATGTTTCTTTTCCTGCCGGTCGGCAAGATAAATACGAAGGAATTTGATGCCAGCCTTCACGGCGAAGCAGACCACCCGCCCCAGGGACAGGGTGATGGTCAGGCGCACATAAACCAGCGCCTCTGTGGTGGTGAAGTCCACCCAGGCGGAGACCTCCCGCCTGCGTATCCTCAGGTTGTTCTCCAGCAGCGCCGTCACCGCGCCGCCTCCGGCGCAAATCATGCCGTACTGCCTGGCCGCCCCTGCCGGGTCGGGCTGGCCCGCGATGGTGTAACGGACATACAACTCGTCAAACCGCAGGACGTTCTTCAGGTCGCCCAGGGTCTCCAGCCCGGCGGGAATCATCTTTAAAATCAGCTGGAGGCTGCCGCCCTTCTTCGGCTTTTTGTCCTCCTCCGGCTGCTTCTTTTTCTTTTGGGCCTTCTTTTCCGCCTTGGCCTTGCGCTTTTCCTCCTTGGCTTTGCGCTTTGCCTCGGCTTTCTTCTTTTTTTCTTCGGCCTTTTTCTTCTTCTCCTCATCGGCGGCCTGCTGCTCCGGCGTCTTTTCCGGCCTGGGCAGCACCTTGATGTTGAAGCACAGGACTTTAACCAGGACGGTCAGCCCCTCCGAGGAGTATTCCACCGTGCCGCCGAACCGGATAAAGCCGATAAGCACCAGTACGGCCAGCACAATCAGAATGACGAGCAGCGCCTTCATCCTTCCTCACCCTGCCCTTCCTGCACCAGCTTCATTCTGGCCACCGCGTCCTCCATCTCCTTGGTCAGCTTGGCCTCCTCCCCCGTCTCAGGCAGCGGGGGCAGGTCGTCCAGGCTGTCCAGGGCGAAGCAGCGCAAAAACTGCTTGGTGGTGCGGAACAGGGTGGGGCGGCCCGGCACGTTCAGCTTGCCCGCCTCCTCGATGAGCCCCCGCTCCAACAGCTGCTTCACGGTGTAGGTGGAGTCCACCCCCCGCACCTGCTCCACAAAGCCCCGGGTGGTGGGCTGGAAGTAGGCGAAGATGGCCAGCACCTCCAGCGCCGTCTGGCTCAGCTGGGGGGGCTTGCGGGTCTCCATGGCCCGGCGGATGATGTCCCCATGCTCCGGGGCGGAGCAGAGCTGATAGGCCCCGTCCAGCTGCAACAGCCGGATGCCCCGGCGCTCAAACCGGTACCCATCCGCCAGGCTCTTGGCCGCGCCGTCCAGCGTCACCTTGTCCACGTCCAGCAGCTTACACAGCCGGTCAGCCTCCACCGGCTCCCCCGCTGCAAACAGGATGCCCTCTAACACGGATTCTATCATCTGAACTTCCAAATTGGGAACACCCTCTTTCTCTGCACAGGTACCTTAATAGGCGTCGGCGGACAGCTCCGTCCGGTCGTCCTCCAAATCCTCCGCGTGAATCACCGTGACGGTGCAGCTGTCATCCGTCCCGGCCAGCCGGATCTTCCGGCTCTTGCACAGCTCCAGCACAGCCAGGAAGGTGGCCACCAGCTCGCTGCGGGACCTGCTGCCCAGGAACAGCGCCTTGAACCGGGTTACGCTGAACAGCACCAGCCGGTCCAGAATTTCCCTGGCCTTTTCCGTCACCGGGTAGGGCTCCCGGCCCACGATGCCGCTGAGCATCTCCTGGGCGGGCCGCACCGGCTCTGCCCCCGCCTCGTACAGCCGCTTCATGGCATTCAGCAGGTCCTCCGGCTTATGCTGATAGCGGTAAGTCCTGTCCGGCGCAATATTCTCCGGCTGCTTGGTGATATAGTTGCGGCCCTGCTCGAACCGGCTCTCCAGCTGGGGCACCACCAGCTGCACCTTGGCATAAGCCTCGCTGCGCTGCCGGGCCTCCAGAGAGGCAATCAACTCCTCCATCTCGGACTGGGCTTCTTCGTCATTGATGGAGAGGAGCATCCTCGTCTTGATATACACCAGATGGGAGGCCATGGTGACAAACTCGCTGGCCACGTCCAGGTCCAGCGCCTTGCGCTGCTCCATCCAGGCGAAGTATTGGTCTAAAATCAGGGAGATTTGGATGTCCTGAATCTCCATCTTATTCTTGCTCAAAAGGCTGAGGATTAAATCCAGCGGCCCGTCAAAATTTTCCAACTCGGAGCGGGTGTGGACCACCCCCTCCAGATGGTAAACCGGTGTCTCCATCAGCTCACCCCCAGTGCGCTCATCATCGCAAATGGGAAGCGGGTCAGGGCGCAGAGCCCCTTCATGGCCCAGGAAATCATAGCGCTCAGCGGCGTATCCAGCACCCCCAAAAATACCAGGGCGAACAGAAGCAGCATCACATAGCGCTCATAGCGCAGAATCTGGGCGTAAATGCGATCCGGCAGCAGGGAGAACAGAATCTTTGAGCCGTCCAGCGGGGGGATGGGAATCAGGTTGAACATCCCCAGCCCTGTGCTCATCACCGCGATGTACATCAGCAGCAGCATGATGTATACCGCCGCCTGGGTGGTCAGAAAGAAGTGATACACCACGCTAGCCAGCCCCAGCGCCGCCAACGCAATCAGCAGGTTGCACACCGGGCCGGCCAGGGCCGTAATCGCCATCCCCCGCTTCGGGTTGCGGAAGTTGCGCATATTCACCGGCACGGGCTTGGCCCAGCCAAACCCTGCAAAAATCATCAGCAGCAGGCCCAGCGGGTCGATATGGGACAGGGGGTTCAGGGTCAGCCGCCCCTGGCACTGGGCGGTATGGTCCCCCAGGCGCAGGGCGGTATAGCCGTGGGCCAACTCATGGGGCACGATGCACAGCAGGGCGATGGCCGCCCGCAGCAGATAAACCAGCAGTACGGTCACGTCAAAGTTTGCCAAAAAAGTGGACAACTGCTCCATGTTCCAATCAACACCCCTTTTGCAGGGGCATCCCCCTGGCCTTGCAGTGCGCCGTTCCGGCACAGACGCGGATATGCCGTATCCGCGCTTCCCCTCGCCGGACACGGGTTGCGCTGTTTTTTATTATCCGTCAGATGCCCCGATTTGTCAACGTTTTTTCCGGGAAACTCACAAATCCTGCCAGCCGGGGTGGGTCTGAAGGGCCTCCCTGGCGTGGGCCACGAACAGGGCAGGAATCTGCCGGTTCTCCCCCAGGCCCTGGAGCAGCGGCACTACCTCAAAATAGTGCCGCCGAAGCTGGTTCGCCCAGGAGTCTTCGTCCTTCCCCGCCAGGTCGTTGCAGGCGGCGGGCTCCGCCGCCACCATCAGCGGCATCAGGTAGACCCGCCGCACGTTCCAGGCTGCAGCCAGCCGATTGAGAATCTCCGGCACGCCGGGATACCCCTCCAGCGCCCCCACGAGCAGGTTCTGATACCCCTTATCCCGAAACACATAGTCCAGGCAGGCATAGGTGGGGTCCATGTGCCGCTCCGTGCCCAGCCCCACCAACACCAGGGCCTCGCTGTCATCCAAGGCGGGCAGGCCCGCAATCACCGCATCCGCCAGGGCCAGATAGTCGTCAATGGTGGTCAGCAGCGGGCGGCCCACGGAGAACCGGGGAAACTGCTTCTGATAGAACTGCGCCTCCCGGCGCAGGGCTTCCATCTCCTCCCCGTTTTCCAGATAGGTGGGCTGCACCAGCACATCCTCATATTCTTCCATGCGCAGGGCGGTCAGCGCCTCCACCACGCCGTCTACCGCCACGCCCCGGCGTCTGCGCAGCGCCCGGCGGACGTAGCTGGAGGTGAAGGCCCTGCGGAACGTCCGGTCGGGGAACGCCCTTGCCAGCGCCCGCTCCAGCGCGCCGAGGTTCTTTTCCAGCGCGGCGGCGTCATCCGTGCCGGAGGATACCACCAAAAGTGCTTTTTTCATGGGCGTTTTCCCGCCTTTCCCTCTCTGTTTCCTGCGCTTTTTATACGCGCTATGGTTGTTCACAGGCTGTTGAACATCCTGCCGCCTGCCTGTGGGCAAAAGAAAATAGCCACAGTCTCTGTGGCTATTATACCCGAATTTTCCTGCCGTGTAAAGCGGCAGGCGGCCGGTTTACGCGTAAAAGGTGTGATTCCCCAGAACGAACAGCTCCTCCCGGTTCCGGCTGACCCAGCTGGAGGAGGCGATGGCCTCGTTCTCAAAGTACAGCGCCTCCCCCGTCACCTCCGCGCCGTCCAGCACCAGCCTGGCGGCCAGGACGCTCTCCTCCGTCGGCTCGTCGTACACGCTGCCGTTGACCACCGGAGAGAACTGCACCCCGTACAGGGTGTCAAAGATCACGCCGTAGACAGTGTCCGGGAACAGCTCGCTGGCCACCCTGTTCATCACCACGTTGCCCACGGCGATCTTCCCGTTCAGGCTCTCCCCCCTGGCCTCGGCAGAGATAATGCGGCTGAGCCAGTACAGCTCCCCCTCCCGGTCCTGCGCGCTGGCGGTAGTCAGGCTCTGGCCCTGCTCCGTCGTCCGGACGGTGATTTTACAGTCCCCCTCCTCCACGGAGGCGGAAAACAGCTCTGCCAGCGGTTCCAGCGGGACGTAGCACTTCCCGTAGCGGCTCCGCACCGTTCCGGCAACGCCGCAGAAGTAATAGACCCCATCGGCGGAGAAGTACTGCTTCCCCACCTGAGCAATGACGGAACAACCGGACAGCCCCACCGTGACCACGTCCCCCCGTTCGCTGACATGGGCCTGTCCGTCAGCCGCCTGACAGAAGCCCTCCAGCTCCACATACACAAGGCCCTCGTCATCCGCCCAGGCGTTCACCGCCTGCCGGTTCACCAGCACCGTCAAATCCCCCTTCGCCGTAGCCGTCGGGCTGCACAGCCCAAGGCACAGCGCCAGCGCCGCAATCAATAGCCAGAGCCTTCCCCCGCGTGAGAAACGCATGGCGATTCCCTCCCTGTTACAGTTTGTAACTGGATTGTAACCTCCTTTATCCCTCTTTACAAGCCACAATCGTTCGCAAGTTTCCCGCATGTTCCCGATTTTAGGGCACCTTTTGGCTCGTTTCCCCGCGTTTCGTCCCGGTTCGCCGGATTCCGGCGGGAATTTTCCCGACTTTTCTGAAAAAAGGGGTTGACAAAAGGCGCTTCTTCTGCTATCTTAATCATAGTAAATCCCTAGGAAATAGGGATTAAGGCTCCCGGCCTTATTTCTGCCGGAACCGCTATCTTCCCGCCGCGGCTTGCGGCGTAAGGAGTGTCAGACGATGACCGTTATCTTCCCTGAGGTGCTGCGGCACAACTTCCGCTTTGGGCGAATGTGACCTCTTTCCCCCTGCGCGTTCCCGCGCGATGGTTTCTCCCCCTTTAATTCCTGTTTTGCCCACAGGAAAACCAAATTAAAAAATGAAAGAGGTATTTTATCATGGCAGCCATTACTGAACAGACGAAACAGTCCTGGAAATTTGAGACGAAACAGCTCCACATCGGCCAGGAAAGCCCCGACCCCGCCACCGACGCCCGGGCGGTGCCCATTTACCAGACCACCTCCTACGTGTTCCGCAACAGCCAGCACGCCGCCGACCGGTTCGGTCTGGCCGATGCGGGCAACATCTACGGCCGCCTGACCAACTCCACCCAGGGTGTGTTTGAGGACCGGGTGGCGGCTCTGGAGGGCGGCGTGGCCGGTCTGGCTCTGTCCGCCGGTGCGGCGGCCGTCACCTACACCATTCAGGCCCTGGCCACCGCTGGGAGCCATATCGTGGCCCAAAAGACCATCTACGGCGGCTCCTACAACCTGCTGGCCCACACCCTGCCCCTCTACGGCATCACCACCACCTTTGTGGATGCCCACGACCTGGCCCAGGTGGAGGCTGCCATTCAGGAGAACACCCGCGCCGTCTACATCGAGACCCTGGGCAACCCCAACTCCGACATTCCGGACATCGATGCCATCGCCGCCATCGCCCATAAACACGGTCTGCCCTTGGTGATCGACAACACCTTCGGCACCCCCTACCTGATTCGTCCCATCGAGCATGGCGCGGACATCGTGGTACACTCCGCCACCAAGTTCATCGGCGGCCATGGCTCCTCCCTGGGCGGCGTCATTGTGGACGGCGGCACCTTCGACTGGGCCGCCTCCGGCAATTACCCCCAAATTGCCGCCCCCAACCCCTCCTATCACGGCGTCTCCTTCGTCCAGGCCGCAGGCCCCGCCGCCTTCGTCACCTACATCCGTGCCATCCTGTTGCGGGACACCGGCGCAACCATCTCCCCCTTCAACGCCTTCCTGCTGCTCCAGGGGCTGGAGACCCTGTCCCTGCGGGTGGAGCGGCACAATGAGAACACCGCCAAAGTGGTTGACTACCTGGTGAAGAACCCCCACGTGGAGCACGTCAACCACCCCTCCCTCCCCGACCATCCCGACCACGCCCTGTATGAGAAGTATTTCCCCAACGGCGGCGGCTCCATCTTCACCTTCGATCTGAAGGGGGACGCGGAGGACGCCAAGGCGTTTATTGACCGGCTCCAGCTGTTCAGCCTGCTGGCCAACGTGGCCGACGTGAAGAGCCTGGTGATTCACCCTGCCTCCACCACCCACAGCCAGATGAGCGCCCAGGAACTGGAGGATGCGGGCATCCACCCCAACACCATCCGTCTGTCCATCGGCACCGAGCATATTGACGACATTCTCGCCGACCTGGAGCAGGCGTTCCAGGGCTAACTCAGCAACCCCCGCCCTCAGCAACGCCGCTGTAAATCTTTTGGTTTACAGCGGCGATTTTTCGTGCTATTCTATTATCTGTGCGGCAACGCGCCGAAAAAATTGAGAGGAGAAACGCTATGAAGCTCTTCAAAAAAGTCAACATCACCCTAGCCATCTTCATCGGCCTGGTGCTGGGTATCCTGCTGGGCCTGTTGGTGCCGGGCAGCGTGGGCTGGTTCTACAGCATCCTGTCCGTCGTCAGCTCCCTATACATGAACGCGTTGAACATGATGATTTACCCCCTGGTGTTCTGCTCCATTATCGTAGGCATCCACGGCATCGGCAGCGTCAGCAAGACCGGTAAAATCGGCGGGCTGTCCCTGCTGTTCTTCCTGGTGACGACCGCTGTGGCCAGCGCCCTGGGCCTGGTGCTGCCCCGCATCCTGAACCTGGGCACCGGCGTCACCATCGAGATGACGGAAAGCACAGTGGAGGCCACCCAGTTCACCAGCCTGCTGGACACGCTGGAGAACCTGATCCCCTCCAATCCCATCGCCTCCTTCGCGGACGGCAATATGCTTCAGGTGCTGGTGTTCGCCCTCATCATCGGCTTCACCATCCTGGCCGTGGGGGAAAAGGGCGAGCCGCTGATGGCCGTTATCACATCTGTCAACGACATTTCCCTGAAAATCATCTCCGTGGTGATGTACTTCACCCCGCTGGGCGTCCTCTGCTCCATCGCCACTGTAGTGGAGGCCAACGGCACAGACACCATCCTGTCCCTGGCCACCGTGATGATTGCCCTGTACGTTACGTATTTCGTGTACGTCGTGGTGTTCTACGGCGGGCTGGTGCGGACGCTGGGCAAGTGCTCCATCCGCAAGTTCTTCTCCGCCGTGGCTCCGGCAGCACTGAACGCCTTCGGCACCTGCTCCTCCTCCGCCACCATCCCCCTGAGCATGAAATGCATGGAGGAGGAGCTGGACTGCCCCAACGAGATCACCTCCCTGGCCGTCCCCCTGGGGGCCACGGTGAACATGGACGCAGTGTCCATCGTGATGAGCTTCATGATTACCTTCTTCGCCTCTGCCTGCGGGGTGGAGGTCAGCATCAGCATGATGGTGGTAATTCTGCTGGCCAACGTGCTGCTGAGCATCGGCACCCCCGGCGTCCCCGGCGGAGCCATCGCCTCTTTCGCCGCCCTGTCCGCCATGGCGGGACTGCCCACCGGCATCATGGGTGTGTACATCAGCGTCAACACCCTGGCGGACATGGGGGCCACCTGCGTCAACGTGCTGGGGGACCTGACCTGCTGCCAGGTGCTGAATGCCCAGCTGAACAAGGAACAGCCCGTGAAAACGAAATAACCCCTCAACCTAAACCGCGCCCGCAGGCCGCTGCCTGCGGGCGCGTTCGTCGCGTTTGTCAACTGAGTTTTCTCTTTTTCAGCTCGTGGCGGTACCAGAGAAGCCCCGCTGCCAGCTCTGCGGCGTAGGCCACGCTGAACACGTTGCCGACCACCGTTCGGATATGGCTTGCCGCTGCAAAGTCCTCCTCCGTCAGCACCCGCACCGTCCAGCTGTCCCCTTCGCCGCTGGTCAGCACCTGCCAGACGTCGGTATTCCGCCACTCGTATTCCAGCGCGGTACCGTCCGGGCCTTCGAGTTCTTCCAGGTAGACTTCCTCCCCGGTGGCATCTTCCTCAGTGCCATTCTCCTCCGCAGCAGCCTCATCGTCCTGCATTCTTGCGACATCAGACTCCACCGATTCAACGGTAGATTCCCCGCCCAAGACCGCATCGTCGGGTTCCGGCTCCGTCGCCATGTAGGTCTGGAAGCTGGCAAAGTCGGTAAAGACGGTGCCCTGCACCAGCTGTTCCGCAGAAGCGTTCTCGTTGAACATCAGCTGACCCACCAGGGTCAGCGCCATCACCAGCGCCGTGACGCCAAGGGTCTTTCCTCTCGCCTTCCACAATTTGGTGCGGCGGGTGACCTCCTCCTCGCTGATGCGGTAAAAGCCCCGCTTCTCCGCCGTGCGGGAAACCACTATCGTCAGGATGCCCCACAGCGCCGCCGCCAGCAGGCCGTCTATCAGCCCGTAGGCCAGCCAGGTGACACCTGCAATCCCCTGATAGGTGTCATAGGGAATCGCAATCAGGGGGATGGTCGCCCCCAGCAGCACCACCGCCAGCCCCATCACGGCCTTCGCCGTGCGCAGGAGGAAGCGCCGAAAATTGTTCAACTCCTCCCCCTGGAAGTCCTCCCCGCCAGTCCCGGCGTGGGCCAGGATGCAGAAGACCGCCTCGCACAAGACCGCCGCCACATAGAACAGGCAGCCCACAAAGAAGCCGATATACGCCCGGTTGAAGCCGAAGTTCATCACCATGGCCCCCAGCAGCCCCGCCAGGCTCAGCCCCACGGACAGCATACTGCGGGTCAGCAACTTTGTCTTTCCGTCGGACAGGATGCGGGCGATTTGCTTTTCCGTCCTGGGGGAGGGCCGGGCCACCCCGGCTGGCTCCCCGGCGGGGTTACGCTCCCCCCGGAGCAGTTCGTCCGTCGTCACGCCGAACAGCTCCGCGATCACCGGAATCAGGGTCAGGTCGGGCAGGCTCTCGTCCCGCTCCCAGCGGCTCACCGCCTTATCGGAGACGTTCAGCCGCTCCGCCAGCTCCTTCTGGGTCATGCCGCTGGCCTTGCGGAGGACGGCAATGAACCTTCCTATTGTTTTCGCTTCCACGGTACTTCACTCCTTACGAACCTTACGAAAATTTGCTGTCCGGGCCCTTTGGACAAGTTTATCCTAGCAAATTCCCGCAAAAAAAGCCACCCCACAGACCGAAAATCACTCTCGCTTTGCGAGAATCGGCTCTGGAGGCGGCTTTTCGCCCTTACTGCCCGTCCTGCGCCCAGGCGGTCTGAGCCAGGCGGTACACCGTCTGATAACTCTCTCCGGTGGCCCGGCACAGGGCGGCTACGCTGTCGTACTCCGGGTAGGCCCGCGCCGACCCATCCGGCAGGGTGCAGACCTTCACCGTCACCTGGCCCAGCGCCGTCTCCACCTGGGCTATCCTTCGGGGGAGGATGGTTCGCTCCATCTCCACCCGGCGGATGCCGATGGTGGTAGTGTGGAGGAAGATGACTTCCTCCAGCGCCGGGCGCTGCGCCTCGGTGCAAATCACGCTGAGGAGGCAGGCCGGGCGGTTTTTCTTCATATAAATGGGCTGGTAGTACACATCCCTGGCCCCTGCGGAAAACAGCAGCTCCATGACGAGGCCCAGGTTTTCCCCGGTGATGTCGTCCAGATTCGTCTCCAGCTTCCAGATAGTGTCTCTGCCGTTGGTATCCTGCGGCGTCATGCCGATACACTCCCTTCTGTTTCCGCTTTGTTGCGGCCTGTTACCGCTTGTCATTTTTTCACAGGCTGTGAAAAACTTCCGCCCAGCAGGTCAGCAGTTGCCAGGTGATGCGGGCGGTCAGCCCCCAAATGGTCTCCCCGTCCCAGGGCCAGTACAGGGCCTCCTGCCGGAGGCGATAGTCCTTCAAAAACCGCTGTGCCGCCGGAGGCTGCCCCTCCAAATGCTCCGGGGCCAGAGTGAAGGAGGTGCGGCTGGGCGGGTTTGCCAGCAGCCAGTCCACCGGCACGGTAAAGATGCGTCCCACCTCCGTCGGGGAGGGCCGCGCCTCCTCCAGCGCCGCCTGGGGCACCACACCCACCACGGGATACACCCGCCGCCGGGAGCTGTGCTCCGCCAGGGGCATTGTCCCCAGCAGGGTGACGGCCTCCGGGGGGATGGAAAGCTCCTCCCAGGTCTCCCGGAGGGCGGCCTCCTGGGGCGTCTCCGTCCCCTCGATGCCTCCGCCGGGGAAGCACACCTCTCCCGGCTGGCGGTGCAGGGTGGCCGAGCGCACCTCGTAGAGCAGGGCGCAGCCCTCCGCCGTCTCCACCAGCGGCACCAGCACCGCCGCGTCCCGGGGCCGGTCTGTGGCAGGGGCGGTCTGCCGGGCCAGCGCCCCGCGCAGGCGTTCCAGTTCGTTTTTCATGGGTCCTCCCGTCCAATGGAACGGGAGCTATCGGCCTTCGGTCGACAGCCCCCGCTGATTCCGGTTTTATTTTTTCGTGTCCTAGTTTTCAAACAGCTTCAAGAGCTTTCTGAAGTACTCATCCTCGCTCTCCTGCTGCGGCTGGCTCCTCTGCTCTGCCTCGGCCTGGGCACTATCGCCCGCCGTCTCAGCGGATTCTTCCCCGCCCTGCCCGTTGGCAGACTGGGCGGCGTCTCCGGAGGGTTTGGGCGGGA
Organism: Clostridiales bacterium; assembly: GCA_021201475.1. Classification (GTDB taxonomy): domain Bacteria; phylum Bacillota; class Clostridia; order Oscillospirales; family Oscillospiraceae; genus Onthomonas. The sequence continues at coordinate 28,696 of JAJQEV010000060.1, forward strand.
CGCTCTCCTCCGCAGGCTTCTCGTCAAAGCCGGTGGCGATGACGGTAATACGAATCTCATCCTCCAGCGTCTCATCAATGGTGGCGCCGAAGATGATGTTGGCCTCCGGATTGGCGGCCTGCTGCACCATGGAGGCGGCTTCCTCCACCTCCTCAAGGCCGATGTCCGGGTCGCCGGTGATGTTGATGATAACGCCCCGTGCGCCGTTGATGGAGGTCTCCAGCAGCGGGGAGGAGATGGCCATCTGGGCCGCGTCCTTGGCCTTGCCCTCGCCTGCGGCCCGGCCAATGCCCATGTGGGCCAGCCCCGCGTCCTTCATAACAGTGGTCACGTCGGCAAAGTCCAGGTTGATGAAGCCCACGTTCTTTACCAGGTCGGAGATGGACTCCACCGCCTGGCGCAGCACGTCGTCCGCAATAGCAAAGGCATTGCGCATGGTCAGCTTCTGGTCGGTGGCGTAGCGCAGCCGGTCGTTGGGGATGATGACCAGGGAGTCCACTTTGGAGCGCAGTTCCTCGATGCCGGCCTCTGCGGCTCTCTTGCGGACGAGGCCCTCGAAGCTGAAGGGCTTCGTCACCACGCCCACGGTGAGGATGCCCAACTCCCGCGCCACCTCGGCTACGATGGGGCTGCCGCCGGTGCCGGTGCCGCCGCCCATGCCGCAGGCCACAAACACCATGTCCGTCCCCTTCAGGGCTTCGGTGAGTTTATCCCGGCTCTCCTCAGCGGCTTTCCGCCCGACCTCCGGGTTCGCGCCAGCGCCCTGGCCGTGGGTCAGCTTCTCGCCCACCTGAATCTTATAGGTGGCGCTGGATACGTCCAACGCCTGCTTGTCGGTGTTCACCGCGATGAAGTCTACGCCCTGGGTGCCGGACTCTACCATACGGTTCACCACATTGTTGCCGCCGCCGCCGATGCCAACAACCTTAATGCTAACAACGTTTTCAGGCTCTTGCTCAAATCCAAAGGACATATCCAGGTTCCTCCTATGTATAATTCCTGCAAAATCCGCCGCAGGCTATATTTCGTCTCTTTCATTTTAAACGCAAAGCCTGTGTAGGTCAAGGTGTTTTTTTATTTTTTTGCTCAAGTTTCGCGGAGCCGCGGGACCCGTGTCAATTCTTCGTCAGCCGGGGGTTTCCGTCGGAGAAGGTCATATCCAGGGTGCCGGTGTCGCCGTCCTCCCAGTTGGCGTCCACATAGTCCTCCAGCACGCCCAGAATCAGCTTGGCCTTATAGTCGTAATCCTCGTCCTGGAGCAGCTTGATGGTCAGGCGGTTCTGGTAGTTGACGATGATCTCGCTCTCGCTGCTGAGGTCGATGGAAACGACGCCATCCAGCAGCCCCCTATTCCGGAAGGCCGGCAGCAGGTTCAGCAGGCTCTCCAGCATCAGAACCTGGCTCCGATTCCCTTCCTCGTCCACCGCGATAACGCTCCCGGCTTCCGGCTGGAACAGGGTCAGCCCAATGATATAGGGGTATCCCTCCGGCGGGTCAGGCATTTCCACAGTCTCCTCTTCCGGCGTCACACCGGAGGAGGCCGCTTCGGCCTCGGACGCATCCGCTTCCTCAGCCTCCCCTTCCGGCTCCACGCCAGAGGAGGAAGCCCCTTCGTCCATGGCGCCGCCGGTGCCGGAATCCACCTGTTCCAGGAGCTTGCCGCTGCTGTCCATCAGCCACCAGCTGCTGCCGTCATAGATGGCCGCCTGTGCGTCCGACTCCGCCACCGTGATGACCAGCGTATCCGGCAGCTTGTGGGAAAGGGTGACGCTGCTGACATAGGGCAGCTGCGTCAGCAGCCGCGCCACCACGGTAGCATCCCGCGTCAGGAGCAGATTGTCCCCCAGGTTCACGCCGGAGGCGTTCACGATCTCCTCCTCGGTATAGTGGACGTTGCCCTCCACCTCAACGGTATTGATTTTAAAGAAAACAATGGAGCCGCCCAGAATCACGGCCAGAATCAGCACCACGGAGACGGCCAGATACAATCCGTTCAGGTTGCCGCCGTTTTTCCGCCTGCTCTGGTGCTTTCGGGTTCTCTCTGTAGCCACGCTTCGCTCCCCCTTGCGCTCAAATGGTAAGGTTCAGTGTCTCTTCTCTCTTCGGGTGACTGCACCGCCCAGTGCGGTCAGATCCGCCTCCAGGCTGGCATAGCCCCGGTCAATATGCTCCAGGCCGGTGATGTGGCTCTCGCCGACAGCCCCCAGGGCGGCCACCACCAGCGCCGCCCCGCCCCGCAGATCCGGGGCCTCCAGCTGGGCCCCGTAGAGCCGCTTCACACCACAGACCACCGCCACCCTGCCTTCCACCCGGACATCCGCCCCCATGCGGAGCAGCTCCCCCGCATAGCGGAAGCGGTTTTCAAAGATGGTCTCCACAAAGACGGCGGTGCCGTCCCCCCGGCACAGGGCGGCCAGCACCACCGGCTGCGCGTCGGTGGGAAAACCGGGGTAGGGGGAGGTTCGCACCGGGCGCACACTATGTAACGGCTCATGGCAGGCCAGCTCCGCCCCCTCTGCCCAGCTGTGCACCAGGCAGCCAGCCTCCCGAAAGGTCTCCAGCACCGGCAGGAGCTGACGGCGCTGGACGCCCTGCACCTGCACCTCCCCTCCGGCGGCGGCGCAGGCGGACAGATAGGTGGCCGCCACGATGCGGTCGGCGATGATGGTATGCTCCCCACCGTGGAGGGGTTTTCCGCCGCGAATCACCACCGTGGAGCTGCCTGCGCCGGAGATGTCCGCGCCGACGGCCCGCAGGAAGCGCTGCAAATCCTCGATTTCCGGCTCCCGGGCGGCGTTAGTGATGACCGTCACCCCTTCGGCGGCGGTGGCGGCCAGCATGATGTTCTCCGTGGCCCCCACGCTGGGGATGGCGAGGGTAATTTCCGCGCCGTGAAGCGCGCCGGAGCAGCGGAGGGTACCCCCCTCCTCCCGAATCTCACAGCCCATGGCGGTCAGGGCCTTCAGGTGCAGGTCGATGGGCCTGGGCCCCAGCTCGCACCCGCCGGGAAGGGAGATCTCCGCCTCCCCGCACCGGGCCAGCACCGCCCCCAGGAAAATCACTGAGGAGCGCATCTCCCGCATCAGCCGGTCAGGTATCTTCGTACCGGTGACGGCGGCGGCGTCCACCGTGATGCAGTCCCCCTCCCGGGTCACCCGGCAGCCCAAATGCTCCAAAATCACCAGGGAGGCAGCCACATCACTGAGGGCCGGGCAGTTGTGGAGGACGCTGACCGAACCGGTCAGCAGCGTCGCTGCCAGAATCGGCAGGACGCTGTTCTTCGCACCGTGAACCTGTACGCTGCCGGACAGAGGCTTCCCTCCTGTGACGATCAGTTCTTCCATAGACCATTCCCCCACATTCCGATATAGCTTAACCTATGCGGCGGGGGGAAGGTTTGTTACTTGAGCAGGCCCTTCAGCACGTTGTAAATCCGCTCATTGGCGTCGGTAACGGAGATTTTGCGGAGGTTCTGCCCCATCTGCCGCAGCCCCTCCACGTCGGAGAGCATCCGGTTCACCTGGTCATAGAGGGCGTCGCCGGAGCAGTCCTTCTCCAGCATCAGCACGGCGGCGTCCTGGTCGGACAGAACACGGGCGTTCTTCTCCTGATGGTTGGCCGCCACGTTGGGGGAGGGCACCAGGATGCTGGGATGGGCGATGGCGGAAATCTCCGCGATGGTGGATGCCCCGGCCCGGCTCATAATCACGTCGGCGCTGTCCATCACCACCGGCATATCGTAGATATACTCCCGGATGTCCAGCTCCGGATAATTCTCCAGCCGGATGCCACGCTGGGCCAGTCCCTCCAGCACCCGCTGATAGTACCGCTGGCCCACGCCGTAGATATGGTGGAAGGGGCAGCCCTCCGCCACCTCGCGGGCCACAAAGTCCACCATGTACTGGTTCATCACCTGGGCCCCCAGGGAGCCCCAGGTGGTCACCACCACCGGCTTCTGGTCGTTGATGCCCAACAGCTTCCTGGCCTCCACCCGGTTCTGGGCGAAGAACTCGCTGCGCACCGGGGTGCCGGTGACCTCCACCCGCTCCGGGTGGGGGTACAGGCTGCGGCACTCCTCAAAGCCCACCATCACCTTATCCACCCGCTTGGCCAGCATTTTCGTGGTCAGGCCGGGCTGGGCATTGGATTCATGCACCGCCGTGGGGATGCCCCGCCCGGCGGCGGCCTTTACCACGGGGTAGGAGGCGTAGCCGCCGGTGCCCACCACCAGGTCGGGCTGAAAGTCGTCTAAAATCTTCCTGGCCTGGGCGGGGGAGACCAGCAGGTTCTTCGCCGTTTTCAGGTTGTGTTTAAGGCTGTTCCAGTTCACGCTGCGGTAGAAGCTGGAGATCTGCACCGTGCGGATGGCGTACCCCTCTCTGGGCACCAGGGAGCATTCCATGCCCCCCTCTGCGCCGACAAACAGCACCTGGGCGTGGTCCCGCTCCGTCAGCATACCGGCCAGCGCCACCGCCGGATTGATATGGCCTGCGGTGCCGCCGCAGGTAAAAAGCACTTTCATCGTTTACCGTTCCTTTCGTTTCGCGCCTGTCACCCCTGGGGCGGCGCGGCAATTTGCCGGGACACCGCCAGGACGATCCCCATCTCCGCCAGCTGTATCGCCAGCGCCGTACCGCCATAACTGAAAAACGGCAGGGAGATGCCGGTGGAGGGAATGACGTTCAGCACCACCGCGATGTTCAGGAACACCTGGGTCGCCAGCAGGGTGATGATGCCCACGATCAGCAGGGTGCCGAATTTGTCCTTGGCGTGGAGGGCCAGATAGTAGCCACGGATGATCAGCAGGGCGAACAGCAGGATGACCATCACCGCGCCGATCAGCCCCAACTCCTCGCAGATGATGGCAAAAATGTAGTCGTTCTGCTCCTCCGGCAGATAGAGGTACTTCTGGCGGCTCTGGCCGAAGCCCAGGCCGGTCAGCCCGCCGGAGGCCACCGCGTAGATGGATTGCAGAACCTGATAGCTCTTGTCTGTAGGGTCCCACCAGGGGTCCAGCCAGGATTTGATACGGGTGCCGTTGTAGCCCACGACCACCAGCACATAGTAGACCACGCCTCCCAGTCCTAAGGCTCCGGCGATAAACCAGCCGATACGGATACCCGCCGCGAACAGAACCGCCGCGGCGGCTGCCGCCACCAGAATCATACAGGACAGGTGGGGCTGGAGGCCAATCAGCAGCAGCACCACGCCCAGAACCAGTACATAGGGAATCAGTTCCTTCAGGTCGCTCCAGTAGAAGAACCACCGCAGCCCCTCCAGTGGCTGGTGGAGCCGCTTCCGGAAGGTGGGTACCCCCGGCCTCCGCTTGGACAGTCCCGCCGCAAAGAACAGGATAACCCCCAGCTTGGCGATTTCCGAGGGCTGGAAGGTGGGGCCTACCACCAGAAGCAGGTGCAGCCACCGCTTTGCGTTGTTGGCGGTGACACCAAATGGTGTCATGACCAGGATGAGCAGGAGGATGGACACCACCAGTATAGGGACGGACAGAATCCGCAAATACTGATAGTCCATCCGGGACACCAGGAACATGGCCACGACCCCAATGACAGCGTAAATGGCTTGATGTTTGAAGTAGTACATGGCGTCGCCATAGGTGATAACGCCGTCCACCACCTTATAGCCCGCCGCCGAGTCATACAGCGCCGCGTAGGAGGAAGCGGACAGCAGCATCACCAGCCCAACGGCCAGCAGCAGCATGGTCAGCATCAAAAAAGGCAGATCGATGGGCCCCTTGCGCAGCTTTTCCGCCTGGGTCAGGTCCCGGCCCCGCCGTTTCCCGGTGCGTCTCTGTCCGACCCGCACACTGTTTGCCTGAGTTGCCATACGCCTTTGGCTCCTTTCTGTGGATGGATGAGAGGGGCAGCCCCTGGCCGCCTGAGGGATATACTCCTTGGGCAAGGATGGAGGGAGGAGCAACGTTCTTGCCCTCCCGGCGGGCCCCATTTCTCGTTCCGCCGAGAAATGGGGGAAAGAGGGCGGCTCAGGGGAGGGGCTTCGGGGCCTCGCCCCTCCCTAAGAACCCTCCCCCTATCCCACTG
>JAJQEV010000093.1 GCA_021201475.1 Clostridiales bacterium
GGCCGCCCGCGAAAACCACCTGCTTACCCCAGGCGGCCAAGGGCCGCCCCTACAGAAAAGCAAAGATTTAGACGTCACGTTCTATTACGGGGTGGGGCAAACATGGTGGGGCAAACACGGCGCGCCTATCCCCCCAGAACCTCCCACGCCTTGGCGGCCAGCCACCCGGCGCTGTGGCCCACGGAGACGTAAAAGGCGCAGTCCTGCCTTCCCTGCTCTGCCAGGGCCTCCAGGGCGGCCAGCTGCTTCCGGCTCAGCGCCCCGGCCAGCGCTGCCGCCAGGGGCTGGGCCGCCGCACCGGTATAGCTGGCGGTCAGGGCCTCGTGGCACAGCTGGGCCAGGCGGCGGTAGAAGGGGGCCAGGTCGGCCCGCTGGAACTGCCCCGTCTGCATCTTGACGCTGCACTCCATCAGGGCCAGCTCGTCCTTCCCGGCCAGGGCCTCCCCCCACAGCTTCAGCCAGGGGGCCAGGGCATCCTCCTGCCCGCCCGCCTCCAGCTGGCGGACGGCGTCCCCCAGCAGCCCGCCGCAGGAGGCCGCGGCGGCCCGGAGGGCGCTGTCCGCCCGGTCAGGGTACCGGGCGCGGAGCCAGGCCAGGGCCTCCCCCTCCGTCACCGGGGCGCAGGTCAATTCCGTGCAACGGCTGCGCACCGTCTCCAGCAGGCTGGCGGCGTTCTCCACCACCAGCAGGAACACGGCGTAGGCTGGCCCGTCCTCCAGCAGCTTCAGGAGGGCGTTCTGGTCCTGGGGGGACAGGGACCGGTCAATGATGTATACCTTCCGGTCGGCCTCGGTGGGGCGGACGAAGGCGTCGCTGCGGAGGGCGCGGACGGCGTAAATCTTCAAGTCCCCGTCTTTGGACAGATCCTCCTGGTTCAGGAACCGGGCCGCATCCGCCACGTCCGGGTGGATGCCCCGCGCCACCTTCCGGCAGTGGGGACACTGGCCGCAGGGTACTTCTCCCCCGCTGGAGCAGACATAGGCGGCGGCCAGCAGCCGGGCCAGGGTGTGCCGCCCGGAGCCCACGGGGCCGCTGATGATCCAGGCGTGGGAGCGGGGCAGGCCCCCGGCCAGCTGACGTTTCAGCCCCTCGTTCCCGGCAAAACCGTTTAGCTGCAACGCCGCCACCTCCACCTGTTTGGGCCCTGTTCAGGGCGTTTCCTGTAAAACGCTGATACACTGCTTATTATAGCCTATCTTCTTCAAATAATCCAGCACTTTTTTTGTAATGCGCTCCCCTGGGGCCACCAACGGCACGCCGGGGGGATAGGGGGCCAGCTGCTCCGCCGCCACCCGGCCCGTGGCCTCCCCCCAAGGCACCGGCTCCGCCGGGGCCAGCAGCGCCGCCCGGGGCGAACAGACCTGCTCCGGCAGCGGGGGCGGCGTTGGTTCGGTTCGGTTCGGTCTGGCCTGCCCTCTCAGGCCCAGGCCGTCCAGCCCCGCCCGGAGCCGGGCAAAGGAGGCCGCCCCGTCCGCCTCGGTGAGGATGTTCACCACATGGCTTCGGTCGGCCATCTCCGGGTAGATGCCCCGGTTCATCAATTCCTGGCACAGCCCTTCCCCGTCGGGGACGCACAGGGTCAGGCGGCAGGGGTCCAGGGGGCAGTCCGCCTCCGTCAGGGCGGGGTAGTCCCGCCGCAGCGCCGCCACTCGCTCCGCCGTTGCGCGATAGCGGGCCTTCCCCTCCCCCTGGCACCAGGGCCGCAGGGCGTCCAGCGCCGCCATCATCACATAGCTGGGGGAGGAGGTGGCGAACAGCATGGAGGCCGCCTGCAACTCGTCCAGCGCACAGCCGTTGGCAAAGAGGAGGGCGGTCTGCCCCGGAGCGCGGAGGGTCTTGTGGGTGGAGACCACGGTGAAGTCCGCCCCCCGGTAGGGGTTCTCCCCCAGGAGCGGCAGATGCGCCCCGTGGGCGCCGTCCACCACCAGCGCCGCCCCGTGGCGGTGGCAGACCGCCGCGATGGCCGGAATATCGGACAGCACCCCGTAGTAAGTGGGGGACGTGACCACCACTGCTTTGGCCTGGGGGTACCGCGCCAGCCCGTCCTCTACCTGGGCGGGGCGGAGGGGAGCCAGGGCGCTGTCCCCCGCCAGCGGTTCACGGGGTATCCAGCCCACCGGACAGCCCAGCAGGGCCAGCCCCGTGTGAATGCTCCGGTGGCTGACCCGGTCGGCCAGCACCAGCCCCCCGCCGGGGGCGGCGCAGCGTAGGGCGGCGTGGATGCCCTGGGTGGAGCCGCCGGTGAGGAACAGGCAGCAGTCCGCTCCCCAAAGCTCCGCCCACAGGTTCTCCGCCTCCTCCACCGGCCCGCCGCGCCGGTACAGGTCGCCGGTGGGGGGCAGCTCGGTGAAGTCGATTTCCGTAGGGAAGCCCGGCAGACCGGGTAGGGGCCGGCCCTTGTGGCCGGGCATATAGAGCCGCAGGGGCCGCCGGGCGGCGAAGCCGGTCAGGGCAGTGTAGAGGGGTGTCTCAGAGCGCATGGCGATTCCTCCGGAGGAAAGATTCTGCCTTTATTGTAGCACAGTTTCGCCGGGGCGGCAACGTTGTCCCTGGACGCGCTCCCGGCGGGGCGCTGCCCGGAGGAGCGACTTTGCCCCCGCTGTCCGGCAGAACTGCCGTCGGACAGCGGGGGCGACCCTGATTGACAGAAACCGTGCCTTCAGGAGAGAGCCACCTTCCTCAGACTGGGGCGGCCTCCCCCTCCAGATGGATGTTTACGCCGTTGACCTCCACGCCTTCCTCCACCCGAATCAGGATGTACTGGGCCCCGTCGATGACCCGGGTCTGCACCAGGTCGCTGCGCTCCGGGTCCACATGAATGGTGACGTTAGGGGTGGCGAGCTGGAACCGCTTCGTGTCCACCAGGTTGTCCGGGCTGAGGAGGGCGTCATAGCCGAAGTTCTCGTCATACTGGACGCTGAACGCGGCGACGTGCTGCTCCGACACGCCGCAGTCCTCCAGCAGGTTCCGCACGGTGGTCTTGTCCACCGCCAGAGGTTCGTCCATAGGATGCTCCCGGCTCTCGGCTGCCAGGGTGCTGAACTTGTCGTGAACGGTCTGCACCACCTCATAGCGGCAGTCCTCCCCCAGGGCGTCGGACAGCATGGACTGGAACACCTCCTGCTGCTCGGCGGCGGGCATGGCGATTTCCGTGTGGAACACCGCGTCCACAAACGCCTGATGGTTCTCCGAGATGCTGCGGGTGTAATACAGCCCGCCGTAGAGGTTGGTGCTGCGGTCGTCAAAGGCGGGGAACAGGAAGCCCAGCTCCGGCATAGCCACCACCGCCCCGCCGGGGGTCAGGTGGAAGGTCTGCTCCTGGGGGAGATAACTCAGGGCGGGCTTCTGCTGCTTCACCGGACAGATGCTGCACAGGATGTGGGTGAAGGCTTCCTCGCTGCCGTCCCGGTCAAAGTCCCCGTCCCGGCCCTTGCGCAGCACGTCATAGGTGTTGCAGGCCAGCAGGATAAGGTAGTTCCCCTCCAGCACCAGGGAGTCGATGACTTTCTGGTAAAACTCCTGCACGGCGTCCTCGTCCTGGAGCTTGGAGTCCCGCAGGGCGGAGAGGAGCCGATGCTCCGGGCTGTCCGCCACCTGCCGGGTGGTGAACACCACGTCCTTCAAATTCCGCCCCACCTTGCCGGACAGCACCTTCCGCAGCAGCGCCAGGTACTTCTCTTCATCGTTCTCCGTCATCATGCCCACGCTCTGGCGGAAGGTGGAGATGATTTCCCGATTCTCGTTGACGTAGCAGCCCAGGATTTGGGTGATGTTGTGCCGCCCGGACTGGAGGCGGCGGCGCAGCTCTGCGGCTTCCTTTGCGTTCATTGTGTCCCCTTTCCGCGCCCAAGGCGCAAAGAAGGGCTGCGGGAGGGCGTGTGACCTCCCCCGCAGCCCAAAAACCTGCATTTATCCCCTACAGGCTTCTTACTTAATCATGGAAGAAACCTCGTCCGCGAAGTTCTCTTCCTTCTTCTCGATGCCCTCGCCGGTGACGAAGCGCTCGAACTTCACCACGTTGATGCTGCCGCCCAGCTCCTTGGCCACGGCCTTGACGTGCTGCTCTACAGTGGTCTTGTTCTCCTTGACGTACTGCTGGTTCAGCAGGCAGACCTCGGCGTAGAAGTTGTTCATACGGCCCTTCACCTTGTTCTGGGCAATCATGGCCCGCTTCTGCTCGGGCATTTTGCTCATCTTGGGGTCGTTGGCGCTCTCCTCCATGGCCTTCGCCAGCTGGACAGCCTGCTCCTTCTCCACTTCCTCGGCGGGAATCTCGGAGGAACGGACATAGGAGGGGCTCATGGCGGCGATTTGCATGGCCAGATCCTTGCCCAGCTCCACGACCTTCTCGCTGCCAGCCAGCTCGTCAGAGACCTCCAGGTTCACCAGCACGCCGATTTTGCCGCCCATGTGGATATAGGGGACGTTGACGCCGGTGTCATAGCGGACAAAGCGGCGAATCTGAATGTTCTCGCCAATGGACAGCACCTTGTCAGCGGTGACGGCGTCCACGGTGCGGTCAGTGCCGGGATAGGTGGCATTCTTCAGGGCCTCCACGTCGGCGGGGTCCTCCGCGGCCACAACGGCAGCCACATCGTCCACATAGGCCTGGAAAATATCGTTCTTGGCCACGAAGTCGGTCTGGGAGTTGACCTCCAGCACCACGCCCACGCCGTCAATGCTGTACGCCTTGGACACGCCCTCGGCGGCTACCTTGCCGGCCTTCTTCACCTGTGCGGCCAGGCCCTTCTCCCGCAGCCAGTCAACGGCCTTATCCTTGTCGCCATCGCAGGCCACCAGGGCCTCCTTGCACTTCATCATGCCTACGCCGGTGATTTCGCGCAGCTCTTTTACTTCCTTAGCGGTGATCGCCATAATAATAACCTCCATACGCATCGGTGGGATGCTCGTATTCATTCTGAAACGAAAGCGCCCGCCCGTACAGGCGGGCGCTTACAAACTGTCAGCTTCCGTGCTTTGTCAGCGGTTTATTCCTCGTCGGCCTTCTCGGCTTCCTCGGCGGTCTCCTCGCCCTGACGGCCCTCGATGATGGCGTTGGCCATGATGCCGGAAATCAGGCGGATGGCGCGGATAGCGTCGTCGTTGCCGGGGATGACATAGTCCACCTCGTCAGGGTCGCAGTTGGTGTCCACAATGGCGACCACGGGGATGCCCAGCTTCCGGGCCTCGGCGATGGCGTTATGCTCCTTGCGGGGGTCTACCACGAAGATGGCGCCGGGCAGGCTCTTCATGTTCTTCACGCCGCCCAGGTACTTCTCTAGCTTCTCCTGCTCGTGCATCAGCTTGACGACTTCCTTCTTGGGAAGCATATCAAAGGTACCGTCCTCCTGCATCTGCTTGAGCTGGTTCATACGGTCCACGCGGCCCCGCATGGTGCGGAAGTTGGTCATCATGCCGCCCAGCCAGCGGGAGTTCACATAGTACATACCGCAGCGGGTGGCTTCCTCGCGGATGGCCTCCTGAGCCTGCTTTTTGGTGCCGACGAACAGCAGGGTGCCGCCCTCGGCGCTCATGTCGCGGACGAAGTTATAGGCTTCCTCCAGCTTCTTCACGGTCTTTTGCAGGTCGATGATATAGATACCGTTGCGCTCGGTATAGATATACGCCTGCATTTTGGGGTTCCAGCGGCGGGTCTGGTGGCCGAAGTGGACGCCAGCCTCCAGCAGCTGCTTCATGGATACGACTGCCATAATTCAAATCATCCTTTCGTTTTGCCTCCACCCGGTTCGGAGCCGTGCCCATGCGGCCTGGGCCGCACACGAGGGCGCAGAATCCCCGGGTGTGTGGAATCGCAAGTGTTAGGATACCATAAATTCCCCCAAATGACAAGCCCTTTTTTACGGATTTTGGAATTTTTTGCGTGATTTCCGGCGGGGAATTTCCCAGAGAAAGAGCTGGGAAAAGGGGCGGCTGCTTCTTAGATGACGTTCGTTATAAAGAATTTGTCCGGCGTTCCCGCCCCCTCAGTCAGCTTCGCTGACAGCTCCCCTGAAAGGCAATGTCATCAACTTAAAGATGCAATTTATCCTGGGTTGAGGAGAATTACGCAGCCGGACAGTCAGATTTCCACGACCAAAGGGCAACAAAATTGCACGTTCCGCCCGCCATCGGCTAGGGAGCGAAGCGGAAATGCCGCTTGACGGCGGAGGGCGGAACGGCAATCGTCCCCAGCCGCCATGGGCGGCAGTCTCACCAGTGAG
>JAJQEV010000050.1 GCA_021201475.1 Clostridiales bacterium
CCGATTGGGGTGAGGGTCCACCTGTTCCCATTCCGAACACAGAAGTTAAGCTCACCTTCGCCGACGATACTTGCCTGGAGACGGGCCGGGAAAATAGGTGGTGCCTACATAAACCCCCCGCTCAGCAGACGCTGGGCGGGTTTTTGTTATGCGTGGCATAAAAAACAGCCAGCCCGGGCAATGCCGGGCTGGCTGTCGCTGTTACTCCAGGCAATCCTCCAGCTGGAAGGTGACGCTGCCGTCCTCCTTCTGGAAGCAGGGGATGCCGATGGTGCCCTTCTCCTTCACCCGGTCAAACTCCGGGCTGCTGTCCCGCAGGCGCAGGAACTCCTTCAGGTTGGCGGTGGAGGCGGTGATGTCGATGAACTCGTAGTCCATCCCCTTCTCCCGCAGCACCTCCTGGGCCTCCACGCAGTTGGGGCAAATCATGGTGCCGTAGAATTTCAGGGGGTGTTCCTCCCGCCGTTCGCAGAAGAACTCGATTTCCTCCCCCAGCGCCCCCTGGCAGAAGGCAATGCGGATGGGGCAAGGAGGGATGCTGGGCAGCGTCACGTCCTTGGACTCCACGGTGACGGGGTAGCCTGCCGCCCGGACGGCGGCGATGTACTCATCCACATCGGGGGTGGACAGGGCCACATGACGGATGGTTCCCTGGGGCAGCGCCTCGTCGGCGCTGTCGTACAGCTCGATAACGGAGTTACCCGCGCAGAGCATCACGCCCCCCGGCCACTGGCGGCGCACCGCCAGCCCCAGGACGGTTCCGTAGAAGTCCAGCGCCTTCTCCCATTCCTCCGGTGTGGACGCTTTCAGGCAGATGTGATGGATGCCGTTGATCCTCATTGCACGGCCCCCTCCTGAATGATTTCCTCGATCAGTTCCCGCTCGTCCATGTGGTGGCGAACGCCGCGAATCTCCTGATAGTCCTCATGGCCCTTCCCGGCCAGAATGACCACGTCCCCCGCCTGGCCCTGCTCCATGCAGTAGCGGATGGCCTCCTTCCGGTCAGGGATGGTGACATAGGCCCCGTCCGCCTTGCGGACGCCCTCCAGAATATCGTCAATGATGGCCAGGGGGTCTTCGTTCCTGGGGTTGTCGCTGGTCACGACGGTCAAATCCGCCAGCCGGGAGGACACCTCCCCCATCTCGTACCGGCGGCTCCTGGCCCGGTTGCCGCCGCAGCCGAAGAGGCACAGGATGCGCCGGGGGCCGTAGGCCCGGATGTTGGTCAGCAACGCCTCCAGGCTCATGGCGTTGTGGGCGTAGTCTATCATCAGGGTATAGTCCCCAGGGGTGGGGTAAATCTCCAGTCGGCCCTTCACCTGGATGGTGTTCAGGGCCTGCAACACGGCCTCCCTGGACACCCCTAGGTGGCGGCACAGGGCGATGGCGGCCAGGGAGTTGTACACGGTGAAGTCGCCGGGAATGTCCACCCGGACGGTGTACTGCTCCAGCCCCTCCAGGTCATACTGCACCCCCAGGTAGCCGGGCTGGTGGAGCCGCTGGAGGTTCACCGCCCGCAGGTCGGCGTTCTCCCCCATGCCGAAGGTCTCCAGTCGGCAGGTGTGGCCCTCCATCACCTGCTCCAAATAGTCCGCGTCGGCGTTGGCCAGCCCCACCTTGCACTGGCGGAACAGCTTGCCCTTGCAGGCGATATACTCCTCCATGCTCTCATGCTCGCCGGGGCCGATGTGGTCCGGCTCCAGGTTGGTGAAGATGGCGTAGTCATAGGTGAAGCCCGCCACCCGGTCCAGCTTCATGGCCTGGGAGGACACCTCCATCACCACATACTGGATACCGGCATCCACCATTTTGGCAAAGTACTCCTGCACCAGGAAGGACTCCGGCGTGGTATTCACCGCGTGGATATGCTCCTCACCGATGATGGCCTCGATGGTGCCGATGAGGCCGGTTTTCAGCCCTGCCTGCTCCAGGATGCCCCGAATCATATAGGTGGTGGTGGTCTTGCCCTTGGTGCCGGTGACGCCGATGGTGGTCAGCTTCTCCGCAGGATGGCCGAACCAGGCGGCGGACAGCTCCGCCAGGGCCACACGGGCGTTCTCCACCTTTAGAATGGTCACGTCCTCCGGCACGGTGACATCATGCTCCACCACCACGGCGGCGGCCCCCTTGGCAATCACGTCAGGGATGTACTTGTGGCCGTCGGTGACGGCGCCGGGCATACAAATAAAGATGCACCCGGGCTGGGCTTTCCGGGAATCGTACACCAGGGCGGAGATCTCCCGCTCCATGGTGCCCTGGCACAGGGTATAGTTCATACGGAATACCAAATCAATCAGCTGCATGGCTCTGCTCTCCTTTTCATACATGGACGCAAACGGTCAAAGGTCGATTTCCCCACGGAACACGGTGGTGGCCGGGCCGGTCATGAGAACGGTGTCCTCCGTCACTTGGATGGTCAGGTCGCCCCCCAGCAGGTGAACGGTCACCAGGCTGTCGCACAGGCCGTTCCGGACAGCCGCCACCGCCGTGGCGCAGGCCCCGGTGCCGCAGGCCCAGGTCTCCCCGGCTCCCCGCTCCCAGACCCGCATTTCCAGATTCTGCCGGTCTGTCACCCGGACGAACTCGGTGTTCACCCGGTCGGGGAACATGGGGTGATGCTCAAAGAGGGGGCCGAACCGCTGAATGTCCAGGCCCTTCACATCGTCGCACCACACCACCGCATGGGGGTTGCCCATGGAGACGCAGGTCATGACCCACTCCCGTCCGCCGACGGACACGGTTTGGCCGATGACCTCATCCCCCAGGCCCACCACCGGCAGGTCGCTTGCCAGGGTGGAGGGCGCGCCCATATCCACCCGCACCTGGGAAACTTTACCGTTCTCCACCGTCAAGGAGAGGTACTTGATGCCCGCCTTCGTCTCGATGGCCAGCTCCGTCTTGGGGGACAGCCCCTCGTCATAGACGAACTTCGCCACGCAGCGGATGCCGTTGCCGCACATGGCCCCTTCGCTGCCGTCGGCGTTGTACATGGCCATGCGGAAGTCGGCCACGTCGGAGGGGCAAATCAGAATCAGCCCGTCGGAGCCGATGCCGAAGTGCCGGTCACTGACCAGCCTCGCCACCCTGCCCGGGTCGGCCAGAGGCTCCCTGGTGCAGTCCACATAGACGTAATCATTGCCGCAGCCGTGCATTTTGATGAAGTTCATGGCGCAACCTCCCGAATCATAGTTCTCACTTCATTATATCGTGTTTTTTTGCCCTGTAAACTGGCAAATCCTCTAAAAAAGAGGCGAAAAGGCTAATCTGTGTCCGGCAGGGGGCGGAGACGGGAGGGTTCTGCCGGTTCTCCTCCGATAAGCACTTTGCGGCAAAGGCAGATTCCGTCTCCTTCTGAGAAATTTTTTTAAATTTCTGCTGAAATTGCCCACAATTCTTCTTGAAATAAGTCCGCCAAAGTTGTATACTAAATCAAATGAATGCTATGCATCCAAATACTGTTTAGGAGGCTGAAATTTATGAGTTTTGGTTTTGGCAGCATGATTCAGAAGCTGAAGACCGACCCGAAGACCATCGTCTTCACCGAGGGTACCGACCCCCGTATCCTGGAGGCTGCGTCCCGCCTGCTGGCCAGCAACTTCCTGACCCCCATCCTGGTGGGCAACCCTGATGCCATTGCTGCGGCCGCTGAGGAGGCCGGCTACAACGTTCGGGGCGCCAACATCATCGACCCCGACAACTGGGACCGGTTTGACGAGATGGTGGATCTGTTCTGTGAGCTGCGCAAGAAGAAGGGCATGACCCCGGAGAAGGCCATCCCCATGCTGCACCAGGGCAACTACTTCGGCACCATGCTGGTGAAGATGGGCGTCGCCGATGCCCTGCTGGGCGGCGCTACATACTCCACCGCGGACACTGTCCGGCCTGCCCTCCAAATCATCAAGACCAAACCGGGCTATAACAGCGTCTCCTCCTGCTTCATTCTGGTCCGCCCCGCCGCCTCCGGTGAGAACGAGGTGCTAGCCTTTGGCGACTGCGCCATCAACATCAAGCCCTCCGCCCAGGAGATCGCCGAGACCGGCATCTACTGCGCTGAGTGCGGCAAGGTGTTTGGCATCGACCCCAAGGTGGCTTTCTTGAGCTACTCCACCCACGGCTCCGGCGCCGGTGAGGATGTGGATAAGATGATCGAGGCCACCCGCATCGCCAAAGAGATGCGCCCCGACCTGAGCATTGACGGCGAGCTGCAGTTCGACGCCGCCGTCTCCCCCCGTGTGGCGGAGACCAAATGCCCCGGCTCTGCCGTGGCCGGCCGTGCCAACGTCTTTGTCTTCCCCGACATCAACGCCGGCAACATCGGCTACAAGATTGCCCAGCGTCTGGGCCAGTTCGACGCCTACGGCCCCATCCTGCTGGGCCTGAACGCCCCTATCAACGACCTGTCCCGCGGCTGCAACGGCATGGAGGTCTACTCCATGGCCATCATCACCGCCGCGCTGGCGGACTGAGCCGGACTGCGGCAATCTGCCGCCGCAGCTGCAAGTTACTGTTCCATCTGCGCCTCCAGGGTGAACCCCTGGAGGCGTTTTTTGCAATCCGATGCCGGTAACATTAACTTGAGGGGAGTGCGCTCCTTAGATGCGGAACTGCCGCCTGACGGCGGAGCCGGTCGGCCGCGAGGCCAGGCTGAGGGGGGTCTTTGTGGTATATGTGACCGAAATTTGAGTTCCGTGGCGAACCCCCCTGGGGGCTTGCGCCGGGGTTCCATCACCTTTATAATGATACTACCAATTTTTAGGAGGCTTATACTATGGCTTGTTTTTTAGTTCCTGCCGCTGAGGCAATTGTGGTCACCGCTGCCACCAAGTATCTGGAGAAGAAGAACGGCGTCGCTGAGGCGCAGATGCAGGACGAATCCGGCGTTCTGCCCGCCAAGGTTTCCTTCACCCGCAAGCTGCACTGGCTCATCAATCTGCTGTGGGGCGGCGTGGCCCTGCTGGCCTTTGAGCACGTCTGGCACGGCGAAGTGACCCCCTGGTTCCCCTTCCTGACCGCAGCCGGCAACGCGGCGGACACCGCCGAAATGCTCCACGAGATGTCTACCGCCGGGGTGGCGATGGCCCTGCTGGTGACCGCCGTCTGGGGCATCCTCGCCGCCGTCAGTACGGTCATCATCCGGCGCAGCCCGGAGGCGGAAGCCTCCGCGCAGTAAGGGGGCGCACCGTGACTCTGCTGACGACTGTTTTTGCCGCGGTCATTGCCACCGTGGTGTGGTACAATCATGCCCCGAAGGACGAGAGTAAGGTCAGTATCCTGTGCTTCCTCTACTGGGGCGCGTCCCTGATGTGGCTGGTGGACGCCGTCTTTGAGTACGCAGAGCTGGGGGCGGACTACTTTACCCCGGCGGCGGAGGATATGCTGAACGACCTGTTCCTGGGCCTGTCCGTTGTGGCCCTGGGTCTGGTGATTTGGCTGGTAATCCTGCTCATCAAGGACCCCAAGGGCGTGGTACGGGAGACGCTGCTGAAAAAGCGGTGAGGCGCGGCGCGTAGCGCCGGAAGGGCAACGGTTTTTTCTTAGATAAGGATTGCTAAAGAGAATAAGTGGTTTCCCTCCGGGGGCCCTATTTCTCTCTCCGCCGAGAAATAGGGGAAAGAGGGCGGCTCAAGAGGGAGGCCGGTGGCCCCCCTCTTGAGAATCTCCCCGTATTAGGTAACCGGCTTGCGCCTTGTCCCTATTTTTAAGTGGTTCCGCAGGAAACAGACGATGGAACCCCTACGCACCAAAGCTGCCGCCGATGGCGGCCGGCTACGATTGCCGCCTCGTCCCTCGCCTTACGGCGGAACGGGCGGCAATTTTGTTGCCCTTTGGTCGATGAAATCTGCCTATAAGGGTATGCTATTACTTCTAATGTAAAAAACTATAAGGAATTACGCTTTTTGATTAGAAGTTGTGACTTTGCCTTGCAGTTCAGATGTTATCCATCGCTGGAATATAAAATTGCACGTTCCGCCCGCCTCCGGCAGGGCGGAACGGCAATCCTTGCCAGCCGCCATAGGCGGCAGTCTCACCAGTGTGAGGTTACATTGCCTCTAACGGGATAGACTACCTGATTGAGAGACAAGGCGCTAGCCGCCAGTGGGATAGGGGGAGGGTCCTTAGGGAGGGGCGAGGCCCCGAAGCCC
>JAJQEV010000122.1 GCA_021201475.1 Clostridiales bacterium
AGGCAACAGACGATGTGACTTGATACCTGCTGAGACTGCCGCCTATGGCGGCTGGGGTACATTCTTGAGTTTCCATTGGTCGTGCTAATCTGTTTTTCAGCACGGAAACGCATTTTTCTTTAAATAAACGAAGCTTAATCTTTAAGCTGATGACATTTTTTGCAATCGTCTGTGTAGGGGCGGCGGAAACCGCCCCCCGGCAGCCGGAGGGAACCCCCGGCGGTTCCCCCACCAGCCACAAAATAGCCAACAGCCACCAACTCCGCCCCACAGGGGCCACCAGCCCACCTGGGCGCATTGTATGAGAAAGGTTCTGATGCTATGAAAACTCCCATTTTCACCGGCGCTTGCGTCGCCATCGTCACCCCGTTCACAGCCACCGGCGTGGACTATCCCAAGCTGGCGGAGTTGATTGAATGGCAAATCGCCGCCGGTACCGACTGCATCTGCATCTGCGGCACCACCGGCGAGGGCTCCACCATGACCATGGAGGAGCATAAGGAGGCCATCCGCTTCTGCTACGAGACGGTGAACCACCGCTGCAAGGTGCTGGCCGGTACGGGCTCCAACTGCACCGCCACCGCCCTGGAGCTGAGTCTCTACGCGGAATCCTGCGGGGCGGACGGCCTGCTCATCGTCACCCCCTACTACAACAAGACCACCCAGAAGGGCCTGGTGGAGCATTACACCTACCTGGCCGACCGGGTACACACCCCCATCATCTGCTACAACGTCCCCAGCCGCACCGGCCTGAGCTTCACCGCCGAGACCTACGCCGCTCTGTCCAAGCACCCCATGATCAACGGGGTGAAGGAGGCCTCCGGCAACTTCGACCTGATTGCCCACACCCGGATGCTGTGCGGAGACGAGTTCAACATCTGGTCCGGTGAGGACGGCCAGGTGGTGCCCCTGATGGCCTTAGGCGGCAAGGGGGTCATCTCGGTGGTGTCCAACGTAGCGCCGGAACTGATGGTGCGGGTCAGCCACCTGTGCCTGGAGGGGAACTACGCTGAAGCCGCCCTGGTGCAGACCCAGGAGGTCGTCCCCCTGTCCGACGCCCTGTTTATGGAGACGAACCCCATCCCCGTCAAGACTGCCCTGAACATGATGGGCAAGGGCGCGGGCATCCTGCGGATGCCGCTCTGCGCCATGACCGAGGAACATACCGAGAACCTCCGTGCGGCCTTGGTCAAGGCCGGTCTGCTGGACGCTTAAAGAAGGAGGGTACGAAAGATGCTTCAAATCGTCATCTCCGGCTGCAACGGCAAAATGGGCCAGGTGGTGGAGCAGATCTGCACCGCCGACCCGGAGCTCTCCGTGGCGGCTGGCTTTGATGTGAACACTGCCAGCCGGACCTATCCGGTGTACGCCGTCCCCGCCAACTACAGCGGCCCGGCGGACTGCGTCATTGACTTCTCCTCCCCCAAGGCGCTGGACGGCCTGCTGGCCTACTGCCTTGACCGGAAGGTGCCTGTGGTGCTGGCCACCACCGGCTACTCCGAGGAGCAACTGGCCCAAATCGACAAGGCCGCCAAGCAAATCCCTGTGTTCCGCAGCGCCAATATGTCTCTGGGCATCAACGTGCTGCTGGAGCTGGTGAAGCAGGCTGCCGCCGTGCTGGGGGACAGCTATGACATTGAAATCGTGGAGCAGCACCATAACCGCAAGGTGGATGCCCCCTCCGGCACCGCGCTGATGATTGCCGATGCCGCCCAGGAGGCCCTCAGCTATGACGCCGCCTACAACTATGGCCGCCACGACCGGCGTGAGGCCCGTCCCAAGAATGAAATCGGCATCAGCTCCGTCCGGGGCGGTACTATTGTGGGCGTCCATGAGGTGATATTCGCCGGACGGGACGAGGTCATTGAAATCAAACACACTGCCATGAGCCGGGAGATTTTCGCCAACGGCGCTGTAAAGGCCGCCAAGTACATGGCGGCGGTTTCCGCGCCTGGCCTGTACAACATGAGTCAGCTTGTGGCAGCCTCCGGAAAGGATGAGTAACAGATGAGCGCAGCAATTTCCAAAATCACTTACGCCAATAACATCACCCTCATTACCCTGGCCGACCTGCCCTGTGACAGCGCGGTGGTGGCCAGCGTGCTGACCGCCTTTGCCCAGGCCCAGGTGGATGTGGACATGATTTCCCAGACCGCACCCCAGGGCGGGGAGATGCGTCTTAGCTTCACCATCTCCGACGACTCCCTGGGAGACGCCCTGACCATTCTGGGCGGCCTGCGGAAGGAGCATCCCTCCATCAAGCCGGAGGTGCTGCCCGGCAACTGCAAGCTGGGCTTCTTTGACAACGGTATGCTCCACTGCCCCGGCGTGGCGGCAGATGTGTTCTCCACCCTCAGCGGGGCGGGGATTCAGATGGAGTTGATTACCACCTCGGAGGTGGACATCTCCCTGCTGGTGGCCGCCCACTACGCCGCCGATGCCCTGCGGCTGGTGGAGCAGGTTTACGGCACCACCCCTGTGGAAAGCATCTGAAAGCGCAGCCAATCAAAGAATCGCATACGAGCCTCGGCAAGCTGCCGGGGTTCGTGTTGTTTACGATGGAAAGAGAAAGGAAGTGGCCCCATGAAGCAGCAGCCCAAACGCCTTGTGGTAGGGGTCAGCGGCGCTTCCGGCGCGCCGCTGGCCGTCGCCCTCCTCCGGACCCTGAAACAAACCCCACTGGAAAGCCATCTCATCATCACCCACGGCGCAGAGCTGACCCTGGAGCAGGAGTGTGGCATCACCGCCGGGGACCTGGGAGCGCTGGCCGACGCCGTCTATGACAACCACAGCATCGGGGACGGCCCCGCCAGCGGCACCTTCGCCGCCGAGGGGATGGTGGTGGTACCGTGCAGCATGAAAACCGTGGCGGGCATTCACTCCGGCTACAGCGACACCCTGCTCCTCCGGGCCGCCGACGTGACGCTGAAGGAACGGCGCAAGCTGGTGCTGGTGCCCCGGGAGTGCCCCCTCTCCACGCTGCACCTGCGGAATTTATATGAGCTGTCCCAGATGGGGGCGGTAATCCTCCCTCCTGTTCTCAGCTATTACCACCATCCGGACAGCCTGGACGATATGAACACCCACATTGTAGGGAAGATTCTGGCCCAGTTCGGGGTGGAGCCGGAGGATGCCTACCACTGGGAGGGCCTCCGGCCATGAAGTCGCTGCACTTTGAAACCGTTGTTCTGTCAAAAACCATTACGGTGGATCTGCTTCTGGCGGGGAGCGACTGGAACGTGCTGATTTCCGGCGGGGACAAGCCCCATGTGGGCAGCATCAGCGTGGCCCGCCCTGACCGGTCAGGCGAGGTCAGCCTGGAGAAGATTGTCCTCCCCTCCCACAAGGACGACTATGTCGGCGACCGGTACGCTGCGGCCCTGGCCGCCGTGACGGGGCAGACCGTGGCGGTGTCCTGCGGCATCCACTATGACGGCCTCTCCAAATTGGGCATTGCCCAGGTGATGGAGGCCATGGAAGCGCTGTTGACCGAGGTCTGCGCCGCCCTGGGCGGCCAGATGCCGGAAACCGATGATTTCACGAAAAGATAAATTGACAGCGGCGTGAATGTCTGGTAAAATAGTTGTGTATGAGTGACTGAACCCTGCTTCTCGCAGCATTGGAATCATAAAGGAGTTTCACCATGAGCTTTAAAATCGTTGGCACAGGGAGCTATGTGCCGGAGCATATTGTGACAAATGATGACTTGACCCTGTTTTTGGACACCTCAGATGAGTGGATTCGCAGCCGCAGCGGCATTGAGCAGCGCCATGTTGTGACGAATGAGACCACCTCTGAGCTGGCCACCAAGGCCGCCCAGGCTGCCTTGGAAAACGCAGGGGCAGACATCAGCGAAATCGACATGATTCTCTGCGCCACTGTCAGCGGTGAATACGTCAGCCCTTCCCTGGCCTGCATGGTGCAGCACAATCTGGGGGCACAGTGCCCCTGCCTCGACCTGAATGCAGCCTGCACCGCCTGGATTTATCTGATGGACACCGCCGCCGCCTTCTTCTGCAAGGGCGGTATCCGGAAAATGCTGGTGATCGGCGCGGAGAGCATGAGCCGCATCATGAACTGGCATGAGCGCTCCACCTGCGTCCTGTTCGGCGACGGAGCCGCCGCCGTTGTGCTGGAGCCGGGTGACAACTATATTACCTCCGTCTTTCAGGTGCAGGGCGGGGACGATGTCATTGCCATCCCCACCAAGAAGGGCATCTCCCCCTGGTATGACCGGCAGGAGAAGGAGCCGCTGGTGCATATGAACGGGCAGGAAACCTACAAGTTCGCCGTCAGCAACTTCCCCAAACGCATCGCCGAGGTGGTGGAGAAGGCCGGGCTCAAGCAGAGCGATGTGGACTGGGTCATCCCCCATCAGGCCAACAAGCGCATCATTGACGGCGCGGCCCGCCGGATGAAGGACATCCCTGCAGATCACTTCTGCGTCAACATTCAGAAGTACGGCAACACCTCCGCCGCCAGCATCCCGCTGGTGCTGGATGAGTGGAACCGGGCGGACCGGTTCCAGCCCGGCGACCTGATCGCCATGGCCGCCTTTGGCGGCGGGCTGTCCAGTGCGGCCTGCCTGATTCGCTGGTAAAGGGGTTCCGCTGTCCGTTCAAGTACAGGCGGGAATGGAACCGCTGTATAACTGCATAAGCTGCAAAGCGGCGGGGAGGATTCCTCGCCGCTTTTTAGCGCGAATGTTCGTATGTCAGCAGGCATACATGGCGGGACGTTTGTTAAGGGTTCCCTAACAGGATAGCTGCTTGCTCACCTCTTGAAAAAAATTCCAACACTTTTAAAAATACTGATGGTTGCATCCGGACAAACTGTCTTCTATAATAAAATACAACAGCATGACGGATTTTTAAAATGCCAAAATGAAGAAAGGAACTCGGAGTGTCATGAATATTCAGGTCATATATCATTCGCAGGGCGGCAATACGAAAAAGGTCGCGGAGACGATAGCGCAAGAATTAAAAGTAACTGCGTTACCCATTGAACAGGCGCAGGATATTTGCCGGGAACCGGTCGATTTGCTGCTGATCGGAGACGGAATGTACTTCGGCGGGATGTCCGGTGGGATGAAGCGATTTATTGATGCACTGGAGCCGCAGAAAATTAAAAAGGCCGCTGTCTTCTCTACGTCGGGCGGTTCCTGGCCAATGGGTCCTGCCGGATTAAAGAAACGGCTGACAGCGCGTACTATCTCGGTGCTGGAGCAGTCGTTCAAATGTCACGGAAGCGCATTCGGCGTGGCCTTTCCGTCCCATCCCAATGAGACAGATTTGAACAACGCCAGAAAATTTGCACGTTCGGTAGCAGAGAGCATAAAGGAGGGATGATGCGTGGAACAGTTTATGAGAAAGTACAGCTTCTGGCTGACCTCACTGCTGGGTGTCGTTGCGCTAATCATCCTGGTCGTCGGCTGGAACCAGATTGATATGCTGCGCAAGCTGCCCATCATGTACATTGTGGCGCTTGCCCTGCATGAGGCAGAGGAACTGAAACTGCCGGGGGGATTTATTGAACTGGTCACAGATATGACCGGACTGCAATTAAAGAATCTCGGCATGGCGAAGCTCGGATTGTTCCTGTTTACCCTTTATGCGACGGTTCTTCCTGTGTTTCTTGCCGGATGGGTTTGGCCGGTCATGTCAACACTGTTCATCGGCATTGTGGAAATCATCATGCACCTGGCCGCCGCCCGGATTAACAAAGAAAGATTTTACTCACCGGGGCTGATTACCGCCGTCTTTGTTCAATTTCCAGTAGCTGTCTACGGTTACTACTACCTCTATTCCAACGGCCTGGTCAGAGGCATCTATTGGCTGTGGGCGATTCTGCTCCTGATCGTTCCGTTGCTGCTGATTCAGAGAGCTATTGTTGTAACAAGCGGGCTGAGTTACAGGGAATTTATGAATGACGCCCGAAAATCGTTATTCTCGAAGCAAAAATAAATACTGGACTGATGTACAGCCAGCAAAATAATGGAAGGAGAACCATAATGAAAGTTCAACTCGTAGCAAACTTATCCGCAAACGGCCAGCTGATTCTGGCGGCACAGGCAAACGCTTATCAGGCTCCCCAGGAGATTTCCGGTATGGGATTTGCCAAAGCCATCGAATGTGGGAACGTCATCCTGGGGCTGACTACTTATCAGATGTTTGCCGCAATGATGAAGGACGTGCTGGATACCCTGGAAGTAGTAGTCATGAATCCGGAGGACATCGATGCTGATGTTTATACGGCGAAAAGCGCAGAAGACGCCGTCGCCTATCTCGAAGGGAAAGGATTTGCAAACGCCTGCGTTGTCGGCGGCACGATGACCTTCAATTCCTTCCTCGGTGCGGGCCTTGCGGATGATCTGTACTTCAATCTGTTCCCTGTTGTGATTCACGGCGGCGGTGTGTTGGAAACAGAAGCAGACAAGGCGTTTGAATACACACTTGCAGACGCGAAACCGTTTGGTGACGTCGCTACACTGCATTTTGTCAAAAAGTAAGCGTTACTTCCACCCGGCAGATTGCTGCATCAAAGCGGACTTTGGCACCGCTGTTCCGGAATTTGCCCACGACAACTTGGCATCTCAAACAGGTTTTTCCTGCTTCAGCCGTTCCTCATATCGTTCCTGCGCTGTTTTAAAGGACTTCCCCGGAAAGCAACTCCCTGTGTAGCCGCTTATAGACAGGCGTCAGATACTGCTCCCAGTACAGTCCCTTGCTTCGGTCCCTCCTGTGAAGGGGTGCGAATTAAGCCGGATTAAGCCAGGCGGCTACAGCCGCCTGGCTTAACGCATTTAATTTCAGGTCGTTCGGGCGGCGCAGCCGTCAGTCGCTCCAGGACGGCTCCTTTGGCTCCGGCCTCCACAGGAGGGGCTTGCCCTCGCTGTCCAGCAGGGGCGTCACCCCCATGCCGTAGCCGCTTTTCACCACGAGATACTGGATGCGGGTGGTTTTGTCCACCAGAATGTTCACCTCTGTTGCCCAGTCGGAGCCCTCCTTGTAGACCCGATCAAACCGCTTTTCCTTTTTTGCCATGTTATTTTCCTCCTATCACTTTGCTTGCTTCTTCGGCGCTTCCAGCCGCAGGGACTCCAGGCCGTAGCTCAGCGTCTGCACCAGCCAGGCGATGGACACCAGCACCACTGCCAGCGGCCCGACGCCATCAAACCAAAGCCCGGCCATCACCGCCGCACACCACAACACAGGCAGCGTGATGCTCATGTTCCGGTAGGCCCGGTAGGACGAACGGTAGATGTTCGTCCGCTCTGCTTCGTCACAGGACTCGATCCACTTCTTCTGAAAATTCACATCGTAGACGCTGCCCCGCTTCTCCGGGTTCATCCGCTTGCACAGGTCCACCGTCTTCTGCTGGTATACCACTATAAACACCAGCGAAACGACCAGTCCGACCTGAGCGGCAACATGGCCCGCCCAGCTGTACAACAGCATAGTCGCCAGACCATAGAACAGCATAGTCAAAACCATGCAGACGCTGTTGATAACCAGCCCTATGGACAGCTCATGCTCCGCACGGTCCAGGACATCATCCGCTTCCCCGTCCCAGTCTTGCCAGCGGCGCTTTCCCCTGAAATAGTAGTGCAGCGCAATCGGCACACAAACCACCAGCACAGCCCACATCAGCCAGGGGCTGACAAGCCCTAGCACCTCATGAAGGATGTCCACGAAGGTGTAATCCGCACCGGTCTCCCATGTTGCAATCATAATTCCCGCGATGACCAGGCCGGCTGCCACACTGCACACCAAAATGAGCAGGAACTTGGGCAGCGCCTTCCGATTCTCCTGCTGAACCCTATCCTTGTTCTTCATTGTGATCCTCCTCATAGGAAAAAATATCTTCTACGGTACAGTCACACACTTTTGCCAGCTTCAGCGCCAGGGTCACGGAGGGGGAATAGTCCCCTCGCTCAATCAGGCTGATGGTCTGGCGGGAGACCCCCGCCAGCCGCCCCAGTTCCTGCTGGTTGACGCCCAGCTTGCTGCGGTAGGTTTTCAGTTGATTATAAAGGGGCAACTGGCTCGTCTCCTTTCTGCGCATCGCGCGCTGCGCAGCAGTTTGACAACTTTTGTTGTCAAACTCAGTATAGCATTGACAACTTTCCTTGTCAACCCTATTTCTCAAATTTTGACAAAAAAAGTTGTCATTCAAAGGCCGTTCCCCTTTCCTCCCCGGGTTCTGCCAAATTGCCGCCGAATCTCCGCGCCCCCACCAAAAGAAGCCGGAATCGGCACGACAGGATTCCCCTTTGAAATCGGACGAGCTACTTTATAATGAATGGTATCCCATACTGAATCGGAGGTTTTACCATGAAAGAACTGTTTGCTGCGGAGCGCACCCTGACTGCGGGAGACGGCCGCCCGGAAATGCTGCTCTACTCCGTCCTGGTGGACAATGTGGAGCAGGGGGCCGAGGAGGAGTTTTGCGAGAGCTACGGCGTTCAAGTCATCCGCCGTGGGACAGCGGGCAAGGAGATCAGCGCCGTCCCCAACATCACCACCAGCACCAGGGTCATTGACGAATTGATGGAGCAGCTGATTTCCGGGCTGGTAACCCCCTCCAGCCTGAAAAACATAGTGAATGACTGGCTGGCGGCACGGTAATCAGGAGGCTGACCAGGCATTGGTCAGCCTCCTCTTGCGTGCTTCTTTAATGTAAATCTACACAAGTCTTTACAATTCTGTGCAAAAATGTTATGATTGCCATAGCGCGAGCGCCTGGGGTAATACGCCAAACGAATACGACGGGCTTCTCTGGCGGACGCGCGTTTTTCTCACAAGCCGACCGAAGGGAGGGAGTTCATGCCGCCAAAGAAAAGGATTCCCAGCAATCTTCACGTAAATCACCGCAGCCGTATGTGGGAACGGTTCAAGCAGACCGGCGCAGTCGGCTTCACCGATCATCAGTTGCTGGAAATGCTGCTGTTTTTCAGCATTCCCCGCCGTGATACCAATCCGTTGGCCCATATGTTGTTGTATCGATTCGGTAAGCTGTCCGAGGTGCTACACGCTCAAAGCGAGAATTTGCAGGAGGTGCAGGGCGTTGGCGCCAGCACAGCCAATTTGATTGCTCTCCTGCCAGCGTTGGAGCAGTATTATTGGCAGGCGCCTCAACGCGCACAGATACAGCTTCGCAGTCATAAGCAGGCTTTGGCTTACCTTTCCCAACTTATGGAAATGGCCTCCTCAAATGAGTGCTATTTGGTACTGCTGGATGCGCGCTACTGTGTGGAAAGGTATCTCCTGCTTTCGAACGCAGGCTTCACTTGGGATGACAGCTTTTTCCCAAATATCGTCAATGCGATTCAGCGCGGTAAAACCACCTATGCAATTCTTGCCGGATATCATGCAGACGGTTCAGCCGTCCCTAATTTGGACGATCAAATGTCCATGAAGCGAATCATTCGGCTGTTGAGCGCCATGGACATTCGCCTGCTGGACTATGTGGGCTTCAACAAAACACAGCACTTTTCTATGCGCCGCGCCGGGATGCTGTGAATTCTGTTGTTCCATCCAATATGTTATATCGTTTACAAACCGCCCGAAGACTGCCCTCTCCTGCCAGATAGGACTGTACCGCTGCCAACTTTAACTCTGCGCTGTATATCCCCGTTCTTATACCTTCCTCTTGCCATTATAATAGTCCCCTTACTGTAGTCTCGAAATTTTTCTTTTTCGAGTGTCTACTCTAAGGGGACTATATCACTTGTCTGTGGGATTTCGGCTAAGTCAATTTATAAATCTCGCCAAAAATCCCCTCAGGGGAAGGAGAAGCCCCTGAGGGGAAGCGCCAGGAAACTGTGGAAAGCAAAGCTTTCCACAGGAGGGAACCTAGGGAACCTCTGAATAAATGAACGAGAGCGAATTGCGAGGAAATTTGCGTCAGTAAAAGGCGCAAAATTGCAGGAATCCTGACGGATTTCAAGATTTTGCAACGCATTTATGGCGGAAATTTACCACAAGGCGCCGAAGTGCATTTGTTCAGAGGTTCCTTAGCAAAATCCTGAGCCAGCTATGCTGGCGAAGCCACTTTGAACCGAAGTGATTTGTGCATCTTTCGCTCTACTTATTCAATGGCAGAAATTTACCGCAAGGCGCCGAAGTTGATTTGTTCAGAGGTTCCCCAGTTATTACTCAGTCAGTAACTTGCGGGTTTTCCACTTGCCACTGCAATAGTATGCGATGCATACAATAGCCGGCAGGATGCGAGAGCAGGCTACGCCCCAGAACAGCCCTACATAGCCCATGCTGAACACATAGACGAACAGCATACTCAAGCCTACCTTGCAGACAACACCATCCAGAATGCCAATGGCAAATCCAAGGGAAACGAATCCGCAGCCAGTCACCATAGCCTGGAACGCGCCCACAGTGGCAGAGGCAAAGAAGTGTAGAATCATAATGCGCAGATAAACGGCCCCCAAAGCCTCCACTTCCGGATCTGTTGTGAAAATGCCGAATATCTGCTGAGGGAAAAACGCACACAACAGAGAGATAATTACTGCGCACACAAGAGTTGCCGCAAAGGTATTCATTGTCACTTTCCCTGCTCGGTCCGTCTTTTTTGCCCCCAGATTTTGACCTATCATAGCAGAGGACGCAGTATCTACGCCCTGAATGAAGACCTCTAGGAACTTCTGAAGTTTATTTCCGATTCCGTTTGTAGTAGAAACGATTTCTCCATAGGAATTGGCCGTAGCATTAATCCACAGCATGGAAAGACGAACCAATAGGCTGCGTATCACCTGAGGAATACCCAGTTTAATCAACACCCACAGAATTTGCCGATCCATTCTGAAATAAGATAACTTTAACTCAAAGTCAAACTTATCCTTGTGCCTCCACATGAAATAAAAAGCCGCAATAAAGGAGCCCAGCTGGGAGGCAACGGTGGCAATGGCAGTGCCGGCAGCTTCCAATGGAATAACAGCCACCAAAAGCAAATCCAAAACAATATTAATAGACGCGGCCACCAAAATAAAAATCAGAGGACTCCTACTCTCCCCCATACCCCGAAGCACACCGCAAACAGCGTTATAGCCAAAAATACAGGGTATGCCAATGGCAGTGATAATCATATATTGTACGGCTTGGTCAAATCCTTCCTCCGGACAATTCAGCAAATTCAGAATAGGACTGCAAAATACGATGGTTATCGCCATCAGCGCTATTGAGAGCAGCATCATAAAGGTCAACAGTGTGCCAATGGTATCTTTTACCTTCTTCTCGTGCCCAGAGCCAACCAGCTGAGCGATGTAAATCTGCCCGGCTGTGGAAAAACCGATGGCCACCGGTGTAATCAAATCAGCGATTTCCCCGCCGGTATTGACACCGATGGTACCAGCGTTGCCTACGAACTGTCCAATTACCACCAGGTCGACCATGGAGTAGAGCTGCTGCACCAAATCAGCCAGCACGATGGGAACGGCGAAGGTCAACAATGTACGCATGATTGGGCCTTCGGTCAGATTCGTACCCACATTATCCCTTGATTTTGCTTTTACTACATTCATTATTTCACCTCAAAATTTCTGTACTCATTTCTGAACATCGCTTGCCTGGATACCAGTGTGACAACATACATGAGTAATGCGATTTTCTGTTAGCCAAGAAGCATTGTTTTTCTAAAGACTGCCATAACAAAGTCTATCCTCAATATTGGCCAACGTTTGAAACAACTAATCAATAGACAAAGGATCGGTCAGGCACCAGAGTCATGCTCAGAACCCTTTTGCAGATTCCCCCTTTCCTTCCCCCAAACGAGGGAAGCTTTCTGTCTTAACATAGTTTAAAAACTTCTGTTGCACAGCAGTTAATTTTCTGCCCCGCAAATACACCAGGTTGATATACACAAACGCTTTGGGCTCCAAATCTAACGCAACCGTATTGTAGTCCCAAATGTCAACATAATTATTCTTAAAAAGCAATGTCACGCCAATTCCTTTGTTCATCATATTGAATATCTGCTGCTTACTGCCATGCAACATAATATCCGGTTCAAATCCCGCATTGTGACAAAGCATCATGGTCAACTTGGAGGTAAGGCTGGAATCCTCTGTCATAAAGAACGGTTCGTTTTTTAGCTGTTCGATGCGCACCACATCCTGTCTTGCAAGCGGATGCTGCCGGGGCAGAAAGACCTTGATATTATCCTCAGCAAAGGGAATCCTGATAAAATCCTCATCTGAGTCTGCGGTCAGCTCCCGCATGAAGGCAAAGTCACACAGCTCATTCTGTAGCAGCTTTAACAAGTCGTCAGACTCATTCCAATACATCTTAACATAAACATCTGGCATAACAAGCTGAAAATCAGAAATCATATCCGCAATGCCCACGTCATCCTGTTTGGAAAACGTTCCAATGATTATCCTGTGCTTTTCCGCTTCCAGTTGCTCCGTTATCTTTGTCAGGTACTTCTCCTGCAGCGCCAGGACTTCCTTTGCGTAAGGCAACAGCATTAATCCGTAGTTTGTCAATGTCACCTTTCGCGTAGAGCGTTGAAACAGGACAACGCCAAGTTCCTTCTCCATCTCTTTAATGTGGCGGGACAGCGTAGATTGAGAAATGAACAGCTCTTCTGCGGATTCCAAAAAATTACATTTTTCCGCTAAAGTGACAAACTCATACAGGGTTTCTATTTTCACTCCGTTCACCTTCGTCCTTATTATGCCCCTGAAAAACTCTAACCGTCATTCCTTGCAACGCCCAACCGTTCTTTGCAGCAAAAAATGCGTTTCAACTATTCAAAATATTAGAAAATATTAAAAATAATCCTGAAAGGCATCAAAATCTCTTATAATTATATCATAAAACATATATGGAATCAAGTGTCAGTAGCGGAGCGCATGTTATTGCTATATGGCTCTCACACAACTGCAAGGTCGCTGCCGATGCACTTTAAGT
This sequence comes from Clostridiales bacterium, assembly GCA_021201475.1. GTDB lineage: Bacteria > Bacillota > Clostridia > Oscillospirales > Oscillospiraceae > Onthomonas. The sequence goes on from JAJQEV010000122.1 coordinate 12,927, forward strand.
GGTTTTGATATTCCTGTGAACCATATAGTGCATCGCGTTGATTTACCAATTCTATATGCTGTTCCAGAAGCCAGTCATGCAACTCCTGTGAACAGAGGGTATGTACATCAATGATACGAACTCTGGACAGAATATATGTGTATCCGCCACAATAGGTCATGTAATCATCCACAAACCCGGGATGGAAGGCAAGCTGTGCGCACTTATGTCCCATAATATGATCCCCATCGCACCGGAATCCTGCCATGGGATCGTATTGCTCCCGCTCTCCGGATCTGGGCGCGTCATCCATATGTTTGTTTGTACCGTTCCCCTGAAACGGCATATAAATATCCAAGTCTGCGTACTCAGGCAGGCAGGGTGTCACATCATTATTGTGAAACCCCTTGCTGCTACCACCGCCAGGGCCTTTTGTAAACCAGCCGGACTTCATACCAAACTCATCCGCCACCTGTTTTTTGGCCAGGTCAATTTTCGTAGGGTTCTTGGGCAAAAAAACACCGTAGGTATCCGGCGCGTGGCCCAGAATCTCAATACAACGCATAATTTCAGCACGAAACTCCTTAACCGCTTCCTCATAATCAACAGAGTTTTTGGTTTCGTCCAGCTCCGCTTTGGTGCGGGGCTTCCGCCAACCACCGTGATACTCTGCGTCCGTAACGGCCCATTTAAAATGCCCCTCCTCATCTAGCAGGGAAGGGACCTCCTCCGGAGACAGCACAGGACTTCCCCAGTGATGGGCATGCCAGCCTACACTGATCCAGGGCCGCTCCTTGAGTTGTTTCAGGGCATCCACGGTACCAGGACAATCCAGCATGACGTCTGCGTGAGTGATTACTCCTTCGTCAATCGCCTTAAATACCCCAAGGTTCCCCACATTGGAAAAGCCAACGTCGTCTGCTCGCAAAATTAATTTCATCCGCTTAATCTAATCCTTTCAATAGAATCCCTAAACTGTGCACAGCATCCTGTAGTGTTGACAGCCGGTTGACGCTGTCGGACAGGACGGCGTAATTTGTAATATACCCGCTCCCATCGGGCATCGCACGATAGCCATACTTCACCTTGTCATACCCCTCCGGCCGGAACGGGTCAGGGCATCGATCCAGGGGCAGGGCGTCTTCGGACGACATGGCCAAGACCGGCAGCCGACTGTACAGGGGTTCGGCCCACGGAGGGGTAATTGTAATCGTATTTGCCTGCCACACGGAGCTTCTTTTCAGTCCCGTCAATCCGGAAATCGAGTATAACCGTACTTGCAGCCTTGTTTTCTATTTTGTGATGCTCGCAAACATCGTTTGCGTAGTTTCCTTCATACATAAACCGACAGAGCCTAATTGAACGCCGGCAACAGGATTTAGCACCCGGCCTTTCTTCGCATCTTCCAGCAACATTTCATCATCTGGCACATAGGAAAGCGTAGACAACATACTGCTGTCCTGAGAGAGTACAACTGTTTCCATACCTGTCGGAGCCTGCTTTCGAATCAGGAATTTATACTGATTGTACAGTTTGCCGCCGATCCCCATAAACGCCAGCTGCCCGATTCTGCAAAGGTGCATCCGCAGTTCAAAAGGCACTATGGGCTTACCTGCCTCCCCTACAACGTCCGGCATTCTGCCTCTTTGATTCGGGGTTAGGATGCTGGCAGGCAGGGTGACATCGCCGCCCAGACAGGTGATGCTGCCGTCCGCATTTTCCACCACGGGGCTGGTCGGCACCTTCAGCATCTCCACGGTTCCCCGTATCTCTGCATCCGGCATGTCCTGGCACTGAATGTGTTGGATAACCGCCATAGCGTCCTCTACATGGCGTAACGATAAGATGTGCAGACGTTTGAAATAGTTGTTTTCCACATAAGGAGTGGCAAAGGAAGGGGCGGGCAGGTGCGCCTGAATGTTCCAGTAATCCTGCCGCGGCATAATGTCTCCATGGGCGCTGATTGTCCAGACGCTGATACACCCCGGAAAGTAATACTCCATCAGACGGCAAACGCAGCCTTCAAAATCAGCAGTGACAACATCATCCATCTTCACACAGCTGTTGTGCATGGAATAGTTCAACAGGAACGCAATAGGATTCCCGTCCATATCTTCTATCTTAAGAACGAATAGAGAGCGATCCAACGGCATCAGCGGTGTGTGGTCCATCTCCCGAAAGGTATTGATAGAGCTTTCTCCGAAGCCATAGCCCAGTTTGGCCGGCTTCAAATTCGCCAACGCTTCCGCAACCGCCTCCCGCATTCCTTTTAGGACGAGCTCCTCATAAGCCGTGGTGGCAGCGCATACTTCCGGGGGCTGAATATACTTGCTATGTTGAGGCTCTCCCCGACGCTCCCCGGTGACAGGTACCTCGTGGCTGTGGTCGCCAATCAGGAAGATGTTCTCCTGCGGGATGCCATATTGGGCACTCAACTCATCCAGGGTTTCCTGGGGAAAGGGTGCGCCATCCAACTCATAGGAGATGAAAAGCACAGTTTCTTCTTTTGCATTTTGAATCACTATGGCCCGTACATACAAGCCGCCTTCATTTCTCTGAAAATGCGTCATAGGCATGACACAAAACAGATTGGGCATCAACTCCTCCGGTGGGTCAATATTGCGCTTTGCAGCGCCGCAGTAAAGGTAATTGTTCACTAAGCTGCAACCTCCTTTTCATTTTCTCACTTACTCCGCAACATCAAGCGGTAAAAAGCTTGATAGCCGAGGGAGATACCGCCTTGAAGCGTTTGCCGGTAGAACGCAGCCTGCCATCCTCCAGCACTTCAAACGTGGTAATGTCACCGGATACCATGTTGCTAGACAACAGGAACCTTCCGTCAGGAGAAAGACAAATCCTCTGGGCAGTTTGCCTCCGCTGGGAACACTATCCACCATTGATCAGGGTCAGTTTCCCGGTTTCCGGATCAATGCGGAATGCCATAGTATAATAGCCGCCGCCACCGATCTCATTCCGACGCTCACCACACTCGTTGACCACATAGGCAATCTGCCGTTCCTGGTCGATACACATCTGTCCAGCAGCGATATCCGGTCGGATTGTTTCAACCAGTTCTAGGGAACCTCTGAATAAATGGACAAGAGCGGATTGCAAGGAAATTTGCGTCTGCGACTCGCATGGCCTACGGCCATTGCTCCCTGCATTCGCGCATAAGAGGAATTGGCCATCGCCGTCAAGCGGCACTTCCGGAGCTTCGCTCCTCCCTGTCGGCCTGCGCTTCACAAAAAGGCGCAAAAGCGCAGGATCAGGAGCGCCGTTAGGCGCGGGCATACCCCTTGAGGGTCATCCTGACGGATTTCAAGATTTTGCAAGATTTTGCGTGAAAAATATGCCAGTGGCATATTTTTAGCAAAATCCTGAGCCAGCTATGCTGGCGAAGCCACTTTGAACCGAAGTGATTTGTGCATCTTTCGCTCTACTTATCCAATGGCGCGAATTTACCGCAAGGCGCCGAAGCGCATTTGTTCAGAGGTTCCCTATATCTCCCGTTTCCGGCGCATAGGCAAAGACGGAGATTACTTTATCCGCCGGAGCGAAGCCCCAGTTCCCATCGACATCATACTCGTTTTTGTCAGTCTTTCCGCTATAACAGTCTTAGAGCGGTCCTCCCTACAATAAGGCGTGATACAGCAAATACGACAGCTTTGGATCAACAGGCACACCATCTGAACGTTCTACCGTCTCTTCATAGAGCGCCAAAGTTTTTTTTGCTGCGTCCACCAATTCAGCCTCTGTGCGTGCGCCAGGATATATTCCCTCCACAGCTCGAATGCTTTCCGCACTAAGCCTGCTAAAATTGGGATGCGTCCCCATCTCATATCCCTCTGCCTTCATCATCTGACATAGCAACAGGACACGCGCATTGTTTAGTTGTATATCTGCGCTAATGACATCGCGCATCAACAGCCTTTGTTCACACATGCGAAGAGCCGCGTAAAAATCAAAGTGTGGAGGATTCTCCGGTGTTACACCCTGCTTGCCCACATCAGAAGGATTCGATGCCGCTTTTGCAACATTGCCAGTCTTGTCCAACAACACATCATAATGTTTCGCTTTAATGCGGAAGTATTCCGTTACCTCAAGATGGAGGGTAGCATTGAAGCCGTTCTCGTAAAAAACATCGAACTTGATATGGCTGGCTGTCTCCACCTGCCGATTGACATAAGCCTCGCCCCAGGCATGAACGAAGTGAAGCAATACCTGCTCACCTTCTTCCATGCTGTCGGTGCGATATAAGCAACAGCAAAGCGGTGTATGATTCCACAAAGCCCCGCCTCCGCCTACGATGCAAGCACCTTCAAACAAGGGTTGTTGCTGGAGGAAAGCCAAAATACCATTCGTGAACGATGCTTTATAGTCTGCCGTATACACGACGATCTCTCCCCCTCCCGTTCAAATCTGATCATCACTATAGGTCATTCCAATACATCCCACCTGATGGATCTTAACCAGATGGTTCATCATTTTTTCATACACTTCATTGCAGTCCTTATCTGCCAGGATGTCCGTACATGCCTGCAGCACGTCGGTAACCGCTTCCTTTGGCAGAATCAACTTGCGGTGTCCGCTGAAGATGGTGTCAAATTCATCCATCCTCATGGCAAGCTTGGAAAGCTCGCGATGATAGGCAGTAATCGTGAGATTATCAGGATAAAAATCACTGTGAAAGCCCAGATTCTGATTCGGCCCCATGATGGCGTCTCCGGAAAAAAGAATCCGATTCTTTTTGTCCAGAAACACACATCCTCCGGCAGTATGTCCCGGCAGGAAAATCAGTTCAATCTCATGTCCATCGCCCAGGTCAAAACAGGTGTCGTTTTTACAGGGGACGATTTCGTATTCACCTGGCGGAAGCAAGTCCTCTTTACAAAACGCCGGTTCGTTCCTGCCGAACTTTGCCTTGCGATAATCTTTGCCCATAGCCTGCTCCAGTTCCGGAGCTTCCAGTTCGTAACAGTAGACTCGGTCAAACAGACTGTTTCCGCCGGTATGATCCGTATGACTGTGAGAGTTGGCAACAATGAGCGGTTTATCCCCAATCAGCTCATGAACCACTGCCTTAATATTACCGATGGGAAACCCAGTGTCAATCAGCATAGCCCGTTCAGACCCCTCGATCAGTTCCAACCAGGGGCCGGCATACTCATCCGGCGGATCACTAAGGCTGTACCCATACATACTATACACGCCGTCCTGAAACTGGTATACAGTGACATACGGATTTACAGGAAATTGCTTCCCTTTGGGTGCGATTTCCGCAAAAAAACGCTCTGTAGGTTCCTTGGAAGGTCTGCCTACCAACGGCTTCCCATTTACCAATGTGTTTCCCATCGTAATATTCCCTCCTATGGTTCAGGGGCGAAAGACAAGCTGGGCAAAGTCATAGATAGCCCTTCGCCATGCGCCCCAGGTATGTTTTTGGTGTGCATAAAGGATGCGGTGATAATTGGGCAGCTTGTCTAATCCGCAAGACCGGAAGGTTTCATCGTCGGCTAAAAAGTGCGGCAAAAGATGGTCGTTTTCGCCCATGGAGCGAAACACCACCTTGTACTCTTTGGCAAACCATTCAGGATCCCGCAAAATGGCCGTCTCAGCCTCGCTGCTTCCCGGCTCGCCCGGCTCGCTCATAAAGCCACTGAACATCCCCAGATAACCGAACACCTCCGGATGAGGGAAACCGATGGAGCTTGTCTGGTGAGAACCACGGGACAAGCCCGCCATAGCCCGGTTCCACTTATCTGCCTTCACCCGGTACTTGCCCTCAATGAATGGAATCACCTCGCCCAGCAGCATATCCCGAAAGGCAGGGATAGCGCTGCCACGTCCAGGTAGCTTTTCTGCATACTGTACACCGCCGTCACAGGTCACAAGGATGAAGGGAACGCATTTGCCCTCTGCCAGGAGGTTGTCCAGGATATGGGCTACCCGTCCATTAAATTCCCAGGTCGTTTCGTTCTCTCCTCCCCCGGCTTGCAGGTACAGAACGGGGTAAGATTCTGTGCCCTTCTCGTAGCCGGGCGGGGTGTAGACATAGCAGCGCTGGTGATTGGAGAAGATGTCTGACCAGAAATACTCTCGCGCCATCGTACCGTGGGGCACCTTGCGCATCAGGATATACTCCGTTTCATGATCCGGAATTTCAATAAAATTGACCGGTCTGTCCCTGTGCCAGAACACAGGGATGTAAGGATAGAGCAGAAGTGTCCCATCGAAAAAGATGTCCATAGACATGGGGCCACAGAACTCAGGGTCGTAGGGATAGACGGCAGTATGCATGCCGTCTTCTCCCTTCGACAGACGGATTCGTGGCTTCGGATCCATAGCCAGCAAATAGATTTCCACCTGGTCAATGTTAGGGGCATAGATGCGAAACTCCACATCACCGTTCTCCCGAACGAATGCGCCGGACTGGATAGAGACGCCTGGGTTCCTGGTTCCCATATGGGCTTTCGCCTGGGCGTCGGATACCATCCCGATGCGTTCCGGTTCTACGGGCCGGAAGCCGGCAGGTTGCTCACTGAAAATCTGATTTCCCAAATAAGCTCCGCTGAAAAGAGAATCGTTTGCCATAAAATCACTTCAATTTCTTCAAGCCTGCGCCGAACTCAGTTCCTTTGCCCTGCAGCAAGCCACAGAATGTCCGGGACCAACCTCTGTCAACTGCTGCGGCTCAAGGCACGCGTCAGTCGCATAAGGGCAGCGGGCCGCAAAGCGACATCCAGGCTTCGGATTGATGGGAGATGTCAGTTCGCCCTTCAAAAGGATGCGTTCCTTCTTGTGGAAGATGTCAGTGGAGGGAATGGCCGACAGCAGAGCCTGGGTATAGGGATGCATCGGGTGATCGAACAACTCATCGGTGGGGCTGGTTTCCACCAACTGACCCAGGTACATGACACTGATTTCGTTGGAGATGTGACGCACGACGGACAGGTCATGGGTGACGAACATATAAGTCAGCCCATACTCCTCCTGCAAATCCTGAAGCAGGTTCAGCACCTGCGCCTGAATCGACACGTCCAGCGCGGACACCGGCTCATCACAGACGATAAACTTGGGGTTCATAGCCAGGGCACGCCCCATGCCGACACGCTGGCGGCGGCCGCCATCCATCTCATGGGGGTACGCCATCCGCAGACGGCGGGCAATGCCCACCATGTCCATCAGCCTGATGATGTCCTTGTCCAGGCTCTTCTTGTTCGTATCATTGGACAGCAGCAGCGCCTCTTTCAGCGTATCCTCCACCGTCATACGAGGGTTCAGCGAGGAAAACGGGTCCTGGAAGATGATCTGCATATTCCTTCTCAGCTTGGACAACTGACGCTTATTCACGTGAGTCACATCCTGCCCTTCAAACAGGATCTGTCCATCCGTGCTCTCGTGTAAATGGATGATGGTACGGCCCAGGGTGGACTTCCCGCAGCCGGACTCGCCTACAACGCCCATCGTGGTGCCCTTCTCAAACTTCATGCTGATGTCATCCACCGCGTGAAGGTATCCGTTGGGCGTCTCAAAATATTTTTTTAACCCTTTAATCTCTACTACTGGTGCCATCAGTTGCCCTCGCTTTCTGTATCCAGAACAATGTTGCAACACTTGCACTGGTGCGTTCCGCCCAGGGATACGATTGGGATCTCACCGCAGGCGCATTCCTCTGTTGCGTAGGGGCACCTGGGGTGGAAGTGACACCCTGTCGGGAGTTTTGTGGGGTCAGGCGGCATACCCACGATGGGGGTCAGCCGCTTCACCCGGCCCGTCATATTGGGCAAAGCCCCAAACAAGCCCAGCGTGTAGGGATGAGCGGGGTTTGCAAAAATCTCTTCCAGGGTGCCGTATTCGATAATCTCACCGGCATAGACAACGGCCACATGGTCACAGGTTTCCGCCACGATACCCAAGTCATGGGTTACCATAATCATGGACATATTCTTTTCTCTGTTCAGGTTTTTAATCAAATCCAATACCTGAGCCTGAATCGTCACGTCCAGTGCAGTCGTCGGCTCGTCTGCCAACAGCAGATCCGGATTGCAGGCCAAAGCGATGGCAATTACCACCCTCTGCTTCATACCTCCGGAAAACTGGTGGGGATATTCGCGAAAACGCTCCCGTGGAATGCCCACCATCTCCAGCATTTTCATTGCTTCTTCCTCTGCCTCGTGCTTGGAAACATTGCTGTGGGCCAGAATGGCCTCAACAATTTGGTTCCCTATACGAGATACCGGGTTTAACGCGGACATAGGATCCTGAAATACCATGGCCACTTTCCCGCCCCGGAGTTTCTGCAGTTCCTCCTGACTCATTTCAAGGACATTGCTGCCCTCATAAATAATCTCTCCATTCCTTACCTTTGCGGGAGGATCAGGGAGGATCTGCATAATAGACTTTACGATGGTAGTCTTGCCGGCACCGGTTTCGCCCACAAGGCCCAGTGTCTTGCCTCGCTCCAACTGAAAGGAAACCCCATTGACCGCATGGACAATCTCCCCATCAGAGGTGTATTCCACAACCAAATCCTTGACGGACAGCAGAATATCTTTCTCGTTGCTCATGTTCGCGTTCACCTCAATTCTTTAGTTTCGGATCCATGGCATCCCGCAGAGCATCGCCAAACATGTTCATAGCCAATACAAAGATGGCAATGCACAGGCCCGGCCACAGCATTTGCAGCGGATGCGTACGCATGGAATCCTTCGCGGCAGTCAGCATTGCGCCCCATTCAGGCGTAGGCGGCTGGATGCCCAGGCCCAAGTAGCTCAGGCCGGCAGCGCCCATGATAGTACCGCCGATGCCCATGGTTGTGGATACGATCAGAGGAGAGACCGCATTAGGTAAGATGTGGGTAAAGATAATCTTCGGCGTGCTGCAATCGATGGCTTTCGCTGCCTCTACAAACTCCTGCTCGCGAACCTGAAGGAACTGCGCTCGGATAACACGAACGCCACGGGCAATACCGCCTACACCCATAGCCAACACAGTGTTGAAAAAGCCTCCGCCCAAGGCAGTGGAGATGACGATGGACAGCAGAATGCCCGGAATTGCCTGGATGATATCCAGCAGACGCATGATGACAGTATCAACCCAACCGCCAAAATAACCGGCAATGCTACCGACAACAATACCGAACACCACGCTAAACGCCTCGGCACACAACCCCAAGGCCAGTGAATACCGGGCGCCGTACACCAAACGGCTAAAGATATCCCGGCCAAACTCGTCCGTGCCACACAAGTGCGCCAGAGACGGGCTGGCGTATGTATTGGATATATCTATCGCTTCATAATTATAGGGAGCGATCAGCGGAGCAAAAATGGCAACAATAACAAAGAGCAGAATAATCGCAAGGCCAATGACTGCTGATCTGTTTTTAACCAGGCGCTTCATCACCTCGCCAAACTGACTTTGTTTTTTTACTTTTTCAATGCCCAGCGCTTCATCATTAGCTATTTCAGAAGCAGGTCTCGGGGGTGTCTTATAATGGAACTTCACCTGGTTTGTCATTACATCCATGTTTACGCCTCCTGTCCGGCTTTCGCCTTCTTGGACTTCTTCATTTTTTTGCTGGAACGCTCATACTGGGCTTTAATGCGCGGATCCACAAAAGCGAATGCCAGGTCTACCAGCAACATGATAATACTGAACAAAAACGCAAGAAAGAGCACTGTGGACTGCACTACAGGGTAATCTCGATTGTTAACACCTGTAGTCAGATAGACGCCCATGCCGGGGATTGTAAACACATTTTCAATAATCAGCGCACCTCCCAAACTTTGTGCCAAACCACTGCCTACCATATTAATCAACGGAATCACGCCGTTAGGAAGCGCCGTTTTGTACAGGATGGCTCGTTCAGACAATCCTTTTGCGCGCGCTGTAGTGACATAATCGGCACGGATGACCTCCAGCATCTGGGAACGGGTCTGCCGAGCCTGCCCGGCGATGCCACCCAGTGAACCGGCAACAACCGGCAGAATCCAGCCATACCAATGTTCAATGCCATAGACAGGTAAAATACCAAGATTCAATGCGAAGATAATAACCAGCATCAGGGCAACCCAGAATTCCGGCAAAGAAATACCGATCAGAGAAACCATCATGCAAATTCGGTCAGCCAAACCGTTGTGGTGAACAGCGGCGGTAATCCCCAGCGGTGTGCCGACTGCAACACGGATTACCATGCAGCATACGGCAAAGAATAGTGTTCTAGGGAATCGGACTGCTAGTTCACTGGCGACTGAGGTATTAAAAATATAGGAGGTACCGAAATCGAACTGAATAAATGTCTGGTACAGGAACCTTCCCAGCCGAACAATATATGGATCATTCAGCCCCAGGCTCTCCCGCATAGCATTCAGCTCTGCTTCCGAAGCCATGCTGCCCAGAATGACCTCTGCCGGATCTCCTGGGACAAAGTACATAATGGTAAAAATTAAGATTGCAACGCCTAGCAACACAGGAATCATGAGCAGGATGCGTTTGATGACATATCGGATCATAACATCATTCCTTTCTAGTAAAATAAATAGAGGGCATCAAGCTCAAACATGGTTTGAAATTGATGCCCTCCGCGATATACACACAGATTCAGGTGTGGTTCCCACCACAATCAACGCAGAGCTACGTCTTTCTTAACGGTCAGGAAGCATAGGTACAGGCGTTCGGAACAATGTTGCCGCTCGACATCACAACCTCAGTAATCCAATCGGCACTGACAATGACCTTATCTCTCTGATACATGCCAACGATGTAGCACTGTTCAGTGATATAGTCATGAAGCGCATTTATTGTTTCCTGACTAGCGGTGCTGACATGGACGGCATCATAAGCAATTTCCTGCAGCGTTTCATCGGTGATAAACTGAATATTGCCATAGCTCTGGGCCTCATCACTAATGTACTCATAGAGGACCTTCAGATTATAACCAGTGCTGGTACGCTCATTAATAAAGAGATCCCATCCGGTTTCGTCTGGCAGCGTTGTGTTAACCACGGTTTGATCCACCATATTCAGAGTGTAGGGAATCCCCAGCACGGTCAGATAAGCACCCAGCAGTTCGCAGGTGTCGCTATTGTTTGAGTTAGCTAGAATGCTCAGATTCAAGTCAGAAACGGCAATGCCAGTTTCCTCGGTGAAGGCGTCAAGGTACTCCTGTGCTACCTCAGCATCATATTCATAATAATCTGCCTCATCCCAATCGCTGTTATAATAGCTGGAATAGGTAGAAAATATGGAACTGATTTCTACTGCATAGCCATTCTCAGCAGCACTGATGATATCGCTGGTGCTGAAGGCATAAGCAATGGCTTTGCGCAAATTGATGTTATTCAAGGCTGAAGACTCACTGCAGTTGAACATCAGCCACATAGCCATAGTCTTGGGGAAGAGCATAAGGTTGAAGCTGTCAGCATAGTCACCGCCTTCCTCAAAATAGACGGCATCGGAAGATGCTACGCAATCGGAAATGTCAATCGTTCCGGCCTGCAAGGCAACAGCTACCTGACTTTGGTCGCCGATAATCTGGAATTCGATAACATCAACATTGGCCTGGGAAATGTAGCAACGCTCGCCATCCTTGTTCCAGTAATTCTCATTGACCTCAAAAGTTAAGCTAACACCGCTCTGGAAGTCGGTCAAGACATAGGCGCCGGTGCCCACAGGGGAAGCTGCCATCTGATCTTCAGAGGCTTCATATGCCGCCTGGGAAACAATGTAAAGCTCCGTCAGACACGTTTCGATAGACCCCTGAACGGGATCTTCACTTTCCATCGTGTAAACCACTGTGTAATCGTCCACTTTCTCACAGGTGGCTACGTCAGTACAAGCACTTCCACCAGCAGCTTTAACCCCTTCAAAACAGAAGATTACATCATCCGCTGTGATGTGGTTGCCTGCGCTGTCATAAATGTTGTCGTGCATATAAACAGTATAACTGTTGTCACTGGTCTGTTCGTAGCTTTCCGCCAGGTTCATATGATACTCGCCCTCGCTGTCCATATAAACCATCGTCTCATAAACCAAAAAGACCTCATCCTTACGGTTGCATTGCTGATCTGACAGCATCGGGTCAAAGGAGCCGGCATTGTTCGTCGTGCCGACGATCACCTTGCTGCGGCCATCCTCTGTGGTACGTGCGGTTCCGGTGGAGGTGCTTTCCGATTCACTGCTTGACTCGGACGAGGCGTCTGAAGTGGCGGCATCGCTTGAGGAGGATGCGCTTCCTTCCGAACTGTCTCCCGTGCTGGAGCTGGAGCTGCTGCCGCAGCCTGCCAGCAAACTCAGGCACATCGCCATTGCCAGCAGTAACGCTAAGTACTTTCTTGCTTTCATTTTTTGCATTTTCCTTTCATAAAAAATTTGGTGTGTGGTGACTGTTTCTTACGTTCTTTGCCTGGTTTCCTGAAAAATTCCGTCTGTCTAAACAGCACCCGAAACTTTCCCTCCTCTGTTTCTCACAGAAGTTACAGTTTTCCGTATTCAACTCTGAACAAATTTTATCAAAACAGATTGAATAAAGCAAATCGTTTTATATAATAGTCGTTTTTTTTAATTCGGAATCTGCATAAATAAATTGAATGATTCGTATTTTAGGATATTTTGTGGGAATTGAGGCCGGTGCTGAGATCGATCCGGGCGGGAGGATCCTATGCGCCCTGTACACACTCGGTCGCACACGGGGTGCCTCTCCAGTTTGTGATGCGCAGGCAGGGGGCTTTTTGCTGGTAACAATATCCGCACAAATACGCAATGCCTCCGATACGCTCGGAGGCATTGTTGTTCATGTGTATCCGCTTTCCGCCTGGCACGATTTCATGAAGTCGATCACTGCGTCCAATGCGGGATTTTTTTCAGGCACTACAGGTGAAAATACAACTCCGGAGATGGGTCAAACGGTACGGATACCGTTGTCGGAGCAGCAAAGTAGCGCGCGCCATACTTCGTCAGAATACCGCCCCCCTATCCCCTTCCCGACCAGTTCTCTTACCATTTTCCCCAACTGACATGGATCGAGGCATCGATGCTGTTAATATCCAGCAGCTTGAGCAATTCCATTTCTCCCCGTTGGATGATAGTTTTGCCAAGAAGTTGGCTCGGTACGAGGGATACTTCCTTTGCCAACGGATGGGTCATCGGCAGAAGCGCAGCGAATGTATCTTTTGTATACCGTGTCGAATAAACACCGCTGCCTGTGGTTTCGAATTTTTGGACTGCAAAATTACAATAAAGTCATTCAGATAGGATAATCCATAATTTCGCGGCTCTTCAAACTGATTCCATTTTGTAATCAATATAGCCGTTTTTGAATTGTATATCAATTACCTTTATGTTAAACTGTATTTTAAAGTATTTCATCCGCGTGATGTAGACACACACCGTCTGGAAGAAGCGGTTTTGGAATGCCTGATACCATCAAACTCTATTATTGCAGAAAGGAATCCAACCATGAACTCTTACATAAAATATGCTCATCAAATGAAAGAATCCGGCCAGGGTGCGGAAGCCACTGCGTATCTGCTGGAAAAAGCCTCCGCAGGTGATGTAGACGCGATGGAAGCGCTCTGCGACAGCTATTGCTATGGAAATTTAGGCGAAAAAAGCTATGAAAAATCCATTTACTGGGGCCAGAAGGCAATCGATAACGGCAGCGTCCGCAGTCAGGAAATCCTGGGAATCCAATACCTGAACGGCTATGGTGTAGCGGTGGACGTTGAGAAGGCGCTTGTCCTGCTTCAACAAGCCGTTGCAGGTGGATGCATGAAGGCGGGCCGTTTTGTCGGTCTGTACTACATGGAAAAGAATCTTCCGGAGGAGGCCAAAAAGTGGTTCCTGGAAGCCGCTAACCGGGGTGACATCACAAGCCAATACCACATGGGCGTCCTGTACGAAAACGGCATCGGTGTGGAGGCGGATTTGAATGAAGCCATCCGTTGGTATAAGCTCTCCGCTCAACGTGGTGATCGTATTGCCAAACCTGCCACGGACGCTTTGGCACGTCTGGGTTGCGAAGGGGATGCGAATATTGGGTCTGTCCCAAAGTCTGTGTAACCCCATATCAGCGTACAAAACAGAGCAAAATTCTATCAGGCGGCAACGGCCTTGTCCGGTGCCGCCTTGATTACACCTTAACTCTGCCGGGCACAGAGGTTAAAGGCGGCGATGAAACTGCCGTTCATCTGCGCATCGGACAGAGCTGGATAACGCAGCGTTTCCACACAATAGACGATTCATTTGCGCAACCGTGCTGACAGGCTGAACGCAGGGACCTCAAAAAAGGAAGGAATTTACACTATGCAGGGCAGGAAAAAGGCCGATGGCTTCAAATATGATTTTACGGTTTCTGAACTGAAAGCGCTGCTGTTCCATCCGAAGCGCTGCCCGGACTGTTCAGGGCAGCTTATAAGGGAAAAGACCTGCGAAAGAGTGGAAGGCAAGGATATCAATTCATTGTCAGATCCGTTTTTTGTCCAGAATGCACAGGTCAACCATTACAGTTACATTTTTCGGTGCCAAAGCTGCGGCAGGATATTCACGCTGAAAGAGCTTGCAGACAGGCACTGACTGAGACGCTGGGCAAAAAGCCGGCAGCATTGAACACAGGATGGCATAGCATTCGGAAACGCCTGCGAAAGACTCCCTTCTTTTGCGGGCGTTTTGCAGCGCTCCACAGCCGACTCGGAAACCGGATACACAGGCTCACAACCGGTCTGCGGTTTGAAGTATAGTGCATACGCCGCTTCAAAGTCAGCCTCAACGGATTCGTCTATACACAGTTCATCGATCGGCCTGACAGGAAAAGGACCGGATTGCCTGAGGATTTTCCCGTCAGCTATATTTCAGGCAGCTTCGCGGAAATGGTGTATGGTAGAAGCAGGCCCTATGAAAAGTTCATGGCGCAGTCAGTCCTTTTCGAACCGGCTGCGCCGTAATAGAACGCCTGACCATAGAAGGTGAACTATGTGAAACGTCACTGTCAGCATCTTTGTCCGCGCTTCTCCGCCTGAACCACTCAGTTCAGCCCAAAAACAAAGGAAGCGCCCGCTGAATCAGCGCCACGCAGCCGTCCTCGCCCAGCTGCGCGGAGTCCAGGGACAGGTCGTAGCCTCCGGCGTCCCGCCACTCCAGACCGGTATAATAGTGGTAGTAGCCCGCCCGACGCTTGTCCTCCTCCTTGATGTGCCGAATCACTTCCTTGCGGCTCCACGCCAAGGAGAAAGAGGAGATGCGCTCGATGCGGGCCTCCATAGGGGCGTGAATGAACACTCTCAGCACGTTGGGCTGATCCGTCAGCAAATAGTTGGAGCAGCGACCCAGGATAATACAGCTCTCCTGCGCCGCCAGGTCGCGGATAATCTTCGCCTGAAAGTTGAACAGATTTTGAGTGGAGACGAAGTCGTCGCTGTCCGGCGGGAGGATTTCCCCTGTGTAGACCCGCTGTGCAGCGAACAGCATCTCCCTGACGCCGATGCGTTCGTCAGCCATGCCAAACAACCCCTCATGTATGCCGCTGACATCGGAGGCCAGCCGCAGCAGCTCCCGGTCATAGTAGGGAATGCCCAGGGCGGCAGACAGCTTTCTGGTGATGTTGTGTCCGCCGCTTCCGGTTTCACGGGCGATGGTAATAACACATTTTTCCATAGGACAGCCTCCTCTCACGCACCCAGGTATGCCTTGCGCACCCGGTCGTCAGCGGCCAGGGCGCTGGCCGGGCCTTCCATGGCGATGGTACCGGTCTCCAGCACATAGGCCCGGTCGCTGACCGCCAGGGCCATTTTCGCGTTCTGCTCTACCAGCAGGATGGTAATGCCGCTCTCGTGGAGCGTCTGTATGATGGAGAAAATCTCCTTCACCAGAATGGGGGAAAGCCCCATGGACGGTTCATCCATCAGCACGATTTTGGGGTTCGTCATCAGCGCCCGCCCGGTGGCCAGCATCTGCTGTTCACCGCCGGAGAGCGTTCCGGCAAGCTGCCGACGGCGCTCCTTTAGCCGCGGAAAATGGTGATAAACCTGCTCCAGGCTGGCGGCGATTTTCTTTTGGTCTCTGACAATGTAGGCCCCCATACGGAGGTTTTCCTCCACCGTCATGCTGGCAAAGACGTGCCGACCTTCCGGCACATGGGCCAGCCCCATCCGAATGATGGTATGAGGGGGTACCTTCTGCAAATTCTGCCCGTCCAGCAACACCTCGCCGCCAGTGGCGGTCAGCAGACCGGAAACGGTATGGAGGGTGGTGGTTTTGCCCGCACCATTTGCCCCAATCAGAGAGACCAGCTCCCCGTCCTGAACCGTCAGGGAAATGCCTTTCAGCGCATGAATCGCGCCGTAATGTACGTTCAAATCCTTTAATTCCAGCATAATGCACCCTCCCTACTCACCCAAATAGGCGGCAATGACCTTGGGGTCGTTGGCGATTTCCTCCGGCAGGCCGGAGGCGATAGTCTGCCCGTAGTCAATGACCTGGATGCGCTGGCAGATGTTCATCACCAGGGACATATCGTGCTCAATCAGCAAAATGGCAATCCCAAACCGGTTCCGGATGGTGTTGATGCACTCCAGCAGTTCCGCCGTCTCAGTGGGGTTCATGCCTGCGGCAGGCTCATCCAGCAGCAGCACCTTCATATTGGTGCCCAGGGCGCGGGCAATTTCCAGCTTCCGCTGCTGGCCGTATGGCAGGCTGGAGGCCAGCACATTCGCCTTGTCCTCCAGGTGGCAGATGGACAGCAGTTCCATGGCCTTGTCCGTCACCTCCGCCTCGGTTTTCCAATACTTCCGGGTGCGGAACAGAGCGTCCAGCAGACCGTAGTGGATGTCCTTGGTGAAGGCCACCTTAACGTTCTCGATGACTGTCATGTCGTTGAACAGGCGGATGTTCTGGAAGGTCCGGGCGATGCCCGCCGCCACGAACTGATGTACCCTCTTCCCGTTCAGCGGAACCCCGTCCAGCAGGACGGTGCCTTCGGTGGGGGCATAAACCCCGGTGAGCAGGTTGAACACGGTGGTTTTCCCTGCGCCGTTGGGGCCTATCAGCCCCACCAACTCGCCAGGGTAGATGGAGAGGTTGAAGTCCTCCACCGCGTGAAGCCCGCCGAAGGAGACGCCCAGGCGGCGGGTCTCCAGCACGGGGGTTTTTGATTCACTCATGGCGGCTCGCCTCCTTTTTCCCGAAACGGGAGGTGAAATAGGCTTTTGCCATGCCGGGCCATTTGGGAATGTCGCACAAAGCGAACTCCCGGCTGCCCATAATGCCCCTCGGCCGGAACAGAATGACGATAATCAGCGCAATGGAGTACACCAGCATGGGGTAGGTAAAGACGTTTTGCAGAATAGAGGGCAGCGCCGACACCCAGGCGCCGTTTTTGATGGTATAGTTCAGCAGGAACAGCACAACGGCAGCGATGGCAGATCCGGTCATGGAGCCCATGCCGCCCACCACCACCATGACCACGATGAACACGGAGTTCAAAATGGAGCCGTTCGTGAAAGCGAAGGAGGTGGTGGCCAGCGCCGCGTTGCAGCAGGCGTAGAGCGCGCCGGTGATTCCTGCAAAGAAGGCGGAAATCGTGAAGGTCAGCACCTTGTAATAGCTGACATTGATGCCGGAGGTAGAGGCGGCAATCTCGTTGTCCCGAATGGCGCGGATGGCTCGCCCGTACTTGGAGCGGACAAAGAGGAGCATAGCAGTCATGCACAAAATTACCGTCAAAACCGCCACCCACAGGTACCGCACCTTCTCATCATTGGAGAATCCCAGGCCCGTGTCATACAGCGCAGAGGAGGCAGATCCCTGCCCCAGCCCCTGCTGACCGCAGAAGGGCAGATTGTTGATGACGTTGACGATAATCATGCCGAAGCCCAGCGTGATAATGGCCAAATAGTCGCCCTTTAGCCGCAGGGCCGGAATGCCCACCAACAGGCCCATCAGCGCCGCCAGAACGCCGGCGGCCAGGGTGCTGAGCAGCAGCACCAGCAGAAAGACCGGACCGGACTTTTCCTCATAGAAGCCTGCGCGCTGGAACGCCAGGGAAATCAGAGCCGCCGTGTAAGCACCCACAGCCATGAAGCCGCAATGACCCAGGGAAAGTTGCCCCAGAAAGCCCAGCACCAGGTTCAGGGAGGCCGCCATAATAATCAGGTAGCAGCACTGCCAGATGGAGGGGACAACCTTCAGCTTCAGGGTGTCGCCGCTGGCGGCGCTCATCATCAGGGAGGCGGCAAAAAGAAGCACAACGGCAATGGCGTTGACCAGGTAGCGGGTTCTCGTTTCGCTCTTTTTCATACCTTCTCCCCCACATTCTTTCCCAAAATACCCGCCGGACGAATCATCAGCACGGCAATCAGGATGAGATAGACAAAGGTGTCCGACATGGACGAGCTGATATAGGTGTTGGCCCCGGACTGGACGATGCCGATCACCAGGCCGCCCAGCATGGCGCCGGGCAGGGACCCGATGCCCCCCAGAACAGCGGCCACAAAGGCATAGATGCCCAGAGTGGCCCCCATGGTGGTGTAAACCTTGGGATACTGGGCAATGTACATCAGCGCCGCCACCGCCGCCAGCCCCGCGCCGATGCCGAAGGTGACAATGATGGTCTGGTTCACGTTGACCCCCATCAGGGTGGCGGCTTCCTTGTCCTCCGACACGCAGCGCATGGCGCAACCGATGCGGGACTTCTGGGTGAAGAAGTACAGCGCCACCATGATGACGGCGGAGACTGCCACCGTGATAATGGTGGCGCTGCTGATGGACACGCCTGCAATGGAAACGGTGCTGGTAAACAGCGTATAGGGAACCTTGGGGTCCGGGCCGATGGCCGGAATGGCCTGTGCCAGATTCTCCAGCACAAAGCTCATGGCGATGGCGGTGATCAGCGCGGTCAGGTTATTTCCCTTTTTCCGAACGGGGCGATAAGCCAACAGCTCCACCAGCATACCGACGCAGGCACAGACCAAAATGGCGGGTATCACCGCCAGCCAGCCGGGCAGCCCCAGATACATGACGATGGGAATCATAAAAAACAGGGTGTAGCCGCCTACCATGATAAAATCGCCGTGGGCAAAGTTGATGAGCTTGATAATGCCGTAGACCATGGTGTAGCCCAGGGCGATGAGGGCGTAGACGCTTCCCAGCCGGAGCCCTGTAATCAGAAATTGGATAAAGGTGGTCATCGGACGCTCCTCTCTTGTTATCCTGCAAAGGGGGAGACGCAGGAGCGTCTCCCCCTTCTCATGCGGAGAATCGGCAATCAGTCCAGGCTCAGGGTAGTGACGGCGATCTTTGTGACGGCATCGTCACCCTCAGTGTAGGAATAGCCCATCAGCACGCCGGTCTTAATGGGCGTGCCGGTGTCGTCAAAGGAGAAGGTGCCAGTGGAGACTTCATATACCACAGAGGTATCTGCCAGGGCGGCCTGGACGCTGTCCGCGTCAAAGGCTCCGCAGGACTCGATGGCCTGCTTCAGCACCAGGACGGCGTCGTAGCCCAGGGCATCGAAGTTGTTGGGGGTCTCGCCGTAGGCTTCCTCATAGCTTTCGACAAAGCTGGCGGAGATGTCGCTGGTGGCCAACTCGGTGGAGTAGTGGTTGACGAACAGGAAGTCGTTATAGACGGACAGGTCAGCGCCGTCGGGGATGGTGGTCTCGGTATTGTCCACGCCGTCAGCGCCCAGCAGGATGCCGTCAAAGCCCACGCTGCGGGCCTGAGGCACCAGATAGGGACCGGTGACATCATAGTAGAAGGGGATAAAGACCAGCTCGGCCCCCGCCTCTACCATCTTGGTAAACTGGTTGGTGTAATCCACCTCGGTCATGGTGGCTACGGATTCCTCCGCCACCACTTCCAGACCCAGCTCCTCGGCGGCGGCTGCAAAGGCGTCCCGGAGACCGGCAGAGTAGGTATCGGCGGAACAGTAAACAATGCCTACCTTGGTGTAACCCTCATCTGAGGCGTACTGGGCCGCCAGCTCACCCTGGAAGGAGTCCTTAAAGCAGGTACGGAACACATAGTCCATCTCCGTGGTCAGAGCATCCGCCGTGCCGGAGGGAGTGATCAGGACAACGCCCTCCGAGTTGGCGACAGAGGTGATGCTGGAGGTGCAGCCGGAGGTGGCGGAGCCGATGACCAACTCGATACCGTCAGAAATCAGGGCGTTCATGGCATTCAGACACTCTGTGGAGTCGCCCTGGTCGTCCTTGGACTCCACCGCCAGCTCATAGGTCTCATCGCCCACAGTGACGCCGCCGGCGGCGTTGATTTGTTCGATAGCCAGATTGACGCCGTTGGCGACATGGGTGCCATAGACGGCCAGGCTGCCGGTCATGGGGCCGATCATGCCCAGCGTGATGGTGCCGGCAAACTCCACGGAGTCGGCGCTCTCTTCTTCGGTGGTGGCAGAGGATTCCTCCTCGGCGGCGGAAGATGCGCCTTCGGATGTGTCGCTGGTGGCGTCAGAGGACGCGCTGCCAGACGTGGAGCCAGACGACCCGCACGCGGCCAGGCTGACAACAAGGCTCAACGCCAGTAGGAGACTGAGCAGCTTCTTTTTCATAGTGGTTCCTCCTTAAAAATGAACTGGGGTAACAAAAAACAAGGGCGCTATGGTGCAATTTTCCATGAGCGTCCTTGCTTGTTGATTATTATACGGTTTTCTTTTTCTTGCTGCAAGGTTCATTATAGCACAATTTTTGCCTATTTTACGCTTATTTTTGTAAATATAGACGAATTGCTCATTTGGCTTTTTGCAATACAGAGCAGATTGTCTTGCAAAATGCTGTGCCGATTTCCGTGTCCTGGGGAACCTCTGAATAAATGGACGAGAGCGGATTGCAAGGAAATTTGCGTCTGCGACTCGCATGGCCTACGGCCATTGCTCCCTGCATTCGCGCATAAGAGGAATTGGCCATCGCCGTCAAGCGGCACTTCCGGAGCTTCGCTCCTCCCTGTCGGCCTGCGCTTCGTAAAAAGGCGCAAAAGCGCAGGATCAGGAGCGCCGTTAGGCGCGGGCATACCCCTTGAGGGTAATCCTGACGGATTTCAAGATTTTGTAAGA
>JAJQEV010000053.1 GCA_021201475.1 Clostridiales bacterium
GAAGCAGAATGCTGTCATATTCCCGCCATCCTGTAGGGGCGGCCCTTGGCCGCCCTCGGAAACTACCTGCGTACCCCGGGCGGCCAGGGGCCGCCCCTACTGGGCCTGGGGGAACCCCGCATCTCCCCACCCCAACGCACAACCCACAAAGAAATGAGGACAGATCCTATGGCTCAGCCAAACGATACCCTGCAAACCCTTTCCCTGCCCATCGTCGCCACGGAGCGGGCGCTCCAGGTGGAGCTTGTCTCCCCCGCGCCGGGGGAGGCCCTCCGCCTGACCCTCCGCTGCACCGGCGGCAGCTTCCCGGAGGGCGGGGCATACTACCTCCGCCTGTCCAACCAGGGGGAGACGGCCCACTGGTACGCCCCCGCCTCGGTGGAGGGGAACCAGCTCACCGCCGACCTGACCGGTGTCGCTGCCCTGTTTGCCGGGCAGGAGGAGCCCATGCAGCTGACGGTGTCCCTTGCCCACACCAGGGGGAAGGGGCTGGTCATCTGCCCTCTGCGGGGCGGGCAATTCCGCCCCGTGTTAGACAAGGGCAGCAGCTGCCCCTATCTGATGGATAACCGGGCGGTCTGGGGCGGGCCGGTGGCCGCCTTCCCGCTGGAGGGGGTGGACTATGTGGCGCTGCCCCACTTCGTCCGCGGGGCGCAGCGGCGGGTGAATCTGGTGCTGGACGCCTGCCCCCAAAGCCTGCGCTATTGGGATCAGCTCCGCTATGGTATCGACTGGATGGAGCTGCGGGGCGGGCGGTTCCTGCTGTCCGTCATCGCGCCGGAGGGCGCACCGGGGCTGCGGGGCGTCTCCATCCACCGGGCCTCCGGCAGCGAGGCGGGGCAGACCGTCTACCCCGTACAGGCGGGCCGCGCCCTGTTCGTGCGGCAGGAAAACCCCCAGCTCATGGGCCGCATCCTGGAGCCGTGCTGGGCGGAGGTGCTGCTGCCCACCCTGCCGTCGGACGGGGAGCCGTGGCGCATCTCCGGCGTGTATGACGGCGGGGACGGAAGGGTGTACCACGTCCCCCTGTGCATCGTGGATGAGGACAGCCATCAGCGCATGGGCGACCTGTCCAACAGCCTGAGCCTGACCCCCGGGCCGCTGTGCTGCGGCCTGCAAATCACCGGTCTGGGTCTTTTGACCCTGTCCGTCAGTGACCAGCCCCCCTACCTGTGCCAGCAGGCGGAGGCGGACACCCTGGAGGGTGCGCTGGAGCGGGAACTGCTCCTGCCCATGGGCAACCTGTTCCTCCGGGACAGAGGGGGGAGCGATTGGAAGTGGCGCTTCTCCGTGGCCAACCTGCCCCTGGACGGGGACACCGAACTCATCATGCAGGCGGTGCAGAAGGACGGCACGCTGTACTTCCCCGTCTCCGTAGTGGACGGGGCGGGGCCGGACAAGGTGCTGGAGGCGGACTTCTCCGCCCTGCCCGGCCTGGTGGACAACACCCTCCCCACCCAATGGCGGCTGCGGCTGGCCATCCGCCGGGGCAAAGCCTTCGGCAACGTGGGCCTGCGCATCGCCGCCCGGACGGTGCGCACCGGCATCAACACAGAGGAGAAGTGGCGCAGCCGCTTCTTCACCTACGGCGCGCCCTTCGGCGCCTGCCAGATGCTGGGGCAGACCCTGGAGGCCCTGGTCTGCTGCCCCCAGAACGGGGACTGCTCCCTCTCCCTGGGAGACCAAATGCGCCGCTACGAACGGCAGCTGGTCTGCCGGGCGAAGGTACACAAGCTGCGGGGTACCCGCTTAAAGCTGCGGGTGCAGTGTCCCAACCTGGTGCCGGGGGCGTGGGACGCCTTCGCCCTGGTCTACCGCTACAAGCAGGAGGAGGCCCGGCAGGTGTACCTCTTCCCCGCCAAACACGTCAGGAAGCGGGCAGAGTACACCGAGCTGACGGCGGACTTTGACCTGTCCCAGCTGGAGTTCGTCCCCCTGTACTGGGACATCCGCACCGTCTTCCACGGCCGGGACGGGGTGGCCTACACCGCCCGCATCAATCCCCAGCTGGCGAAGGAGCAGCGCTGGTGCAAGACCGAGGGCAGCCTCCTGTACCGGCTGGAGGGGCAGGTGCGCCGGGTCACTGACCGCATCAGCGCCCAAGTGGAGCGGCTGTTCCACTCCAGCAGCTACCGCCAGGGAGAGGACATGAGCGTCTCCCTGTACAAGACGCTGGACAAGAGCTATGCCCTGGTCTGCCAGGCCTACAGCCCCTACTGCGGCTTCCGGTTCCGGGTGAAGGAGCGGCTTGCCCTGGTGCTGAGCAAGGTGTTCCGCCGCCGCCTGGCCCATCAGCACATCTTCCTGTGCTATGAGAAGTACGGCAGCATGGCCCAGGACAACGGCTTCTACTTCTTCCGCCACTGCATGGAAAACGGCATGGAGGAGAAGATGCACCGGAATATCTACTTTATCATCGACAAATCCCAGCCCGACTACCAGGAGCGGCTCCTGCCCTACAAGGATCATGTCATCCAGTTTATGAGCCTGAAGCACATGGTCTATATCCTGGCGGCCCGGCTGCTGATCTCCAGCGACTCCAAGGCCCACGCCTACGCCTGGCGGGCCAAGGAGAGCATCATCCTCCCCCGCATCAACCACGGGAAGAAGCTGGTGTTCCTCCAGCACGGGGTCATCGCCCTGAAAAAGGTGAACTTCTTCTGGCAGAGCTCCAACTCCGCCGACCTGTTCATCACCTCCAACCAGAGGGAGTACGGCATCATCTGCCAGTACCAGGGCTACCCGCCGGAGAACGTGGTCATCACCGGCCTGGCCCGGTGGGACGTGCTGGAGGATAAGCCCATCCCGGAAAAGCACATCCTCCTGATGCCCACCTGGCGGAACTGGCTGGAGGAGGTCACAGACGAGGCTTTTGTCGCCAGCGACTACTATAAGAACTATATGGCCCTCATCAATGACCCCCGGCTGGAGGCCCTGCTGGAGCAGTACGACCTGTATCTGGACTTCTATATCCACCCAAAATTCCGGGAGTATATGGCCCAGTTCTCCATCAGCGGCAACCCCCGGGTGCGGATGATACCCTTCGGCTCCGCGCCGCTGAACCAGCTGATGATGGAGTGCCGGATGCTGGTGACGGACTACTCCAGCGTGTGCTGGGACGTGTACTATCAGAAGAAGCCGGTGCTGTTCTACCAGTTCGACGTGGAGCAGTACAACGAGACCACCGGCTCCTATATCGACCTGAATACCGAGCTGTTTGGCGACCAGGTGCTGACCCCGGAGGCCCTGCTGGAAAAGCTGGAGGAGTACGCCAAAAGCGGCTTCGCGCTGCCGGAGCGGTACGCCGCCATGCAGCCCAGTATGTATGAGTATGTGGACAGAAACAACAGCCAGCGCATCTGTGAGGAAATCATGAAGCGGGGCTGGTGACGGACAGAAAGGGCGGGCAACCAATGACGCAGCACAACCGAACCCCAGAGCCGCTGACCCCCAAAGCACTGCCCGTCCGCACCCTGGGCGGGGAGCATTGGCTGTGGCAGTTCTGCCTCCAGGGGCTGTTCCTCAGCGGGGCGGAGACCCTGACCCTGGAGGGGGAGAGCGCCGGGCGGCATCTGGCCTTCCCGGTGTGGCTGCTGGCCTGCGGGGAGGAGGGCAGCCAGATGGAGGCGGACTTCTCCTCCGCAGCGGAGAAGGCAGAGAACACCCTCCTGACCCAGTGGGCGCTGACCCTGACGGTGGAGGACGGGGCCATGCGCTTCCAGGCCCCGCTGCGGCTGGTTCCCTCCGCCTCTGCCCCCCAGCTGACCGACCCCCTGTGGGAGGATCGCCGGTTCGCCTATGAGGAGCCCCTGGGCGTCGCCCAGCGGTTCGGGCAGACCCTGGAGGGGCTGATTTGCAGCCCCTCCGGCGAGGACTGCTGTCTGCAAATCGGGAACCGCCTCCAGCGGTATGAACGGCAGCTGGTGTGCCAGATGGAGCGGTGCGCCCTCCGGGGGCGGCATCTGCGCCTCCGGGTGCGCTGCCCCGCCCAGGAGTTGGGGACGTGGAGCGGCGTGGCCCTGGTCTACCGGTTTCGGCAGGAGAAGGACAGGCTGTGCTATGCCTTCCCCGCCCAGCACACCCTCCACCAGGGGGAGGACACCTGCCTGGAGGTGGAGATTGACCTGAGCCAGCTCCAGCTGAAAGCCCTGTACTGGGATGTGCGCGTCACCCTGGACGGGGCGGACGGGGCCGCCTACCTGCTGTGCGCCCGCTGGCAGGAGGACGGGGGCGGGAAGAAGCCCCGCTCCGGCCTGGAAAAGCTGCTCTACCGGGGGCGGAAGGCCATCGACCTGGGCCGCCGGGTGGCGGAGCGGCTGGTGTTTTCCAACACCTACCGGCAGGCAGACGGACAGGGGGTGTCCCTATACCGGACGATGGAGCGCACCCACGCCCTGGCCTGCCAGCCCTGGAACCCCTACAGCGGCCTCCGCTTCCGGTTGAAGGAGTGGCTGGCCTTCGGCCTGGCCCTGCTGGCCCGGCCGGTGCTGGGCCGCAGGCGCATCATGCTGTGCTATGAGAAGTTCGGCTCTATGGCCCAGGACAACGGCTTTTACTTCTTCCGGTACTGCATGGAGCATGACATGGAGGCCCGGATGCACCGGCGGATTTACTTCGTCATTGACAAGGCCCAGCCGGACTACCGGGAGCGGCTGCTGCCCTACCGGAAGCACGTCATTCAGTTTATGAGCCTGAAACACATGGTCTACCTGCTGTCGGCGGCGCTGCTGGTGTCCAGCGACTCGAAATCCCACGCCTACGCCTGGCGCACCAAGGAGAGCCTCATCCTCCCCTATATCCGGCGGAGGAAGAAGCTGGTGTTTTTGCAGCACGGCGTCATCGCCATGAAACGGGTGGACTTCTACAAAAAGGGCGGAGCCTATGAGGCCGACCTGTTTGTGGCCTCCAACCGGCGGGAGCAGGACATCATCGTCCGGTACCTGGACTATCCCCGGGAGGACGTGATTATCACCGGCCTGGCCCGGTGGGACGTGCTGGAGGACAGCCGCAGCCCGGAAAACCACATCCTCCTGATGCCCACCTGGCGGAACTGGCTGGACGAGGCCCCGGACGAGGTGTTTGTGGAGAGCGACTATTACAAGCACTATATGGCCCTCCTGAACGACCCCCGGCTGGCTGCCCTCCTGACCCAGTACGACCTGTATCTGGACTTCTATATCCACCCCAAGTTCAAGGGGTATATGGCCCGCTTCTCCATCAGCGACAGCAGCCGGGTGCGGCTGATCCCCTTCGGGGAGGAGCCGCTGAACCGGCTGCTGATGGCGTGCAAGCTGATGGTGACGGACTACTCCAGCGCCAGCTGGGACGTGTACTATCAGAAGAAGCCGGTGCTGTTCTACCAGTTCGACGTGGCGCAGTACAACGAGACGACCGGAGCCTATATCGACTTTGACACCGAGTTGTTCGGGGAGCGGGTGTTCACCCCGGAGGAGCTGATGGAGGCGTTAAAGCGGTACGCCCAGGCGGGGTTCGCCCTGCCGGAGCGGTATGCGAAGCTCCACCAGGAGCGCTTCGCCTATCTGGACAAACACAACAGCCAGCGCATTTGTGAGGAGATTTTAAAGCGGGGCTGGTAAGACAAAAACCATGGAAGTCAATTTTGAAATTCGTTTCACATAGAAACCCCTCCACCGGCTATCGCCGGTCCCCCTCCCTCGTCGGCGTTAGCGGACACCATGTTCTGACCTTTAGAATATTCTTCTCGGTCAGTGAGCCTCGCCAGCATAGCTGGCTCAGTTTGCAGCTAAAAATATGCCGCTGGCATATTTTCTTAACGCTGCAAATCGCTCGCATCCGTCTGTAAGCCGAATGCTCGTTCGCTCCGCAACGCCTCCTCTCAAAATCGAACCCGCTTCGCTGGGCTTCGATTTTGTTTGAAAAACGTAGAGAATATGACAACTTCTTGCCGCCCCTGAAAGGCAATATCATCAACTTAAAGATGCAATCCATTCTGTGTTGAGGGGTGTAACGCAGCCTTACAGTCAGATTTCCACGACCAAAGGGCA
>JAJQEV010000097.1 GCA_021201475.1 Clostridiales bacterium
CAAGAAATGGGGCCCGCCGGGAGGGCAAACGCTTTATTTCCTTATAGTATCCTTGCCCAAGGAGCGTAATCCCCTTAAATTGATGACATTGCCTTTCAGGGTAGGGAGCGAAGCGGAAATGCCGCTTGACGGCGGAGGGGTTTACGCCGCCCCTACGGAGTGTGCGGAACCGCTATGGCAGCCCCTAATATCGACATAATTCGATAATCATTTATTGAGTTGCGATATGAACCAACCAGAGAGCTGGAGGATACCATCGGAAAACAGGACTTTTCACCAGTTCTTTTCCGCTTATCATTGACAAAAGAGGGCGAACCCTTTATAATGACAGCAGAGGGGGCAGCCTGTTTCCGACCGCTGCCCTGGGAAACCATCCCTGCCAATCTATTGCTAAAGGAGCGTATGTCCTATGATCGTCTGTCCCTGGAAAGATATTAGCCGCTACTACGGCTGCCTGCCCGGCCTGAAGGAGGCCGTGGAACTGGTCAACACCCTGGAAAACCCCGCCGTGGGCAACTATCCTCTGCCCACCGGCCGCTACATGGTGCAGCACATCACCACCAAGCCGGAGGAGGGGGCGCTGTTCGAGGCCCACCGCCGCTTTGCCGACGTGCAGTACATCGTCTCCGGCGGCGGGGAGGATATGAAGTGGGCCCCCCTGGACACCCTGACCACGGTGAAGCCCTACGATGAGGGGAAGGACGTGGAGAAGCTCTCCGGCGAGGGCGTCACCATCCACATTCCCGACGGCTATGTGTACATCGCCTTCCCGGAGGACGGCCACATGCCCGGCCTGGGGCTGGACGGCGCCCGCGAGGTGGATAAAATCGTGATCAAGCTGCCCGGCTGACGGGGGCGGAGGGGCCCCGGAGTCCCCCCTGCTCCCCCTGCGGGGCGCGGCAATTTCATCGGGGCGCACACGCTGTGCGCCCCGATGCTTTTTTTGAGCTTTCCCCTCAGAGGAGCGTCAGAGAGGAAAGGGGTTTCACTTGTCAGACCCTCCTCTGAACAGAGCGCAAGACGCCGCCCCTCACCCCAACCGGGCGGCCAGGAAGGCTTCAATCTCCTCCCGCCGGGCGGCCACGCTGCCCTGGGCGAAGAAGGGCTTCCCCCCGCCCCGGCCGGAGAGGGCCTTGTTCAATTCCTTCACCAGGGCACGGAGGTCGCCGCCGGTCTGGCCCAGGGCGTACCTGTAGTCCTGGGCGTCATCGCCGGAGAACACGGCGGCCACCCCTTCACACTGATCCATAACGGCCACCGCCAGCTTCCGCACGCCGTCAGGGGTCAGGCCGTCCTCAAAGCGCACTACGTTGCCCTCCCCGGCGCAGGCCGCCGCGATGCGGGCGAAGGCCTCCGTTTCCAGCGCCACGGTGCGGTAGGTCAGGCGGGCGTTCTCCTCCTTCAGCCGCTCCACCGCCTGGGCGGTCTCCATAGGCTTGGCGGAGAGGGCCACGGAAATTGCGTGGTTCTGCCCCTCGATGGCGTGTATGTAGGCCAGAGCCCGGCGGCCGGACAGCATTTCAATGCGGCTGCCGCCCCGGAACTTCTGGACGCTGATGAGCTTGATGAGCCCCACCTGGCCGGAGGAGGTCACATGGGTGCCGCAGCAGGCGCACAGATCCGCTCCGGGGAAGGAGACCAGGCGCACCGCCCCCTCCAGCGCCTTCTTGGAGCGGTACTCCAGCGCCGCCAGCTCTGCCGGTTCCGGGTACCAGGCCCGGCAGGGGATGTCCTGCCACACCACCCGGTTGGCCTCCACCTCGTACTCTGCCAACTCCTCTGGGGTGATTTCCACGTCCAGGTCCACGGTGATGGTGTCGGCGCCCATGTGGAAGCCCACGTTGTTGCAGCCCGTCTTTTTGTGAATCACCCCGGTGAGGAGATGCTCCCCGGAGTGGTTCTGCATATTGTCAAAGCGGAACGTCCAGTCCAGCGCGCCGGTGACGGCGGCTCCCGGCTCCAGGGGGCCGTCAGTGTAGTGGAGGATGACCCCGTCCCGCTCGTGGGTGTCGGTGACGGTCACGCCCCCCAGAGTACCCCGGTCCCCCGGCTGTCCGCCGCCCTCCGGGAAGAAGGCGGTTCTGTCCAGCGCTACCTCGTAGCCTCCCTTCTTCCTGGGGGTGCAGGACAGGACGGAGGCGGTAAACTCCCGGCAGGATACGTCGGCTTCAAAGATTCGCTCTGTTTTTGTCATAATCGGTACTCCTTTGTCCGGCGCGGGACGCTTGCGCGCCGCCCTCCGGTGTGCTATAGTAAGGGTGTCAGTTCACATTCTATTATATCGTCTTTCGTCTGATATGGCAATGGAAACAGAAGGAGAGATTCCCATGAAAAAACCGATTCTGGTGGTGCTGGCCGCCGGCATGGGCAGCCGCTACGGCGGCCTGAAGCAGATGGACCCGGTGGGGCCGGGGGGAGAGTTTATCATTGACTACTCCATCTACGACGCCCATCGGGGCGGCTTTGACATCGTAGTCTTTATCATTAAGCGCGAAATGGAGGACGCCTTCCGGGAGACGGTGGGCCGCAGGGTGTCCCGCTATATGGAGGTGCGCTACGCCTTTCAGCGGCTGGACGATTTGCCGGAGGGCTATGCCGTGCCGGAGGGGCGGGTGAAGCCCTTCGGCACCGCCCACGCCATTTACGCCGCCCGAAACGCGGTGGACGCCCCCTTCGCCGTCATCAACGCCGACGATTACTATGGCCCCGAAGCCTTCCGGGAGTCCTATCAGTTCCTGTCCGCCACGGCGGACGAGCCGGGGCGCTATCACTACGCCATGGTGGGTTACCATCTGGCCAACACGGTAACGGAGCACGGCAGCGTGGCCCGGGGCGTCTGCGTCACCGACGGGGCGGGTATGCTGCAAAGCGTGACGGAGCACACCTGCATTGAGGTGTGGGACGGGGCTATCCGCTCCACGCTGGACGGAGGAGCTTCCTGGCTGACCCTGCCGCCGGACACACTGGTATCCATGAACCTGTGGTGCTTCCAGCCCAGCTTCCTGACCGAGACCGCCGCCGGATTCCCCGCCTTTCTGGACGAGACCCTGGCGCAGAACCCCCTGAAGGGGGAGTACTTCCTCCCGTCTGTTGTGACCCGCCTGCTGGAGGAGGGCAAGGCTGACGTAACCATGCTGGAGAGCCGGGACAAGTGGTATGGCGTCACCTATCAGGCTGACCGCC
Source organism: Clostridiales bacterium (assembly GCA_021201475.1). Classification (GTDB taxonomy): domain Bacteria; phylum Bacillota; class Clostridia; order Oscillospirales; family Oscillospiraceae; genus Onthomonas. Next base: position 3,184 of record JAJQEV010000097.1, read on the forward strand.
CCGCCGTGGTGCAGGCCCTGGCGGACAAGACGGCGGCGGGGCTGTATCCCTCGCCGCTGTGGCGGTGAAGCCATTGACGTGTAGTAGTTTTCACTACTTTTTTCCTCCCCTGAAATGCAATGTCATCAACTTAAAAGCTACAATCTATCTGCTTGGGTTGAAGAGAACAACGCAGCCGGACAGCCAGATTTCCACGACCGAATGACGACAGGAAAACTTGCCAGCCGCCATAGGCGGCAGCTTTGGTGCGTATCAAGTTACATCGTCTGTTGCCTGACAGACCACCTGATTGAGAGACAAGGCGCTAGCCGGCTGCCTGATACGGGGAGATTCTTAAGAGGGGGGCCACAGGCCTCCCTCTTGAGCCGCCTTCTTTCCCCTATTTCTTGGCGGAGCAAGAAAATAGGGCCCCCGGAGGGAAAGAACGTTGCTCATTCCAATATTCTTATCTAAGGAACGCCCCGTTGGCTCACCCCTCCACCGCTCCGCGGTTCCCCCCGTCACCTTTCAGTTGACAGGATTTTCCCCATGTGCTACTATTTGGATGAATACTGAGAAATTATGGGCTTTGCCCGTTCAATCGGAGGTTATTTTATGGACTATCAAGCCCTGGCCGACCTGCTGTTCCCCAACGTGACGGAGCGGCGGGAGGAGGTGGAGGCCCGCTTCCCCCGGCGCGTGCTGCCGGAGGGGGCCTGCGTCACCCGCATTGGCCCCAGCCCCACGGGGTTCGTTCACCTGGGCAACCTGTACAACGCCATCATCGGGGAGCGGCTGGCCCACCAGTCCGGCGGCGTGTTCTACCTGCGGGTGGAGGACACCGACCAGAAGCGGGAGGTGCCCGGCGCGGTGGAGACGGTGCTGGACGCCATGGCCTACTTCGGCGTCCGCTTTGACGAGGGGGCCACGGTGGACGGCGACAACGGCGCTTACGGCCCCTACCGCCAGCGCCAGCGGAAGGACATCTACCACGTCTTTGCCAAATGGCTGGTGGAGCAAGGCAAAGCCTACCCCTGCTTCTGCACCGCTGAGGAGCTGGACGCGGTGCGGGCGCAGCAGACCGCCGCCAAAGAGACCACCGGCTACTACGGCAAATACGCCGTCTGCCGGGACCTGCCCCTGGAGACGGTGCGGGCCAATCTGGAGGCGGGCAAGCCTTGGGTGCTGCGCTACCGGGGGGAGACCACCGACGAGCGCATCCGGGTGGAGGACGCCATCCGGGGCAGGCTGGAAATGCCCCGGAACAGCATGGACTTCGTGCTGCTGAAAAGCGACGGCATCCCCACCTATCACTTCGCCCATGTGGTGGACGACCATTTGATGCAGTCCACCTATATCATCCGGGGGGAGGAGTGGATTGCCTCCCTGCCCATGCACATCGAACTGTTCCGGGCCCTGGGCTGGCCGGAGCCGATTTACTGCCACACCGCTACCCTGATGAAGATGGACGGGGCCTCCAAGCGGAAGCTGTCCAAGCGGAAGGACCCGGAGCTGGCGCTGAGCTATTATCAGCAGGAGGGCATCTGCCAGGACGCCGTGTGGGAGTTCCTGCTGACCCTGCTGAACTCCAACTTTGAGGAGTGGCGCATCACCAACCCCCAGGCGGACTATCACGACTTCCCCTTCACTCTGGAGAAGATGGCCAGCTCCGGCGCCCTGGTGGATTTGGAGAAGTTGGAGAACATCTCCAAGGAGGTCATCTGCCGGATGAGCGCCGGGCAGGTCTATGACAAGTGGCTGGCCTGGTGCAGGCTGTATCAGCCCCGGTTTGCCGCCCTGCTGGAGACCTACCCGGACAAGACCCTGGCCGCCCTGAGCGTGGGCAAGGGGGGCGCGAAGCCCCGGAAGGACCTGACCGGCTGGAAGCAGGCCTGCGACTTCATGTCCTTCTACTACGATGAGACCTTCACCGTAGAGGAAGAGATGCCCTCCCAGGTGGACGAGGCCACCCGGAGAGCCTTCTTCGCCGGATACCTGGAGCGGTACGACCACGCCGCCGATTCCGCCGCCTGGTTCGCCATGGTGAAAGAGCTGACCGGGGCGCTGGGTTTCGCCGTGAAGCCCAAGGACTACAAGAAGCACCCGGAGGACTACAAGGGCAGCATCGTCCACACCACCAATATGCTCCGCATCGCCCTCACCGGCCACGCCAACGCCCCCGACATCTGGGAGGTCAGCCATGTGCTGGGGGAGGAGACGGTACGCGCCCGGTTGGGGCGGTATCTGTAAGGGAAATGGCATCAACAGCTGTTAGCTATTAGCTGTTAGCCGTTAGTCACCCTGCCGTCAAGCGGCATTTCCGCTGCGCTCCTTACCCTTTCGGAACAACGTCATCAACTTAAAATGCAATCTATCCTGGGTTGAGGGGAAAATCGCTGCCGCACAGTCAGATTTCATCAACCAAAGGATAACAAAATTGACGCCCATCCCGCCGTAAGGCTAGGGAGCGCAGCGGAAATGCCGCTTGACGGCGGAGGGACAGGGCGGCAATCGTCCCCAGCCGCCATAGGCGGCAGTCTCACCAGTGTGAAGTTACATCGTCTTTAACGGGATAGACCACCCGATTGAGGGACAAGGCGAAGCCCACAGTGGGATAGGGGGAGGGTTCTTAGGGAGG
>JAJQEV010000009.1 GCA_021201475.1 Clostridiales bacterium
CCAGCTATGCTGGCGAAGCCACTTTGAACCGAAGTGATTTGTGCATCTTTCGCTCCACTTATCCAATGGCGCAAATTTACCGCAAGACGCCGAAGTACATTTGTTCAGAGGTTCCTTAGAAACGAATCGGATTCAAAGGATGACAAAGGTAACGCCGTTGTTGTACCGCTCCAAATCCTGGTCCCGCCGGAGGGCGTCGCAGCGCTGGAGGGCCTGGCGGGTCTCCTCCTCGAAGATGGAGAATTTCTCCCCGGGGACGAAACCGGCGATTTGCCCCCGCTCCTGCCGGGCGGACAGCTCCCGGCGGACGGCCACCCGAATCTTCCCGCCCCTTCCGGAGGAGCCGTAGCCGTGGATCAGCTTCACTGCGGCGTATCCCAGCCGCTTGCTGGTGATGAGCTCACTGTCCAGCCGCCGAAGGGCCTGCTCCACCGTGGGCAGCCCCTGTTCCAAATTCACCTGACGCAGCTGCCCCGCCACAGGGCATCCCTCCCGTTCCGTTTTTCTACCATGATAGCACAGCTTGCGCCGTGTGGCAAGAAAATGCTTGCCAACCGGCCAAAACTGTGGCATAATAGGAAGGCGATGAGCGTGGAGATGTATCGAAGTGGTCATAACGAGCCTGACTCGAAATCAGGTTACCCGTAAGGGTACGTGGGTTCGAATCCCACCGTCTCCGCCATCACAACGGGTTCCGGCGATTCTGCCGGAATCCGTTTATGCCGCTTGCTTTCGGGCGACTTATGGAACCTCTGAGCAAATGAGCAAGAGCGGATTGCGAGGAAATTTGCGTCAGAAAAAGGCGCAAAGGCGCAGGAATCCTGACGGATTTCAAGACTTTGCAACGCATTTATGGCGGAAATTTACCGCAAGACGCCGCAGCTTCATTTGCTCAGAGGTTCCATGAAAATGCGAAAGCCTGCTTGTGACTGCCCCCTGCCGTTCGGGGACTTATCAATAGACGGCTTGCAAGTCCCTCTGCTTCGGCAGGGGGATTGCCCTTATGATACACAGACAGAAGGGTTCTTCTAAATCACACGGCGCACAGGCCATACGGCCTGTGCGCCTTTTTCCGTTCCGAAGCCCCTCATGTGCCAATGAGATACCGCCCCATCAGCTTCTCATAGACCCGCGACAGCATCCACGGCTCGCTGACCATCCCCCGCACCTGGGCCGGGGTCAGCCAGCGGACGCCGGTGTTCTCCCCGGGGCAGGGGCGCAGCGGCGTCCCCTCCTCCGCCTCCACCAGCCAGGTGAGGTTGAAGTGCAAATGACAGGGGACGTATTGCCCCCGCTTCTCGTGGCCCGCCACAAAAAGCTGCTCCAGGGAGCAGGGCCGGGGGGACACCAGCCGCCCGCCGGTGACGCCGGTCTCCTCCGCCAGCTCCCGCAGGGCTACGGCGGTCAGGTCCGCCTCCCCGTCGGCGTGGCCCCCGATCCAAGACCAGGACTGGTACAGGCTGTGGTACACCATCAGGGTTTTCGTCCGCTGAGGGTTCACCACCCACACGGAGGCGGTGAAGTGGCCCGCCAGATTCTCCCGCAGCAGGCAGTCCGGGTTCCGGGCAGCGAAGGCCAGGATAGACGCCTTATCCCGCGCCTCCTGCTCGTTCCAGGGGGAATATGCCCTGAGTTCCTCTAAAAACGTCATGGTTCGTCAACCTCCCAGCGCCTGGGCGATCTCCCGCTCCACCTCCTGCACCTCGTCCCACAGGGTACGGGCGGAGATGCGGAGGGAGCCGTGGCCCAGGATGATGACCTGCTCCAGGCCGTCCGACGTGGCCACCCGCACCCGATGATGCTTGCTCAGGTCTAAGGTGGCCTTTTCGATGTACATATCCGCCGTCTCCGCCTCCTTCGTGTAGACCACATGGATATTCCGATACCGCTCCACTGAGCCGACGCCCCCCTTCACCTTGTAGGCGTCAAAGACCACGATGACCTCGCACCGACGCATTCCCCGGTAGTTGCAGAGGATGTCCAGCAGCCTGTCCCTGGCGGCGGACAAATCCTCCCTGGCCAGGACTTTCAGCTCGTCCCAGGCGAAGATGATGTTGTAGCCGTCCACCAGCAGATACTCCGTCTGGAGGGGCTGCTCCTTCAGCTTCACCGGCTTGCTCCGGCTTTCCTCCGTGCGGATGCGGGCCTGGGATTCAAAGGCCCGCCGCTGCTTCACCGGGCCGTAGGTCTGGGCGAAGATGGCCTCCAGTTCCCTGTCCATCACCTGGGCCGCCCGGAACCGCCTGGCCCGCTCCTCCATGGGGGCGGCTTCCTCCTCCGGCTCCGGCTGCGGGGGCTGCCAGGGGGGCAGGTGCATATACTCCCCCACCTGCCGCCAGTTCACCACGAAGCCCGCGCCGTGGGCGCAGAACACGGAGTCCGGCGTGTTGGCAAGGTCGGCCTCCGGCTGGTAGCCTGCCGCCGCGATGACCTCCTCCGCATTGTGACAGGGCTGATACCCTGACACGGTACAGCCCAGCCGCCCCCGGCCTCCGGTGTAGGCGGCCAGCTCCGTCTGGTATCCCCGCAGGGTGGACACCGGAGCGCTGCCGGTAAGCACAGCGGTTTCCTGTCCCGTCTCCGCGATTTGGCAGGAGCCGAAGCGCTGCTCCAGGTCGGTCATGGCCCGGCCCACCTGCTCCAGGGGCACCTCCAGCCGGAGGTCATACCAGGGCTCCAGCAGCAGGCTCTCCGCCTGCATCAGCCCCTGGCGGACGGCCCGATAGGTGGCCTGGCGGAAGTCGCCGCCCTCGGTGTGCTTCTCGTGGGCCCGGCCGGTGAGCAGGGTGATCTTCATATCGGTGATGGGGGAGCCGGTCAGCACCCCCAGATGCTCCTTCTCCTCCAGATGGGTCAGAATCAGCCGCTGCCAGTTTTTGTCCAGCACGTCGCTGCTGCAAGATGTGTCGAAGGTCAGGCCGCTGCCCCGCTCCCCCGGCTCCAGCAGGAGATGCACCTCCGCATAGTGCCGCAGGGGTTCAAAGTGGCCCACCCCCTCCACCGGGGCGGTGATGGTCTCCCGGTAGAGGATGCTCCCCTCCGAAAATGTCACCGCCAGACCGAACCGGTCGGCAATCAGCCGCCGCAACACCTCCAGCTGCACCTCGCCCATCAGCTGTATATGAATTTCCTGAAGCTGCTCCCGCCAGACGATGTGAAGCTGCGGGTCTTCCTCCTCCAGCTCCCGGAGTTTCTGGAGCGCCTCATGGACGTTGCAGCCCTGGGGCAGCGCCACCCGATAGGTCAGCACCGGGGTCAGGGTGGAGGGCTGGCCCCCCGCTGCGCTGCCCAACCCCTGGCCGATGAAGGTTTTCGTCAGGCCGGTGACGGCGCAGACCGTCCCCGCCGGGGCCTCCTCCGCCTGCCGGAATTTCTGACCGGAATAGCGGCGGATTTGGTCGATTTTCTCCGCCCAGGCCTCCCCCTCCGGCACGGGGCGTCCGTTCCGGCCCAGGGTGCCACGGTTGGTCAGCAGCTGTTTGGGCCGCAGGCTGCCGCCGGTGACTTTCAGCCAGGTCAGCCGGTTGCCCCGGCCGTCCCGGGAGAGCTTGTACACCACCGCCCCGAAGTCCGGGGGATAGGCGGGCGGCAGGGTGTACCGGGTTAGCCCGTCCAGCAGCGCCGTCACCCCCTCCAACTTCAGCGCCGAGCCGAAGTAACAGGGGAACACCGTCCGCCGGGCGACAGCCTGGGCGATGGCCTCCCTCGTCAGCGCTCCCGATTCCAGATATTGCTCCAAAAGGGCCTCGTCCGCTGCGGCGATGTCCTCCTCCCCCTCCGGGGCAGGGACAGAGAAGTCGCAGCAGCCGCCGTCCAGCCGCCGTTTCAGCTCGCTCAGCACCGCCGTCCTGCCGCTACCCGGCAGATCCATCTTGTTCACAAACAGGAAGATGGGGATGCCCCGCTGCTTCAGCAGCCGCCACAGGGTCTCCGTGTGGCTCTGCACCCCGTCTGTGCCGCTGATGACCAGGATGGCGTAGTCCAGCACCTGGAGGGTGCGCTCCATCTCGGCGGAGAAGTCCACATGGCCCGGCGTGTCCAGCAGCGTCACCTCCAGCCCCTCCAGGGGCAAAATCGCCTGCTTGGAGAAGATGGTGATGCCCCGCTCCCGCTCCTGGGCGTCAGTGTCCAGAAAGGCGTCGCCGTGATCCACCCGGCCCAGCTTTTTCAGCTGGCCGGTGGCGTACAGCATGGCCTCGGTCAGGGTGGTTTTCCCCGCGTCCACATGGGCCAGCAGGCCGACGCACAGGGGCTTGGGGCTCCGTTCGGTTGTCTGTCCGCCCATGAAATGACCTCCCCTCATGGTGAATTACCGGTTTCATTCTACCACAAGGGGAGGGAATAGTCGAGGACGGATTTTCTGCAAAATCTGACCGTGGACGGAATCCCCCCTACCGTTCCGGCCTCAGATATGCTATAATAGCGTTACAGCGCGAAACGAGAGGGGCACAGAGCCCCAGCGCCAGGAAAAGACAGAAAGGCGGTGCGCCATGAAACAACCGGCAAAACTGCTCTACCCCACTTTCGATGGGGATGCCCAGCAGTTCACCCTCTGGCCGAGATATACGGCCTCCGGCTGCTCCTTCCTGCTGGAGCTGTGGAACGAGCCGGAGCAGCGGCGGGAGCGGGTGCTGCTCCTGTTCCGTCAGGCGGCGGCAGTGGAGGTGTCCCTGAACCTGTGGGACGCCAGAATGGGGGCAGACCTGGGCGGCTTCTATGAGCTGTACAGTAAGAAAGAGAAGCGCAGGCTGCTCCGGCGCAACTGCAAGCGGCGAAAAAAGGGCTGGCTCCTCCCCGGGGACTATGACTATGACCCCGACGACCCCCAGGACGGTCTGAACGACCGGACGGAGCTGAACCGGCTGCTGGGGCAGCTGGACGATTATCACCTGTACCTCCTCCAGAGCTGGGGCGGCTCCGTCCTGCTGCTGGCCAGGGGGTATGAGATACAGGTGCTGTGAGGTAACCACTATGGAAGATCAGGAGCTGACCTATCAGAAATCCCGCCAGCGCCGGGCAGGCGTCGCCGCCCGGCAGGCGGTGCCCGGTGCGCTGCGCCCCGCCTGCAACCGCCACATCTGCGCCGCGCTGCTGGAGAGCGACGCCTACCGGAACGCCCGGATCATCCTGCTCTACACCGCCGTGCGGGGTGAGGTGAATCTGGCAGACTTCGCGGCCAGGGCGCAGCAGGAGGGCAAGACGCTGTGCTATCCCCGCTGCCTTCCCGGCCGCCAGATGGACGCCCTCCAGCCCCTGGGTCCGGACAGCTGGGAGGAGGGCGCTTACCACATTCGCGCCCCTATCCCGGCCCGCTCCCGGCGGATTCCGCCGGAGGCGCTGGAGCTGATTCTGGTGCCCTGCGCCGCCTTTGACCCGTCCTGCCGGCGGGTGGGGATGGGGGGCGGCTACTATGACCGATTCCTGCCCCTGTGCCCCAGCGCCGTCACCGTCGGCGTGGCCTACGACTGCCAGAAGGTACCCCAGGTGTACGCCGGGGAGCTGGACGTGGGGCTGGACAGCTTCGTCACCGAGCTGCGCTGGTATCACAGGGATTGACGCTACCCGCTACGATTACACAAGGAGGATATTCCCATGGAAGCAATGACAAAGCAGAGCTGCGAGGCCTTTCTGGAGGCCCTCTCCACCAGGGCCGCCGTTCCCGGCGGCGGGGGCGCGTCCGCCCTGGTGGGGGC
>JAJQEV010000037.1 GCA_021201475.1 Clostridiales bacterium
ATTGTCAAGTTTTTATAAACTATAATCAAAAATAGAAACGGTAGCTTCTTGTACTCAGTCAGCTTTGCCTGGACTTTTCCGAAAAATCCAGTTATAATAGTTGACGGACAGGCGTCCGTTTGCTGTTTCAGGAAAACACTCTTGCCTGGTAAACACCCGGAAGCGCCGCAGCACAGACGCCTGGTTTCAAAATTATAAAAAACAGGAGGAAGCATCGACTATGAACAACAGAACTGACATTCTGGATCTGCGCACCGCCCTGGCCGTCCTGCGGGAGCAGCCCGGCCAGCTGGTGGAAACCAATGTGGAGGTCGACCCGGAGGCGGAGCTGTCCGGCGTATACCGCTATGTGGGGGCTGGCGGCACCGTCATGCGCCCCACCCAGGTGGACGGCCCAGCTATGATTTTCCACAACGTGAAGGGGCACCCGGACGCCAGCGTGGTAATTGGCCTGCTGGCCAGCCGCGCACGGGTGGGCAACCTGCTGGGCTGCAAAAAGGAGGATTTGGGCAAGCTGCTGTGCGAGTGCGCCAAGAACCCCATCCAGCCCGTAGTCACGGAGGACCCGGCCCCCTGCCAGGAGGTAGTACACCTGGCCACCGACCCGGACTTTGACCTGTTCAAGCTGATTCCCGCCCCCACCAACACCCCGGTGGACGCAGGCCCCTATATCACCATGGGTATGTGCTACGCCACCCATCCGGACACTGGCCTGTCCGACGTCACCATCCATCGGATGTGCATCCAGGCTAAGGATGAAATCTCCATCTTCCTCCAGCCGGGCAGCCGCCACATCGGCGCCATGGCGGAGCGAGCCACCGAGCTGAACCAGCCCCTGCCTATCTCCGTCTCCATCGGCGTAGACCCCGCCATTGAAATCGGCTCCTGCTTCGAGCCGCCTACGACCCCCTTGGGCTATAACGAGCTGTCCATCGCCGGGGCCATCCGTCAGACCCCCGTGGTAATGCACAAGTGCGTCTCCATTGAGGAGAACGCCATCGCCAACGCGGAATACGTCATCGAGGGCGAAATCGTCCCCGGCGTCAAGGTGGTGGAAGATCAGAACTCCCACACCGGCTTCGCCATGCCGGAGTTCCCCGGCTACAACGGCCACGCCTCCAATGAGTGCTGGCTCATCAAAGTGAAGGCGGTCACCACCCGGAAGAACCCCATCATGCAGACGGTTATCGGCCCCTCTGAGGAGCACGTCAACCTGGCGGGCATCCCCACCGAGGCCAGCATTTACAACATGATTGAAAAGGCTCTGCCCGGCAAGGTCACCAACGTCTACGCCCATCCCTCCGGCGGCGGCAAGTATATGGCCATCCTCCAGTGCCACAAGACCGTCCACACCGACGAGGGGAAGCAGCGCCAGGCCGCGCTGCTGGCCTTCTCCGCCTTCCCGGAGCTGAAGCACGTCATCCTGGTGGACGAGGATGTGGACATCTTCGACACCCGGGACGTTCTCTGGGCCATGAATACCCGCTTCCAGGGTGACCGGGACATCGTTACCATCCCCGGCGTCCGCTGCCATCCCCTGGACCCCAGCGCCAGCCCGGAGTACGACCCCTCCATCACCGATGTGGGCATCAGCTGCAAGACCATCTTCGACTGTACCGTGCCCTTCCATCTGAAGGATAAGTTCCAGCGCGCCCAGTTCCTGGAGGTGGATTACACCAAATGGCTGAACGGCTGACGCCGTTCCGGGCCGCCCTCCCAGCGGGGGCGGCCCTTGGTCGTTTGGCGCGCTGCCCCCAAAACTGGCAAACTCCGACAGCAAGCCCACCCTCCAACTGATAAAACTGGCCCAGGAGGCGCACAGCGCCCTCCTGGGCTTTTTTGCGCGTTTGCAAGTTTTTGGGAAGCGCGTATAAAATTGATACGATGGGTAAGACTAACCTTGCCGCCGGTGCAGCCGCCTGGCCCTCACCGCTTCCTGCGGCGCAGCAGAAGGGCCAACTGCTTTCCCTCCGCCAGCACCTCTCCCTGGGCGTAGGCCCGGGCGGCGGCGCGGCTGTCCAGGGGCTGGCCAAATTCGGAGAGCAGCGCCCCGCATCCGGCCGACGCGGTGACGGCCACATAGCTCCGCTCATGGCGCAGCAGCGCGCACCGCTTGGGGGAACCCGCTGCGGAAAGGGCGTCCAGCGCCTCCCCCAGCCCCTCAAACCGGAAGCACTCCCGTTCCGGCGGCAGAAGGAAGCAGAAGATGGTGAGCAGCGCCTGCCCCACCCTGACCTCCACCTCGTCCACCCGGGAGGCGCGAAGCCCTTCCTGTCTGCATACCTCCCACACAAAGCGCAACAGCGCGTCTCCGTCCGGCTCCTCCGGGCAGACACCGCGCTCTGTCAGTTCTTCCGCCGTGGCCATGATGCCAAGCACCAGATTTCCCAATCCAACGATTTGCAAGCTGCCACATCCTCTCTCAAGGCCCAGTTTATGCACGCCGCGCCCTGTCCCATGGCAAAAAAACGGGAGGAGTTTTCCGGCTAAAAAAATTCTGTAGAAATGTCATTTTTGCTTTGCTTTTCTCAGGGGATAGTGTTATACTATATGTGTCTAAAGCCTATGGCTAACTACAATGAGCAGTGACGGATCTCATTCCAAGGGTTTTTATGGTGCGTGTGATGAATTGTCTCCGTTGGAATGCTGTGTTTCTCCTGCTTTCGCGCGTCTTGCGACGCTATATAGGAAAAAGAGGGTGTCACCGTGTATCAATATGTCATTCACGGCGGTAAGCCGCTTGTTGGCGAGGTCGCCATCAGCGGTGCGAAGAATGCCGCCGTTGCTATTTTGCCTGCCGCGCTCCTGGTGAACGGCGTTTGCCGCATTGAAAATGTCCCCCAAATCAGCGATGTGACGCTGGTCCTGGAAATTCTGCAGGAGCTGGGCGCGGATGTCCGCTCCGTCAATTCCAATACCGTTGAGATTTGCTGCTCTCACATTCATAATTTCCGCGTACCCGATTCTCTGTCCCGCAGGATGCGCGCCTCCTATTACTTTATCGGCTCCCTGCTGAGCCGGTTCGGTAAGGCGGAGGTGTCCATGCCAGGCGGATGCGATTTGGGTGTTCGCCCCATCGACCTTCATATCAAGGGCTTCCGGGCGTTAGGCGCACAGGTGAATGTTCAGGGCGGCTTTGTCTATGCCACTGCCCCTGGTGGGAAGCTCACCGGCGCCACCGTGTATATGGACCAGGTCAGCGTGGGCGCCACCATGAACGTGATGATGGCTGCCGTGCTGGCAGACGGCCTGACGGTGATCGAGAACGCTGCCAAGGAGCCCCATGTGGTGGATCTGGCCAACTTCCTGAACTCCATGGGCGCGGACATTATGGGCGCAGGCACGGATGTCATCAAAATCCGGGGCGTGGAGAAGCTGCGCGGCGGCACCTATTCCATCATCCCCGACCAAATCGAGGCGGGCACCTATATGGCGGCCGTGGCCTCTGCCGGTGGGAATGTGCTGATTCGCAACGTCATCCCCAAGCATCTGGACTGCATTACTGCCAAGCTGGCGGAGATGGGCGTTCAGGTGGAGGAGGAGGGCGACTGCGTCCGGGTCATGCGCACCGGCAAGCTCCACCGCACCAATATCAAGACCATGCCCTACCCAGGCTTCCCCACTGATATGCAGGCGCAGATGAGCGCCGTCCTCTGCACTGCAGAGGGCACCAGCACCATTGATGAGGGCATTTGGGATAACCGGTTCCGCTATGTGGATGAGTTCAAGCGGATGGGGGCCAGGATTCAGGTCAGCGGCAAGCTGGCGGTAATTGAAGGGGTGCCCTATCTCACCGGCGCACCGCTGCGGGCCTGCGACCTGCGGGCCGGCGCGGCTATGGTGATTGCCGGCCTCGCTGCCCACGGCACCACCACCATCGAATGCATCCACTATATCGAGCGGGGCTATGAGAACCTGGTGGGCAAGCTGAAGGGCATCGGTGCGGACATCGAACTGGTGGACGCCAAGGAGCCCGTCAGTCTGCGGGATAGTCAGGTGGGCTGACGCTGCGCCGTTTTCCTGCGGAAAAGGCGTAAAACAGCCGTATTTTGCCCAAATGCCCACAAATTAGGATATAAACATTATATGCGTTTCTGTCTGCGCAGGTCGGAGCGGCTCCGATCTGCGCTTTTCAGAGGCGGCGCAGACCCGTCTGCGGCGGGATTCGGAACGGGAGAGATACTATTGTTACTTCGCACGCTGGCCAGCGGCTCCGGCGGGAATTGCATCCTCATTCGGCAGGACAATACCACAGTCTTAATTGACGCTGGCATTTCCTGCAAAAAAATCACCACCCGGCTGCAAGCTTCCGGAGTGGCCCCAGAGGCGCTGGACGCCATCTTTCTGACCCATGAGCACAGCGACCATATTGCCGGGCTCAGGGTCTTTTTAAAGCGCTATCCCACGCCAGTGTACGCTACAAAAGGCACCGGGAACCGGGCGGCGGAGAAGTACCCCATCGTGGGCGAACTGCTACATACCTTTTCCGCCGGGGAGACGGTGACGGTGGGAGCGCTGGAGATGCAGTCCTTCTCCACCCCCCACGACGCGGCGGACAGCGTGGGCTATCGCTGCACCGGCGGGGGACACAGCCTGGCGGTGGTGACAGATCTGGGCTGGGTGCCGGACGAGGTGCGCACCGTGTCCGCCGGGGTGGAGCTGGCCGTGATAGAGGCCAATCACGACGAGGAGTGGCTGAAAAGCGGCCCCTATGCCTACCCGCTGCAAAACCGCATTTTGGGGGACAACGGTCACCTCTGCAATGAGACAGGGGGCGCATTTGGTGCATATTTGGCCCAACACGGGGCGAAAACCCTGGTGCTGGGGCACCTCAGCCGGGAGAACAACACGCCGGAGCATGCCTATCAGGTGGTTTCTCAGGTGCTGGAGCAGTCCGGGGTGCATCCGACGCTGGAGGTGGCCCCCTGTGATGAACTGAGCCGCCCCTATTACCTGTGAGCGCCGGAGGTGCCGTATGCTGAACATCACGGTTTTGTGCGTGGGTAAGCTGAAGGAGCGGTTTTACCGGGACGCGGTGGAGGAGTATCGGAAGCGGCTCACTGGCTTGTGCAAGCTGGAGCTGGTGGAGTTGCCGGAGGTGCGCCTGCCGGAGCGCCCCGCGCAGGCCCAAATTGACGCCGCTCTGCAAAAGGAGGGCACAGCCATCCGGGCCAGGCTGCCCAAGCACACCACACTCATTGCCCTGTGCATCGAGGGCAGGGAGATGAGCAGCAAGGCCCTGGCGGAGAAGCTGTCGGCGCTGGCGGTGTCCGGCTGTTCCTCCCTGACGTTCCTGATCGGAGGCAGCTATGGGCTGGATGCGGCCCTGAAGCAGGAGGCGGCGCTGCGCCTCTCCATGTCGCCCATGACTTTCCCCCATCACCTGGCCCGGGTGATGCTGCTGGAGCAGATTTATCGGGCCTTTCAAATCAACAAAGGCTCTGAATATCATAAATAATATATCGAGATTCGATAACATATTGAGTTTCGATAAAGACTGTGGGGAACTACGCCCTTTGATGAGAGGTTGTACCTTGCCGCACAGTTAGGTGTTATCCACCGTTGGGTAACAAAATTGCCGTTCCGCCCGCCTCCGGCAGGGCGGAACGGCAATCGTCCCCAGCCGCCATGGGCGGCAGTCTCACCAGT
>JAJQEV010000019.1 GCA_021201475.1 Clostridiales bacterium
GGCTTCGCCTTGTCCCTCAATCAGGTGGTCTATCCCGTTAGAGACGATGTAACTTCTCGCTGGTGAGACTGCCGCCCATGGCGGCTGGGAGGGATTGCCGCCCACGTCCCTGCCGTTGGCGGGACGGGCGACAATTTTGTTGCCCTTTGGTCGCTGAAATCTGGCTGTGCGGTTGCGCTATTCTCCTCAACCCAGGATAGATTGCGCCTTTAAGTTGATGACATTGCCTTTCAGGGGAACCATTGACCATAGAATTACAATAACTTTTTTTCCTCCACTGAAAGGGAAGGGAGCGAAGCGGAAATGCCGCTTGACGGAGGAGGGGAACCGGTGACAGTCGATGGAAGGGTTTCTATGTGAAACGAATATCAAAATTAATTTCCGTGGAAGGGCAACACGGAAACCCCCGCCTAGCGTATGCCAGGCGGGGGCAATGTTATCTCGGACGGTTCCGCGGCCTTAATCCGCGTCCATGGGCTTGTCGTGGTACTCCGCGTACAGCTCCGGCAGGAAGGTGGAGAGGTGCTGCTGCTCCACGGTGTTGTGAATCTGCACATCCCGCAGATACTGCTCGCAGAGCATGAAGTCCGGCGTCTCCGGGTCACGGACGAACTTCCCGTTCTCCGCCTTGTAACCGATCCACTCCCGGGACAGGGTTTCCACGCCGCCCAGAGGGCAGGGGCGGGTCACGGACAGCACCAGATGGGAGCCGGGGCAGTCAAAGGACTCCCAGCAGGAGGTGATGCCGATATGGGCGTCCATCAGGGCCTGATACTTGTCCTCCGGGAAGCCGTAATCCCGCACGTCGAAGTTGTGCCGGATGGAGCGGATGGCCTCGCTGCCCCGGCCCATGTCCAGCGTCTCCAGGGTGTAGATGCCCTTCTTGAAGTCGCCGTCCACCAGGCCGTGGTCGATATGGTCCACCTGGTTCCACAGCTTGTAACGGATGTTGCCCACGCCCTCCGGCAGGTGCTTGGAGTGGATGTTCAGCCACTTGACATACCACATCCGCATCTCCGGGGTGACGCTGTCGGACAGGACGGAGTAGTTGGCGATGTACCCGCTGCCGTCGGGCATCATGCAGTAGCCATACTCCACCTTGTCATAGCCCTCCGGCCGGAGCAGGTCGAAGCACCGGTCCAGGGGCAGCGCGTCCTCAGGGGACATGGCCCCCAGGTCCAGCAGCTGGCTGTACAGGGGGTTCGGCTTGTGGAGGGGGTAATTGTAATAGTATTTCGCCACGGGGAGCTTCTTTTCAGCTTCGGTCAGTTCGGGAATCTGATATACCATGAATAAGTACTTCCTTTCGTATGTCCGGGGCCTGAGAGGCTGCCCCGGCGTTTCGTATGATTCTGTGCAGCGTGCCTGCTACTTTACCTGTCTCTATCATAGACCAAAACGATTCACAAGTCCAACACGAAACATCCTATCATACACAGGAAAAATCCTGTGTTTGAGCGGGCTGCATAGAAAAAAGCCGCACAGCCTGGGCTGCACGGCTTTTTGAAAGCTGTGAAAAATTGCTTACTCTGCAACGTAAGGCAGCAGGGCGATCTGACGGGCGCGCTTGATGGCCACGGTCAGCTGGCGCTGATGCATCGCGCAGGTGCCGGTGGTGCGGCGGGGGAGGATCTTGCCACGCTCGGAGATATACCGATGCAGCTTGGCAGTATCCTTATAATCAATCTGCTGGACCTTGTCCACGCAGAATGCGCAGACCTTTCTGCGCTTACGGCCGCGAGGGCCACGCTCAAAAGCCATAGTAGGAACCTCCTTCTTTGAGTATCGGATGATACATCCGGTTAGAACGGCAGTTCGCCGTCATCATCATTCAGCTCCGCAAACTCGTTTGCGGGGGCCGCCGTCTGGGGCGCATAGGAGCTGGGGGCGGCGGTAGCGCCGCTGTAGCCGGACTGGCCGTAGCCGCCGGAAGGCTGGTTGTAGCCACCGGAGGACTGGCTCTCCCGCCGGGAGCCACAGAAGTTGATATTATCGGTGACAACCTCGGTGACGTAGCGGCGGTTGCCGTCCCGGTCGGTATAGTCCCGCACCTGGAGCTGGCCTTCCACCAGAATCATGCTCCCCTTGGTGAAATACTTTGCCACGAACTCCGCACTCTGCCGCCAGGAAACGATGTTGATAAAATCGGCCTGGGTCTGCCGGTTGCCATTGGCGTCCCGGGTGGCGTAGTTGCGGTCTACCGCGATGCGGTAGGTGGCGACGGCGATATTGTTCTGCGTATGCCGCAGTTCAGGGTCTGCCACCAGACGGCCCTGAAGGATCACTCTGTTCAACATCTCGGACGCCCCTTACTCCGCCTGCTCCACCACCATGGAACGGATGATACCATCGGTGATGTTGTAGTTACGGGTCAGCTCAGCGGGGAAGCTGGGCGCGGATGTGAAGGTCATGAGAACATAGTAGCCCTCGGTCTTGTGATCGATAGGATAGGCCAGACGCCGCTTACCCCATTCATTCACTTCGCCCAGGGTCCCGTTCTGCTCCACCAGAGTCCGGAACTTGGAGACCAGCGCGGCAATCGCGTCGTCCCCCAGGCTTGCGTCAATGATGAAGAGGGATTCGTACTTACCAGAAACCTTTGCCATGTGATTGCACCTCCTTATGGACAAATGGCTTTCGCCTTCCGCGAAAGCAAGAAAGTTATTGGTACGCGAAAATCGCATACCATAACAGTATACCGCTTTTTTGGGAAAAGTCAAGGGATTTTTCCGGATTTTCAGGGTTTTTCCGGCGCTTCCGGAGCGTCCCAGTAAATTTTCCGCTGCTTCTCGTCCAGCCCCTCGATGAAACTCTGCTTGCAGGCCAGGAAGTCCTGGAGATCCATCAGGACGTGATAGAGGATGGCCCGGCTTTCAAACTCCTCCCGGCTCTGGGGCAGCGGCTCCTCCTTCATCTCCAGGAAGACCTGATCCAGCCGCTCCATCTGCCTGCTGGGCAGGTTATGCTCCTGGGCGTAGGCCGCCGTGTAGAGGATGAACGCCCGCACCGTCTCCGCCTGGTCGGGGATGCTCCGCACCTGCCGCAGCTCCGTGTGGAGGTCGCGGAGGATATTGCACTGCTTGATGCGCATGGAGAAGTAGTCGATATAGTATTGGGGATGGGACCGGAAGGTGTTGTCCTGATAGCGGTAGGCTTCGCTCAGGTAGAAGTGGAGGGTCTTGTCCAGCTCCGTCAAATCGTCCCACACGCCATAGCGCTGCTCCGCTGGCGTCAGGTAGGCCGCCAGTTCCCGTAGCAGCTGCTGCATTCCGTTGTCCGTCTCCGCAATGCCCTCCACCAGCCGGTTGTGGAAGTGCTTTGTCCCATTATACAGGTTCAGCACAACGGCGCAGACGATGCCAATGAAAATCAGCAGGAACTCGTTCAGGATAAACGCCGGGCTGTAGTCCCCGCTGGTCAGCAGGTGCATACCGATGATGGCGTTGACGGAGATGGTAGACTTCCACCCCAGCAGATGGCAGAGGAACACCATGAAGAACAGGAATACCCCGTATGTGATCCAGATATTCCACTCCCCTCCGGAGACCAGGGAAACCACCCACGCCAGCACCACTGAGACGAAGAAGGCCAGGACGCGGTTGACGGACAGCTTGATGGTCTCCCATTTGGTGGTGACCGCCGTCAGCAGGGCCACCGTACCGGCGGAGGTGACGTTGTCCAGCTGCAAAACCTCTGCAACTAGAATGGCGACAGCGCTGCCGACGGCGATTTTTGTTGCACCGGCCAGGTAGCGGGTGAGCTGAAGTTTCCTGTTCATGAGGGGCTCCTTTCATCGTGGGAACGGGGTGGACGGCGGATTTTTCCAGCATGGCAGCGCCTTTTTTGCACAAAGTAAGGGTACAAAATCCGCCGCCGTGCGGCGGGACGCGAAAACGGGAGGAAGTTCCTATGAAACGAAGAAGATGGGGTGTTCTGTTTTACCTGTGGGCGCTGTGGTGCGCCCTGGGGGTGGTTGTCCCCCGCGCCTGTGGGTTAGAGACAGAGGGCAGTGCCTCCGGCCCGGAGGTGCAGGCGAAGGCTGCCCTGCTGATGGAGCGGGAGACGGGCACCGTGCTCTACGCCCTCTGCGAGACGGAGGAGCTGGAGCCTGCCTCCGTCACCAAGGCGATGACCATGCTGCTGACAGCCGAGGCCATTGACGAGGGCCGCATCCGCCTGGAGGACACCGTCACCGTCAGCGCCTACGCCGCCTCCATGGGCGGCAGCCAGGTCTATCTGGAGGAGGGGGAGCAGATGACGGTAGACGACCTCCTGAAGGCAGTGGCCGTGGCCTCCGGCAACGACGCGGCGGTGGCTCTGGCGGAGTACGTCTCCGGCAGCGAGGCCGCCTTTGTGGACGCCATGAACCGCCGGGCCGGGGAGCTGGGGATGACCCATACCCACTTTGCCAACTGCAACGGCCTCCCCGCCGACGGCCACTACAGCTGCGCCTATGACATCGCCCTGATGAGCCGGGCGCTGCTGGGGCATGATTTGATTCGAGATTACACCTCCATTTGGATGGACAGCCTGCGGGACGGGGCCTTCGGCCTGGCCAATACGAACAAGCTGCTGCGCACCTACCCCGGGGCCACCGGACTGAAAACCGGCTCCACCGACGCCGCGGGCTACTGCATTTCCGCCTCCGCCCAGCAGGGGGACATGGAGCTGATTGCGGTGGTGCTGGGCAGCGACACCAGTGCGAGCCGCTTTGACGCCGCCACGAATCTGCTGAACTACGGCTTCGCCGGGTGGACACTGGCGGATGCCGCCCCCCAGGAGCCCATCCCCGCCGTGCCGGTGAAGCTGGGCAAGGCGGACACGGTGGCAGTTTACCCTGACGGCTCCCTCCGTATCCTGGTGGAAAAAGGGCAGGAGAACGCCGTCACCACCGGCTACACGCTGGAGGAATCGGTCACCGCCCCGGTGGAGCCGGGGGAGACCCTGGGCCGGCTCACCGTCTATGTGGACGGGGAGGCAGTGGCCCAGCTGCCCCTGCTGGCCTGCGACGGGGTGGAGCGCAAGGGCTTTGGGGACATCTTCGGCGACCTGTGGCGGAGGATGGCCATGCAACCGTAGCAGGAAACAGACTGGGGCGATTCCGTTGGAACCACCCCATCCGTTTGCTTTTTATGTTCAAAATCAGGGGCTGGCCGTGTGGAGCGACGGGCAGTGGCAGCTTAAGGGGGAGACTCCTTAGATTAAGTTCGCTATCGAGGATTTGCCCGGCCTTCGCCGTCAAGCGGCATTTCCGCTACGCTCCCTACCCTGAAAGGCAATGACATCAATTTAAAGATGCAAACTATCCTGGGTTGAGGGGAATAGCGTACTCTTACAGTCAGATTTCCACGACCAAAGGGCAACAAAATTGTACGTTCCGCCCGCCATCGGCTAGGGAGCAAAGCGGAAATGCCGCTTGACGGCGAGGGCGGAACGGCAATCGTACCCAGCCGCCATGGGCGGCAGTCTCACCAGTGAGAAGTTACATCGTCTCTATTGGGATAGACCACCTGATTGAGGGATAAGGCGAAGCCGCCAGTGGGATAGGGGGAGGGTTCTTAGGGAGGGGCGAGGCCCC
>JAJQEV010000075.1 GCA_021201475.1 Clostridiales bacterium
CTGCGTCTATTTTACTCCACGATGGAGGTTTACACAATTTTTGGGATGGTCTCGCTTATAATATCCTATATCCGCACACAGACGATTTTATCGGCGGTTACCGATGTCCTCTACACACGGCGAATGTTCCGATTCGCTGATTTCGTCGTTTTTGTTTTGATTAGTGTGATTGTACACCGAACAGCACAGCCAGAACGTAATACAGAGAATCGCTGACTGATGAATCCGCTGTCGTTTTCAGCAGGAAATTTCGTCTTGCGGCAAAGCCTTCTCAAAAGGGGAGGTAAATCCCCTTTTGGGGGACTTACCTCCCTGCGTTGACAATCGCTCCTTTTGATAGTAGAATGATTATCATAAATTCCAACATCGAGAGGTCAAATCAACCTCTCGAAAAAGCGCAATCGAATACAGGCAAGAGGAATAAAATCCGGTAGTAAATCCCCATTTTGAGGATTTACTACACTGTATCAATGAATACTTGCTCAGTCAGAATAAACCAGTTCAGCCAGAATGACCTCCTCGGCTCTGGCTTTGATGCTGTTCATACGGCGCACCCATTCCATCTGATTGGTTCTTTTCAGGGCAGCGGTCACGCCTTCCTGTTCAGCCATTGCTGGGATCATGACCTCCAGCCGTTGATGGCAGACTTCATTGATCTCCGCCAAGTGGGGGAACAACTTCTCCGTCAGCACCAGGTCGCTGTACTGAATAGGCCGGTGTTCCATTAGAAACATCCTACGCATCCTGCCATACTTGCCGATGTGATAGTGTGTGGTGTCAGAAAGTGCGATATTGGGGATGTAATAGTCCCCGCATTTTGTATAAGCGATGTCCATAGAAAGCTCCCTCCGTGTCGAAATTGTTTGCAGCTACGATAATTCCGGGATTATCACCCCCAATCTTCATAACTGCTGTTCATTTCGTCACAAACGATCCTCAGTCATGATGTATTTTGGGTTCTGTCGAAAAGTACCCTTCATAAAATACATCATGATTCAGAATTTTGGAAAAGTTCGTCATCAGCACCGGAACGCCGGTTTCCAAAAGAGCGTTGGCGATGCAGGCAGCCGTAAAGGATTTTCCGGTACCGACATCGCCCCAGAGCAGGAGGCCGAGATTATTCTTTTTTGCTTCCTTCCAGTTCGTAACATAACGCTTCGCCATCTGGATGCTGGCACTGTCAGCCGCATTCTCAAATTTCCAGTCATACAGCGCGCGTTCCTGAAGCCCGCTGGCTTTCAGACTGCGGATATAGCTGCGGCGGTCTGTCTCCGCCATTTTCCGGTCATATGCTTCCTGTTCCTCCCTGCGGCACTTGCACACGCAGCAGACAATGCGCTGCCTCCCGCCGATCTCGATACGGCACTGCGTAGGCGTATGGCATTTTCTGCAATAAAAAAGGCCGTCCTCTCCGATATACTCATTCTCGGAAGGTGCGGCCTTCGTGTTTCTGTCCAGGAGGTCGGATAATAAGTCGTTCACAGGCTTTCTCCCTCCTCACATCTGTAATTGTCATGACTGTAGCTCTTTGCAGGAGTCTTTCCCCGGTCGCGCCGCACCCAACTGCGGATCGTTGCCAGGTGGCTTTTATAGGACTTTCCGGTGGAAGCCATGTATTCCAACAGGCGTTCAATTCTCTGTCTGTAATCCTGCGGAAACTCCGTCCGCAAAGTCTGCATCTCCGAATCTGATAAAAGAACATTCCGGTACTCCCCGTACTGATGGCGGGGCTCTTTCTCCCTCTTTCTTTTATTTGATTCCGTATTTAATAAATCAGTATTTGTTAGATCAGTATTTAATTGCGCCCGATTTTCCAGCACAGGTTTATCCAGCGCAGGTTTTTCCGGCATTGGATTTTCCAGCGCTGGATTATCCAGTGCTGGATTTTCTGCTTCTGGATGCTGATCTTTCTCCTGCGGTCTTTCGTAGATCACGTAGATATTATCCCGCAGCAACCCCTTTTCATCGCGCCTGCGTTCCCGGACCAGGTAGCCGCATTCCTCCAGTTCCTTCAGAGTCGAGGAAATGCCGCTCCTGCCTTCTTTGCAGATCTTCGAGAGTCCTGCAATGCTGTAATCCCAGGTTTCCGGCAGACTCAAAAAGAGGGAAAGCGGCCCCTTCGCTTTCAGCGTCAGGTTCTCATCCCTCAGATGATGATTACACATCGTCGTGTAATCTTTATTCTTTTCAACGCGGAAGACCGGCATCATACCACCTCCTGTTTCTGGCCGTTCCGTCCGGCTTTGTTGCCTCCCAGAACGGCATTCAATACTTCCACAGTACACCACCCGATACAGGGCGCATGTTTTCCATATGGACAGCCATCGCACGGGTCGGCTTTTTTTTATGTTCTTCTCATCATGAATGATGTAAAAGCAGTTCTTCTCCCCCAGGGCGCATCCTGCCAGCCGCCCTTTCCAGTAATAACAGAACTCACAGTTTTTCGGTCTGTCACGGGAGTAACGCACGCCGGCATCCATCGCGTCACCGCTCATCATTTTCACCTCCGATCTAAAAAATGGCATAAAAAAAGAGCGTGCAGCCAATCCCGCACAGGCCGGGATGATACACGCTCATGTTTTTATGTATGGAATTAGTTTCTGTCAGATCAGGACAGATCAGAACAGGTAACTTAGATTCAGATGAAAGATATCAGATTAGGACAAAATCAGACAAACCCGACAGACCAGGACAGCGCCGGATGCGGTCGGAGAGCAGTGGAAGGGAGCAGAGGATAAGCAGGAGTTCCGCTCTGAAAATCCGGAGCAAAAATCCTCCCTGAAAGACACTCCCGGAGGCGCTGAATTTGACCACTAAATTAACAGTTTTCCCTCGATTTTTTCAATTTGACCACTTCATTAACAGTAATTTTTAGGACAGACGATATCAAATCAGGACAAATCAGGACAGCGCCGACAAACTTTTTTCGGGCATAGAAAAAACCCGGGAAGCCTTGAAAATAAAGGATTCCCGGGCATTTAAGCCATTTCTTTTTCGGTCGATTAACGCTTGCTGAACTGAGGCGCGCGACGGGCTGCCTTGAGGCCGTATTTCTTACGCTCCTTCATACGAGGATCGCGGGTCAGGTATCCGGCCTTCTTCAGGATGGTGCGGTACTCAGGGTTCATGCCCAGCAGGGCGCGGGCGATGCCGTGACGGATAGCGCCGGCCTGGCCGCTGACGCCGCCGCCGGAGACGTTGGCCACGATGTCCACCTTGTCCACATTCTCGGTGGCGACCAGGGGCTGCCGAACCACCAGTTTCAGGGTTTCCAGGCCGAAATAATCATCCATGCTGCGACCGTTGATGGTGATGCTGCCGGTGCCGCCCTCATAGACGCGCACGCGGGCCACGGAGGACTTCCGGCGGCCAGTGCCATACAGATAAGGCTTCTTGCTCTGATACATAATCGATTACCTCCTTAGTCCACGGCGATGGGCTTCTGTGCAGCCTGCTCGTGCTCAGCGCCCTTGTAAACGCGCAGCCGGGTCAGAGCCTTGGCGCCCAGGCTGTTCTTCGGCAGCATACCCTTGACGGCCAGCTCCATCACGAAGTCGGAGCGCTTGGCCATCATGGTGCCGTACTGAATCTCCTTCAGGCCGCCGGTCCAGCCGGAGTGATGACGATAATACTTCTGCGTAGCCTTCTTGCCGGTGAGGACAGCCTTGTCGGAATTGATGACGATGACGAAGTCGCCGCAATCCACATGAGGGGTGTACTCAGGCTTATTCTTGCCGCGGAGCAGGTCGGCGGCAGCCACAGCGGTTTTGCCCAGGGGCTTGCCAGCTGCATCCAGGACGTACCATTTACGGCCGGCCACGTCCGTCTTTGCCATGTAAGTGGACATATACAAACCTCCAAATATGATTTCAAACCATGTTGTTCTGCAAAAGCGCCGGGGCCGCGAGTGGGAGGCACGGCCACAGCAATCTTATTTATACCACAGAGGGCAGGATTCGTCAAGCGGAAAATCTGAAAAACTTTACGGAGCTTGACGTGTACTTTGAAATGCTCCTGTTTTCTCTTAAATGCTCCCGTTTTCTCATTTTCAATTT
Organism: Clostridiales bacterium; assembly: GCA_021201475.1. Lineage (GTDB taxonomy): Bacteria > Bacillota > Clostridia > Oscillospirales > Oscillospiraceae > Onthomonas. The sequence goes on from JAJQEV010000075.1 coordinate 4,056, forward strand.
TAAAAATTGACAGGGCGGCCCCACAGCCCCTTTCCACCGCGCCGCCAGTATGAACGCGCACCGACCTTTTCTGTCGGACAAATTTTGAAATTTGGGGCTTGTGCTTTCTGTCCAAATACGTTATACTATAACTTGATAAAGAGGGAGTAGTTGGCGCGCCCCGGCGCGTTGCCCCGGTCGTCATCACGCTGGCCTGCGCGCCAGCCGGACGGAGCGCGAAGTAACGAGACTTTTATCGCATTATTATCATGCGGTGAAGGTCTTTTTTTCGGCCTCACTGCAAAGAAGGAAAGGATTGGTTATATGTATCAACGAAGCTCTGCAACGTATCCCCAACAGGAGGCCGGGCGTCAGGCGACGCCCGCTTCGGCACAGCTTGCTTGTGAAGGAGGGTTCCCTGTATGTTGATTCCTGTGCTATTGTTTGCAGTGGGGCTGGTGCTGCTCATCGAGGGTGGGGACTGGTTCGTGGACGGGGCCACCGGCATCGCCCGGCGGTTCCACCTGCCGGAGCTACTGATTGGGGCTACAGTGGTCTCTATCGGCACCACGCTGCCGGAGGTGATGGTGTCCACCACCTCCGCCATCTCCGGCCACAGCCAAATCGCCTACGGCAACGCCATCGGCTCTGTCATCTGCAATACAGCGCTGATTGCGGCGCTGACCGTCGCCATCCGCCCCTCCAGGGTGGACCCCAGAACGCTGCGGACGCCGGTGATCTTCTTCTTTGCGGCGGCTATCTTCTATGCGGTGGTGGCCTACACCACCGGGTATTTCAGCCGCCTGGTGGGTATCCTGCTGCTGCTCATCTTTGCGGTGTACATGGTACTGACCGTTCGGGAGATGAAGGGCGGCCCTGAGCCGGTGGAGCCCTCCGGGGAGGCCTCTGAGGAGGACAAACCCCTGTGGCAGTTGCTGGCGTTGCTGGTGGTGGGTGCGGTATTGATTGCCATTGGCGCGGACCTGCTGGTGGATAACGGCACCCTGATTGCGGAGGCGCTGGGCGTGCCGGAATCCGTCATCGCCCTGACCCTGGTGGCCCTGGGCACCTCGCTGCCGGAGCTGGTGACCGCCATCACTGCCCTGGCCAAGGGCCACGGCGCCCTGTCTCTGGGCAACGTGATCGGGGCAAACCTGTTCAACCTGGTGCTGGTGTGCGGCGTGTCCGTCACGGTATCCCCCTTCAGCATCCCGGAGAACTCCACCCTGTTCGGCGTCAACTCCTCCCTGGTGGTGGATGTGCCGGTGATGTTCCTGGTGATGATTTTGCTGACCGCTGTGCCTCTGAAGACGGGCAAGCTGTCCAGATGGCAGGGTTTCACTCTGTTGGCCATTTACGCCGCCTTCTGCGTGTTTCAGTTCACCATGGCGTAAGCGGAAAAAGCCAAAACCACAAGCGCTGAACCGGCAGGATAGCCTGCCCGGTTCAGCGCTTCTTGGCCTAGGGAACCTATGAATAAATGGACGAGAGCGGATTGCGAGGAAATTTGCGTCAGCGACTCGCATGG
>JAJQEV010000065.1 GCA_021201475.1 Clostridiales bacterium
CCGTGGCAGCGCAGGCAACAGACGATGTGACTTGATACCTGCTGAGACTGCCGCCCATGGCGGCTGGCGACGATTGCCGCCCACGTCCCTGCCGTTGGCGAGACGGGCGGCAATTTTGTTGCCCTTTGGTTGCTGAAATCTGGCGGTAAGGGTACGTTATTGCGCCTAATGCAAAAAAGCTATAAATGATTACGCTTTTTAATTGAAAAGTGTTGCCTTGCCTCACAGTCAGATGTTATCCATCGTTGGATGATAAAATTGCCCACCAGCACAGTTCACCCAGCAGCCTCATCCCCCAGCTGCATCAGGTTCTTCTTACAGGTCTCATAGTTGGGCGTCCCGTCCCGCTTGGGCTGCGTCTCCAGCAGGATGCGGTACAGGCTGCTCTGGAAGATGTTATACCCGGCCTGCCGCTTCCCCTCCGGCAAACGAATCAGCGTGCCGTTCGTATCAAAGGCCACGGCGCAGGCGTCGTCGGAAATGATGCTGTCAATAAACATATTGTCGCACAGCAGTTCCATCGGCACGGTGGGCTGGGTTTGGGCCTTCCGGGTGGCGCACACATAGCCGTATACCGCCTTCCACTGGGCGTCTGTACAATGCTCCCTGGCACAGAAGAAGGTAAAGACGGGGCGGCACTCCTCCGCCCGGCGCAGCAGCGTGCCGTCCAGCACCTGCTCCAGCGTCTCCGGGCCATAACCCACATGGACGGAGTAGAGCAACTTCGCCTTCCGCAGGGCGGTGCAGACCGTCCCGGTCCCCTCCTCCAGCGCCACGGAAATTTGCAGGTTGTGATACTGCCGGGCCTGCCGGATGGCGTCCTCCGTCAGGGCTTCGCCCCTGCAGAACACCAGGAAGGCGCAGTCCGGGTGGGCTTCCACCAGGGCGAAGCAATCCGACAGGCTCCCCTGGGGGTAGAGCAGATAGGTGTAAATGCCCAGTTCCATCCCCTGCTGAAGGACACAGCGGTACCGCTCCATCCGGCCAGGCTCACCATCCTCCGCCAGGCGCAGGGACAGGGCCCAGGGGATGTTGAACTGCTTCTCCGCCTCGACCTGCCGGATGGTCTTTGCCCCCCGGGTGAAGCTGTTATAGCCCAGGTTGATGCCGCAAGTGACCAGCGTATCCTCGTCCACGTTGGCGATGACGTCCTGAACCAGACGGTAATAGGCGCTGTCCTCATCGGCCAGCAGCGCCTGGGCCACCCGGAAGAACTCCTGCTGGAACCGGCCCTTGGCAAAGTTCAGCGCCAGGTCGACCAGATTCCGCATCGTCCGCTTTGGGAACCGCCGCAGATCCTTCAGCGCACGCCGCACCGTTGTTTCGATGATAACCCGCGTAATATCCTTTCCCATGATGGCGCACCTTTCATTCCTGCTGAATTAGGCTCTGCGCCCATAACATCCACTATACTTTATTCAGTTTACGGTGTCCGGCCGCAAAGCACAAGGGACATTGTGGCGGTTGTGTCCAAAAAGGTAACAGTTTCCATCCCTGTCCCTTTTTCCGACACCCTTTGCTTCGTGTCCCGTGCTTTTTTCCGGGGGAATCGCTTATAATGCGGTACAGAAAGGCAGCATACCGCCCCGCGGGCCATACGGTATGCGCTGAACCGGAAAGGATTTGTTTCATTATGAGCGAAAAGACCAGAGCCGTCAAGAACAATATGCAGGAATTTGCCATCAGGCAGGCGTTAAATTACCTGGATGGCAACCCCAGAGAGAACCTCCCCAAGCTGATGAACCTGGTAGACCGGTTCCTCCCCGACACCTGGTACGCCAACCAGCGGCGCACCTTCCGCAAGGTGCTGTCGGAGGAGGATGAGAACAACTGGTACCGCCTCATCATGCGGGTGTATGACGAAATCGACCGGGACGTGTTCAAGACCTTCTTCCAGAACTTCATGCTCAACGCCAGCCTGAAGGGCAGCGCCCTCCAGGACGAGACCACCGAGCAGTACGGCTGCAACGCCCCCTGGGCCATCCTTATGGACCCCACCTCCGCCTGCAACCTCCACTGCACCGGCTGCTGGGCCGCCGAGTACGGCAACCGGCTGAACCTGACCTTTGACGACCTGGACTCCATCGTCACCCAGGGCAAGGCCATCGGCACCTATATGTACATCTTCACCGGCGGCGAGCCTCTGGTGCGGAAGAAGGACATCATCGCCCTGTGCGAGAAGCATTCTGACTGTGAGTTCCTGTCCTTCACCAACGGCACCCTGATTGACGAGGCGTTCTGCCAGGATATGCTCCGGGTGAAGAACTTCGTCCCCGCCATCAGTGTGGAGGGCTTTGAGACCGCCACCGACGGCCGCCGGGGCAGCGGCACCTTCCAGAAGGTGGTGCAGGCCATGGAGCTGCTGAAAGCCCACAAGCTGCCCTTCGGCATCTCCACCTGCTACACCAGCGCCAACTATGAGGATGTCACCAGCGAAGCCTACTACGACCAGATGATAAACTGGGGCGCGCTGTTCGTGTGGTACTTCCACTATATGCCCGTGGGGGCTGGGGCTGTGCCCGCCCTGCTGCCCAACCCGGAGCAGCGGACGGTGGTGCATGACCGCATCCGGGGCTATCGGAATACCAAGGCCATTTTCAGTCTGGACTTCCAGAACGACGCCCAGTATGTGGGCGGCTGCATCGCCGGAGGCCGCCGGTACCTCCACATCAACGCCGCCGGAGACGTGGAGCCGTGTGTGTTCATCCACTACTCCAACGCCAACATTCACGACTGCACCCTGCTGGAGGCGCTGCAAAGCCCCATCTTCATGGCCTATCACAACGGACAGCCCTTCAATGACAATATGCTCCGCCCCTGCCCCATGCTGGAAAACCCGGAGCTGCTGCGGAAGATGGTGAAGGACACCAACGCCAAACCCACCGACTACGAATCCCCGGAGGACGTGGATACCCTGTGCGACCGCACCACCCCCTACGCCCAGCGCTGGGCCCCCGTGGCGGAGGAGCTGTGGGAGAAGGATGCGGCGATTTATAAGAAGGAGCATAGTCAGGCCATCAGTGAAACAGAAGAAACGGCATAATATACAATGGGAGCGCCGCAGAGGGCCCTGCGGCGCATTCCTCAGGAAAGGCCCCCTGAGGGGGAATACAGTTCCTTCCGCTGCTTCCACAGGGAGAGAAACCCTTTCGGGGGAATCCCCCGCAAAAGCAGAAGAACCCGCCTGCGCGTAAAGGTCACGCGCAGGCGGGCAGCTCATTTACAGGATAAAATTGAAGGCGTCTCCGGACTGGACGAAGTGCACCGGCACATCCCCCACCAGCTGAGGCAGATACTGCAGCATGTACTTCATGCCGATCTCCTCAAAGTTGAAGTGGCCGATGTTGTAGACAATTTTGGGGTGGCCCAGCTGGCTGGCGTCCCGTATATAGGCGCAGACCGTCCAGTCAATCAGCTCCAGAGGAATGATGGCGTCAATGTCCTCCTCATCCACCTTCAGCAGCTTGGCGGTGGCCCGGCGGTCCTGCTCCCCGATATGCTCCCACAGGAACACCTTGGACACCCTGGCGTGGGGGTCGCCGGAGATGCGGATGCCGTTCAGGTTCAGCTTTTCCTTCAGGAACAGACCCAGCTCGGTGGCGTCCGTCTCCGGCAGCTGGAACAGCAGGGGCTTCTTCTCCGAGCCGATCAGGTACTGCTCCCAGCCCAGCTCCTTCATAATGCCGTAGTAGATGCCGTCCAGGGGCGGGTCGACGGGGCTGCCGCCGTGGATGTGGTCATGGTCCCGCCAGACCACGATGCCCCCGTCCTCCAGGAGCTGGCGCTTCTCCTGAAAAATCTGGCTGCCGGCCAGATAGGCGGTGGTGTCCTCATGGCTCCAGAACAGCGGCTCGTGGGCGATAATCAGGTTGGCCCCCAGTTCCGCCGCCCGGCGGATGACGTTGACGGAGGCAAAGCAGGTCACCACAATGCCGGTACATTCCTGTTCCGGGTCGCCGTACTTCACCACATCGGTGGTGGGGAAGGCGCTGTCCAGAGGCGGGTGATAGGCGATAACGCGCGCAATGACTTCACTGATTTTCATGTTGACAACTCCTTATCTTTCCCGGCTGCGGCCCAATGGCCGCCGTGTCGGTTTGTGATATTGATTATAGCGCAAAAAAAGCACAATAGTCAAGGGGATGGGCGCATACCGTGCGCCCGCCACCTTCCGGCCCCCTGAGGGGAACCGCGAAGCGGTGAAGGGTCACTGACCGGGGACAGAATAAGCCTGAATCATAGCAGGCGGCAGTCAGACCCGCCGGGAGGGAAGCCCTGACAGCACCGTTCAAGTGCGCGGCAGAGACCCTCAGCCCTCCTGCTCCACGCCGCCCATCAGCAGGCACATGATGGCCTTCTGGACGTGGAGGCGGTTCTCCGCCTCGTCAAAAATCTCCTTCGCGTGGGCCTCAAAGACCTCCTGACTGATCTCCTGCCCCTTGTGGGCGGGGAGGCAGTGCTGCACCATGCAGCCGGGCTTCGCCAGCGCCAGCAGCTCGGCGGTGACGCTGTAGCCCTGGAAGGCCCGGAGACGCTGCTCCGTCTCCGCCTCCTTGCCCATGGAAACCCATACGTCGGTGAACACCACGTCGGCATCCCGCACGGCCTCCCTGGGGTCGTCGGTCAGCAGGAAGTCAAAGCCGGGGTCGGAGGCGGCGAAGTCCAGGATGTCCGGCAGGGGCCGGTAGTCCTTCGGTGTGGCCGCCGCCACGGTCATACCGGCTTTCAGCCCGCCCACGATGAGGGACTGGCACATATTGTCCCCGTCCCCCACATAGGCCAGTTTCAGCCCGTCCAGGTGGGCGTACCGCTCCCGGATGGTCATCAGGTCGGCCAGCACCTGGCAGGGGTGGGCGTAGTCCGTCATGCCGTTGATGACGGGGACAGTGGCGTAGGCCGCCAGCTCCTCCACGTCCGCCTGCCGGAAGGTGCGGATCATAATGCCGTCGCAGTACCGGCTCAGGGTGCGGGCGGTGTCCGCCGCCGTCTCCCCCCGGCCAACCTGGCTCTCCTTGCCGGAGAGGTACATGGCCAGGCCCCCCAGCTGGAACATCCCCGTCTCAAAGCTGATGCGGGTGCGGGTGGAGGGCTTCTCGTAAATGGTGACCAGGGTCTTGCCCTCCAGACGGCGGTGAGGGATGCCGTGCTGCTGGTCGTATTTCAGCTGGTCGGCCAGGTTCAGGATGCGGTAAATCTCATTGATGCTGAGATCCTGCATGGTCAACAGATGCTTTATCATAGAAGTATCCTCCGTAGGAAAAGTTAAAAAGCGCCGTTTCACGGCCACTGGAATCAGGTTTTCGGTCAGCTTCGCTGAAAAGGCAATGTCATCAGCTTTAGGGGATTGTATTCCTTAGACGAGGATTGATAAAGGAAATCAGTTCTTGCCCTCCCGGCGGGCCCCATTTCTTGTCCCGCCAAGAAATGGGGGAAAGAAGG
>JAJQEV010000121.1 GCA_021201475.1 Clostridiales bacterium
CAGGCGGTACTCAGGCCCGCCGGGAGGGCAAACGCTTTATTTCCTTATAGTATCCCTGCCTAAGGAGTGTTAACCCCTCAAGTTGTAATATTGTCCTCCGCCAGGATTCGGCAAATCTCCTTGCCAGGACCGCTTTTCTGTGCTATGCTAATGGAAACGCACTGTTTATTCAGAGGAAAGGAACCGTCAACATGAAAGTGTTACACATTGGCAAGGAGGGGAACATGGAGCGCTACACCGTCTCCACCCCCTTCATCGAGCAGTTGGAAAAGGTCAGCCTGCCCAACGGGCTGGACGCCGCCCAATACCTGGAGGCCGCCGGGGGCGCGGACTTTATCATCGCCGACGCGGTGGCTCCCGTCACCGGGGAACTGATTCGGGGGATGCCCAACCTGAAACTGATCCACTCCGAGGGGGTGGCCTTCAACAGCTTCGACGTGGAGGCCGCCACCGCCCGGCACGTCTATGTCTGCAACTGCCAGGGCATGAACGCCTCCGCCGTGGCGGAGCAGGCCATCCTGCTGATGGTAGGGATGCTGCGGGACGCCGTCAACAACGACGCCGCCGTCCGCACCGGCGCACAAATCGCCACCAAGGAGGGCTACATGAAGCGGGGCGACCTGCGGGAGCTGGCGGACTGCTCCGTGGGGCTGGTCGGCTTTGGGGACATCGCCCAGGCCACCGCGAAGCTGCTGCGGGCCTACGGCGTGGAGGAGATTTACTACTATAAACGCCACCCCCTGACCCAGGAGGCGGAGCAGCGGCTGGGTGTGACCTATCTGCCCCTGGAGGAGCTGCTGGGCCGCTCCGACATTGTCAGCCTCCACCTCCCCGTCTCCCCCGCCACGATGCACACCGCCGACAGCGCCTTCTTCGCCCGGATGAAGGCGGGTAGCTACCTCGTGAACACCGCCCGCGGGGAACTGGTGGACGATGAGGCCCTGGTGGACGCCTTGGCCTCCGGCAAGCTGGCTATGGCCGGGCTGGACACCCTGAATCAGGAGCCGGTGCAGGCCGACCACTACCTCCTCCGCCAACCAGAGGACATCCGCCGCAGGCTGCTCCTCAGCCCCCACATCGGCGGCATCACCGCCTCCAGCTTCCGCCGGGGCTACCAGATGGTCTGGGAGGACATTCAGGCTGTGGCGGAGGGGCGGGTTCCCCGCCGCGCCGTCAACCGCTGGTGAGGCTTCGTCCATTTGCCGGGAATTTCCCCGGAAAACCGCCCTGTTTTTCCCCATTCTGCCCCTTCCACACACCATTCGGATATGATAAGATAGCTTTATCCAACCGTATCCTTCTCCGCCCCAGGCGGAAAAATCCAACACCGGGAGTTGTGCGCTATGAAAGAGTTTCAGCCCATTAAGGAAGGCAAGGTGCGCGAGATTTATGACAACGGCGACAGCCTGATTATGGTGGCCACCGACCGCATTTCCGCCTTTGACGTTATCCTGAAAAACAAAATCAGCCGGAAGGGCGCCGTGCTGACCCAGATGTCCAAATTCTGGTTCGATTACACCAAGGACCTGCTGCCCAACCACATGCTGTCCGTGGACGTGGCGGATATGCCGGAGTTCTTCCGCCAGCCTCAGTTCGACGGGAACAGTATGATGTGCAAAAAACTCACGATGCTGCCCATTGAGTGCATCGTCCGGGGCTATATCACCGGCAGCGGCTGGGCCAGCTACCAGAAAACCGGCGTCGTCTGCGGCATCACCCTGCCCGCCGGCCTCCGGGAGTCCGACAAGCTGCCGGAACCCATCTACACCCCCAGCACCAAGGCAGAGATCGGCGACCATGACGAGAACATCTCCTACGAGCAGAGCATCACTGTGCTGGAGAAGGTGTTCCCCGGTAAGGGCGAGGAGTACGCCGCCAAACTGCGGGATTACACCATCGCTCTGTACAAGCAGTGCGCGGAGTACGCCCTGAGCCGGGGCATCATCATTGCCGACACCAAGTTTGAGTTCGGCCTGGACGAGGCGGGTAACATCGTCCTGGGGGATGAAATGCTGACCCCGGACTCCTCCCGCTTCTGGCCCCTGGAGGGCTACGAGCCGGGCCACGGCCAGCCCTCCTTTGACAAGCAGTTCGTCCGCGACTGGCTGAAGGCCAACCCGGACAGCGGCTACGACCTGCCCCAGGAGGTCATTGACAAGACCATCGCCAAATACCTGGAGGCCTACGAGCTGCTGACTGGCAAGGCGCTGGCCTGACCGATTCCGTGAAACGCCGCCCTCAAAGGGGATACTTCCCCTTTGAGGGCGTTTTTTTCAGGTGCGCTATTCACAGTCTATTCACAAATGTTTCAAGGTTTGTTCAAACTCCCTTTTGCTCAATTTGCTACAATGAGGGTGTTCAAAGTATCCATTTACTTGAATGATCTTCCTCTTTCTCTTCTTTCTTTTCAGATTGCACCCCGCCGGTTCGCCCGGCGGGGTGCATCGCTTTTGCCGCCGGAAAACGCCCGGAGCGCTGACTTGGCGCTCCGGGCGTTTTGGATGATGCGCTTTCCAGGGGGATTATTCCTCCGGCTGCTCCCCGTTAGCCTGGTCGATGAAGGCATCCAGCCCTGCCAGGGGGTCTACGCCGCCGTCGGACGGCTCCTCTGCGGGCTCGTTCTCCGGTGCGGCAGGCTCCTCCGCCGCAGCCTCCTCTTCCGTCACGGCGTCCCCTGCCTCGGAGGACAGCTCCCGAATCTTTGCGTCATTGATGGCGATTTTGGCCAGGGCCTCATCGATGGTGGCGCAGGCGCTGAGAAACTCCGGCTCCGGGGAAATGCCGTATTTCTCAAAGTACAGCCTACCCAGCTCCGCATACGCCTTGCGCAGGGTCTCCTGCTCCCCCAGATTGGCGGCTTTCAGCTTCGCAATATTGGACAGGGTACGGGCCCTATCTGCGCCGGTTTGAGCCAGGTCAGCGCCGGTCTGGCGCAAATCCATCACTTTTGACTTGAGATATTCCATATTAAATGCCATAGTTGGTTCCTCCTTATGAGATGACAGACAGCGGTTTCATTTTGATGGTACTCCCGATTCCGGGAGAATGCAAGGGGCGTTACCCCTCCACCGCCACAAAAGTTTTCAGCGGCAGTCCCGCCCCGAAGGGCCCGGCGTCCTCGAAACAGGAGCAGGCCAGGTCGGTGTTCAGCAGCCGGACGCAGCAGCCCTGTAACAGGCCCAGGGGCAGGCTGCCATCCGCTACGGCATCCACCAGGTCGGAGATGTTCTTCTCGCAGCCGGGCATCTGCACATCGTTGCCCGCATAGACGCACATGGGGGAGGAGGAGCAGCCGTACTTCCGGCCGGGGAGGGCGGAGAAGGCGATGGAAATCTGCTCATGAGAGGTGTACCAGTCCGTCATCACATATCCGGCGAAGCCGCACTCCTCCCTGGCGTAGCAGGTGATGGTGTCATAGCAGTTGGCGGCGTGGACACCGTTGAGCAGATTGTAGGAGGTCATAATGGTCATGGGCTGGCTGGCCTCGATGGCCACGCCGAAGTTCCGCAGATAAATCTCCCGCAGGGCCCGCTCCCCAACGTGCTCGTTGACGAACATCCGGTTATCCTCCTGGTTGTTGACGCAGAAGTGCTTGATGCTGGTGCCGATGCCGGGGTGCTTCTGGACGCCCTTCACGTCGGCGGCGGCGCACAGGCCGGACAGCAGCGGGTCCTCGGAGTAGTATTCAAAGTTCCGGCCGCACAGGGGGTTGCGGTGGATGTTCATGCCGGGGGCCAGCCAAATCTGCACGCCGAACTGCTCCAGCTCCGCGCCCACAATGTCGCCCATGGCCTCCACCAGCTCCAAATCCCAGGAGGAGGCCAGCAGGGAGGCGATGGGGATGGCGGTGCAGTACTGATAGTAGTCCACCTCGCCCGGCTGACAGGGAGGCAGCTGGGAGACCAGGTCGCCAAACATCTCGCCGCCGGGCAGCAGGTTGCCCTCCGCATCGGTGCGGAAGTGGGGGGTCAGCCGCAGACCGGCGGGGCCGTCCGCGTTGGTCATGCGGCGCACGCCCCGGTAGGCCAGCAGCGTGGAGGTGTCCCCCGCCGCGCCGGGGACGCCCTGTGCGGCGGAGCCAATGACGGAGCCCGCGTCCCGGGCCGTACCTACGCACAGGTCGGCCATCTCCTCCACGGTGAGCTGGGCCACCAGCTGCTCCATGGTGTAGGCCCCGGATCTCACGTCCTCCATGGTGATAACGTGGTCTGTCTCCGGTGGGGTCAGGGGGGCGGGGATGCCCTGATAGGTCACGGTCTGGGTGGGGATTTGGGCGGCGTCCAGCGCAATGACCTTCGCCGCCGCCTTTTCCGCCGCCTCGGCGGGGTAGGACCAGGGGGCGACCCCGGCGCTGGACAACTCCTCAAAGGGCTCGTCCAGGGGGCAGATGTTTTTCACCTGCTTCGTCACCACCGTCTCCCCCAGGGTCAGGGCGGCAGCCACCTTAGTGGCGCGGCTATGCCTGCCCACGCGGATATAGTAGGTTCCGCCCTCCAGCACATAGGCGGCCTTTGCCGGGTCATAGCTCTCCAGATTGGTCAGCGGGAAGGAGACGGTCAGCACCTGCTCCTCCCCCGGCTGGAGGGTGCGGGTCTTGCCAAAGGCGGCCAGCACCTGATAAGGCTTCTCCAGCGTCCCCGCCGGGGCGGAGGCGTAAATCTGCACCACCTCTTTACCGGGGCAGGTGTCCCCGATGTTGGTCACCTTCACAGCGACGGAGACGGTTTCCCCCTGCACCGTCACGTCCAGCGGCTCCATGGCAAAGCCGGTATACCCCAGGCCGTAGCCGAAGGGATACAGGGGGGTAACGTTGAAGGTGTCAAAGTACCGGTAGCCGACGTAAATGCCCTCATTATAATACTCATCGTTGCAGTTGCCGTTGTTGTGGCTGAACTCGGCGGAGGAGGGATAATCCTCGTAGTTCGCCGCCCAGGTGTCCGTCAACCGGCCGGAGGGGATAGTTTTGCCGGTCAGCACGTCGGCCACTGCATAGCCGCCGATGTTGCCGGACTGGCTCACCAGCATCAGGGCGCTAATGCCGGGGATGGCCAGGATGGCGGAGGCGTTCACCACGCCGCCCACGTTCAGCAGGACGATAACGTTCTTGTAGCACTGGCCCAGTACGGTCAACTGCTCCGCCTCGGCGGGGAGCAGCTGATAGTCGCCGGGGATGTCACTCCGGTCTGTCCCCTCGCCGGAGTTCCGGGCCAACACATAGACGGCGGTGTCCGTGTCCGTGGCGGCGGCCAGCTCCGGAGTGATGGGCTCCATCGCCTGGGGAATCAGCCGCTCCGCCATGCTGAGGATCAGCAGATTGCTGTGTTCCCGCTCTGCCCGCTCCTGCAAGTGGACCAGGAAGGCGTCCTTCTCCGCCTGGGCCAGGGTCTCCTGGCGATCCAGCCAGCCCTTGGTGGTGATGGTGAATCCTGCCGCCTCCAGCCCCTGCTCGATGGTCACCACAAAGCGGGAGTTCACATCGCCAGAGCCGGTGCCGCCCTTGACGGTGCCTCTGGCTCCGCTGCCGTACAGGGCCAGCTTGCCCACGGTTTTCAAGGGCAGCACGCCGTTGTTCTCCAGCAGCACCATGCACTCCCCCGCCAGGGCGCGGACACGGTCCATATGGGCCTGCTCCTGGGGGGTGATGTCCGGCGTTTTGGTCGCAAAAATTCGATTCACGTCAATTCCTCCAATATAATCGTTTTTCGTCTCTGTCTCGATACCTCCATTATAGCAAGGTTTCCCAGTAAAGGCCAGAGGTTTTTTCTGAAATTCCCGCTGCGCCCGTTCCGGCGCAATGGGGAATTGGCCCGCGATTTTGCACAAACGCCATGCAAAATTTTCCATTCTTTTCGGCAAAAAGTTAGAGGCAACTAATTGACAAGCTTGGTTAGTTGTGGTAAACTTACACTGTAAGGTAAGCATAGGCTAACGCGATTTATATACGAGGATGGTGAATCATGATGCCGCTGTCTATGGCAAATACTGGCGCAACATGGAAGGTCGATGCGATCAAAGGGAAAGAGGACACCAGACACCACCTGGAGAACCTCGGCTTTGTTCCGGGCTGCACCGTTTCTGTGGTGACTGTGCTGGGCGGCAATTTGATCGTCAAGGTCAAGGATACCCGGGTCGCCCTCAATCAATCGCTGGCCGCAAAAATCTGGGGAGAGGAAGTTGAAGCATGAAATCTCTGAAGGAAGTCGCCATTGGCGAGACCGTCACCGTCACCAAACTGGTGGGCGAGGGTTCCGTCCGGCGCAGAATTATGGACATGGGCATCGTCAAGGGCGTCTCCATCTATGTCCGCAAGGTGGCCCCTCTGGGCGACCCCATTGAAGTGACCGTTCGGGGCTACGAGCTGAGCATCCGCAAGAGCGAAGCAGAGCACATTATGGTGGACTGACACAGCATTTTGTGCTGCTGCTTTCCCTTTTGCGCTTTAGTTAGTCCATTCAAACTTTTTGAGGAAGTGAGGAACTTAGTATGGCAGAAATAAAGATTGCACTTGCCGGCAATCCCAACTGCGGCAAGACCACCATGTTCAATGAGCTGACCGGCGCCAGCCAGTACGTCGGCAACTGGCCCGGCGTCACGGTGGAGAAGAAGGAAGGCAAGCTGAAGGGCCATAAGGAGGTCATCATCGAGGATCTCCCCGGCATCTACTCCCTGTCCCCCTACACCCTGGAGGAAGTGGTCAGCCGTACCTATCTCATCAATGAGAAGCCCGATGTGATTCTGGACCTGGTGGACGCCTCCAACCTGGAGCGGAACCTGTACCTGACCACCCAACTGCTGGAGGTGGGCGTGCCCGTAGTGGTGGCCCTGAACATGATCGACCTGGTGGAGAAGAACGGCGACAAAATCGACACCAAGAAGCTGTCCAAAGCCCTGGGCTGCCCGGTGGTGGAGACCAGCGCCGTCAACGGCACCGGCGTCATGGAGGCCGCCGAGGCCGCCATCGCCCAGACGAAGAAGGCTGCCCCCCAGCCCAAGTGGTTCGATGAGGACATCGAAGCCGTGCTGGAGCAGCTGGAGCGTGCCGTCCGGGGCAAGTGCGACCCCGCCCACGAGCGCTGGTACGCCGTCAAGCTGTTCGAGCACGACAGCAAGGCCATCGAGGCGCTGAACCTGACCCCCGCCGCGCTGGAGCCGCTGAACGCCTCCATCAAGGCGCTGGAGCAGGACTATGACGACGACAGCGAGAGCATCATCACCTCCGGCCGCTATGAGGCCATCGCGGCCATGCTCCAGGGCGCTTATCAGAAGAAGCCCCAGACCATGTCCACCAGTGACAAAATCGACCGCATCGTCACCAACCGCATCGCGGCCCTGCCCATCTTCGCCGTGGTCATGTGGGCGGTCTACTACATCTCCATCAACACCATCGGCGGCATCTGCACCGACTGGGTGAACGACGTGCTGTTCGGCGAGTGGATCCCCGGCGCGATTGACGTGGTGCTGGAGGCCGTTGGCTGCGCCGACTGGCTCTACAGCCTGATTCAGGACGGCATTGTGGCCGGCGTCGGCGCGGTGCTGGGCTTCGTGCCTCAGATGATGGTGCTGTTCCTCTGCCTGGCTATTTTGGAGGACTGCGGCTATATGGCTCGTATCGCCTTCATCATGGATAGAATCTTCCGCCGGTTCGGCCTGTCCGGCAAGTCCTTCATTCCCCTCCTCATCGGCACCGGCTGCGGCGTGCCTGCCATTCAGGCCTCCCGTACCATCGAGAACGATAAGGACCGGAAGATGACCATCATGACCACCACCTTCATCCCGTGCAGCGCCAAGCTGCCCATCATCGCCCTGATTGCCGGAGCCCTGTTCCCGGACTCCTCCTGGGTGGCCCCCTCCGCCTACTTCGTGGGCATCGGCGCGGTCATTGTCTCCGGCATTATGCTGAAGAAGACCTCCCTCTTCGCAGGCGACCCCGCCCCCTTCGTCATGGAGCTGCCCCCCTATCATATGCCCCGTCCCAAGGGTCTGCTGATTCATATGTGGGACCGCAGCAAAGCCTTCATCAAGAAGGCGGGCACCATTATCCTGCTGTCCACCATCGTGATTTGGTTCCTCCAGAGCTTCGGCTTTGCGGACGGCAGCTTCGGCATGGTGGACGCTGAGGATTCCATCCTGGCCGCTGTCGGCGGTGTCATCGCCATCATCTTCCAGCCCCTGGGCTGGGGCCACTGGCAGGCCGCCGTGGGCGCTATCACCGGCCTGATTGCCAAGGAGAACGTGGTCGGCACCCTGGCCCAGCTGTACAGCGGCCTGGAGGAGGTCTCCGAGGAAGGCGAGGAGATTTGGTCCGTTCTGCCCCTGTACTTCACCCAGGTCAGCGCCTATAGCTATCTGGTGTTCAACCTCCTGTGCGCCCCCTGCTTCGCCGCCATCGGCGCGGTGCATCGTGAGATGGGCAGCGGCAAGTGGACCTGGCTGGCCATCGGCTGGCAGTGCGGCCTGGCCTACTGCGTCAGCTTGATTATCTATCAGTTCGGCGCACTCCTCTTTGACGGCGCCAGCTTCGGCGTGGGTACCGTAGCCGCCATCCTGGTACTGGCACTCATGGTCTACCTCCTGGTGCGCCCGGCGAAGAAGTCCGGCAGCGAGACGCTGTCCAGCGTGGCCGCTCGTGAACAGGCCTAAACCCTGTCACATCTGACCCCCTATCACACAGGAAGGAGCGTTCTCTATGGGAACCGCAGTTGTCTTATTAGTCCTAATTGTTATTGTGGTTCTGGCCATCCGCTCCACCTTCGGCCTCGGGAAGAAGAAGCATTCCGACGGCTCCGGCGGCGGATGCGGCAGCGGGTGCAGCAACTGCCCTTATTGCAGCAGCTGCAAGAAGTGAAGTGCTGACCAACCCTGGAAAATCGTATCAACTGCCCAGCGGCGTGACGTTTCAGGCGTCACGCCGCTGTTTTTGCATTTTGCCCTTTCAAAATGAGGGAGAATATTGTATAATCAAGGGAACCTCTGAATAAATGGACGAGAGCGGATTGCGAGGAAATTTGCGTCAGAAAAAGGCGCAAAAACGCAGGAATCCTGACGGATTTCAAGATTTTGCAACGCATTTATGGCGGAAATTTACCGCAAGGCGCCGAAGTGCATTTGTTCAGAGGTTCCCAAGGTACCTGAATCTATACCCATTCCCATGCAAGGAGAGAACAAGGTATGATACGAAAGAAATCCTACGGCTGCCCCTTTGACACGGAGGCCGTGGTCGGCTCCTATACGCCGCTGGACGGCCCACTGCCCTTTCTGACCGAGGAGGGCGGCGGGCGGTTCTCCTGCCCTCTGGACGAGGACGCAGTGGTCTACGGCCTGGGCGAGAACGTCCGGGGCATCAACAAGCGGGGCTGGATTTACGAGAACGCCTGCTCCGACAACCCCAACCACCGGGAGGACGCCCGCTCCCTCTACGGCGCTCACAACTTCCTGGTGGTGGACGGGGCGCAGCGGTTCGGCGTGTTTGTGGACTACCCCGGCAAAGTGACCTTCGATGTGGGCTATACCGACGGCAGCATCCTGACCATTCAGGCGGAGGAGCCCAACCTGGCCCTGTACCTCATTGACGGAGGCGGACCGGAGGACATCGTCCGGCAGTTCCGCAGCCTGGTGGGGCGGAGCTACATCCCGCCCAAGTGGGCCTTCGGCTACGGGCAGAGCCGGTGGAGCTACATGACCGCCGACGAGGTGCGGGAGGTGGCCGCCCACTACCGGGAGGCTGGCATCCCCTTGGACGCCATCTACCTGGATATTGACTATATGGAGGGATATAAGGACTTCACCGTGAACCGGGACGCCTTCCCCGACCTGTCCGGCCTGGCCGCCGAGCTGAAGGAGCAGGGTATCCGCCTGGTGCCCATCATTGACGCGGGGGTGAAAATCGAGCCGGGCTACCCCGTCTACGAGGAAGGGGTGCGTCAGGGCTGCTTCTGCAAGGATGAGGACGGGGCGGATTTTGTGGCCGCCGTCTGGCCGGGGCGGGTACACTTCCCGGACGTGCTGAACGAGGAGGCCCGGCGCTGGTTCGGCGGATACTACAGGGTGCTGCTGGAGCAGGGCATCGAGGGCTTCTGGAACGACATGAACGAGCCTGCCATCTTTTATTCCGAGCAGGGGCTGGAAAGCGCCTTCACGCAAATCGACACTTACCGCACCGGGGCGCTTGACCTTCACAGCTATAACGCCCTGCGGGGGCTGGTGGCCGGGCTGAAAAACAGCCCGGAGGACTATCGGAGCTTCTACCACCGGCACAAGGACGGCCTGGTGCGCCATGACAGGGTGCATAACCTCTACGGCTACAACATGACCCGTGCCGCCGGGGAAGCTATCGAGGCTCTGGAGCCGGAGAAGCGCATTCTGCTGTTCTCCCGCTCCTCCTACATCGGGATGCACCGCTACGGCGGCATTTGGACGGGGGATAACTTCTCCTGGTGGTCCCACATCCTGCTGAACCTGCAGATGATGCCCGCCCTGAATATGTGCGGCTTCCTCTACACCGGGGCCGACCTGGGAGGCTTCGGCGCGGACACCACGGAGGATTTGCTGCTGCGCTGGATGGCGCTGGGTATTTTTACCCCGCTGATGCGGAACCACTCCGCCGTGGGCACCCGGCGGCAGGAGCTTTATCGCTTCCCCCATGTGGAGGCGTTCCGGCAAATCGTCTCGCTGCGGTACGTCCTCCTGCCCTACCTATACAGCGAGTACATGAAGGCCGCCCTGGGGGATGGCATGTACTTCCGGCCCCTGGCCTTCGCCTACCCGGAGGATGCCTTCGCCCGCCGGGTGGAGGATCAGCTGATGGTGGGGGAGAGCGTGATGATCGCGCCGGTCTATCAGCAGAACGCCAGAGGTCGCTATGTCTACCTGCCGGAGCGGATGAAGCTGGTGCGGTTCGGCGGCTCCCGTCAGCCGGGGCAGAACATGCTGGAGCCGGTGCAGGAGGAGCAGCTGGAGCCGGGCCACCATTACATCGACGTAGCCCTGGATGAGGTGGTCTTCTTCCTCAGGCCTGGGCACCTGGTTCCGGTATCCCGAGGCGGGTGCTGTGTGGCGGACGTGGACTTCACCCATCTGAAGCTGCTGGGCTGCCCGGAGGGCGGCTGCTCCTACGAACTGTATGACGACGATGGCTTCCGCAAGGACTACGACGACCCCGCCCACATCACCCGCATCCGCGTGGACAGCGGCGGCGTGATTCATACCGAAGGGACTGCAGGAAAGGAAGTTCAATGGCTGTGACCGGTTCAGGAACCGCTTTATAGCAATGCAAAACGCGAGGCCTGGGAACCAAATCCGGTTCTCAAGCCTCGCGTTGCGTTCCGGGAGGCGGCCCTCAGTCCGCTTCCTCCTGGGTGTACTTCATCATCAATTCCTCCAGCGCATCGTTGCTCAGGGGCGTAGGGACGGAGAAACTCCGGTTGCCGTCGATACACCGGGCCAGAGCGCGGTATTCCTCCGCCTGGTGGGACTCCGGGGCGTACTGAATCACCGTCTGCCGATGGCACTCCGCCCGCTGCACCAGGTTGTCCCGGGGCACGAAGTAAATCATCTGGGTGTTCAGCTGGTGGGCAAACTCCTCCACCAGCTCCCGCTCCTGATCCACCATGCGGGAGTTGCAAATCAGGCCCCCCAGCCGGGTCTTACCGGCGGCGGCGTAGCGCTGGATGCCCTTACAGATGTTGTTGGCGGCGTAAAGGCTCATCATCTCGCCGGAGCAGACGATGTAAATCTCCTCCGCCTTGCCCTCCCGGATGGGCATGGCGAAGCCGCCGCAGACCACGTCCCCCAGCACGTCATAGAGGACATAGTCCAGGCCGCTGTGGTAGGCCCCCAGCTCCTCCAGCAGGTTGATGGCGGTGACGATGCCCCGCCCGGCGCAGCCCACGCCCGGCTCCGGCCCGCCGGACTCCACCGCCTTGATGCCGCCGAAGCCCTCGAACAGGAACTGCTCCAGTTCGATTTCATCCTCGTCGTACATCCGCATGGTGTCCAGCACCGTCCGTCCGGACAGCCCCCCCAGCACCAGCCGGGTGGAGTCCGCCTTGGGGTCGCAGCCCACAATCATCAGCTGCTTGCCCTGCTCCGCCAGGGCGGCGGCCAGGTTCTGGGTGGTGGTGGACTTACCGATGCCGCCTTTTCCGTAAATTGCGATTTGTCTCATGCCAATAACCCCTTTTCTGTTTTATCGTTACAGTACGCTGTCCAGCCACTGGTTCAGCTGGGAACCCACCAGCGGCGGCAAACTGCCAGAGGGGGCGATAGATGCCTCACAGGGCAGGTTCACCCATTTGACCCCCTCGGGAGCCAGGGCGCTGGCGTTCTCATCGGCCAGAATCAGCTTGTAGCCGCCCGTTTCCAGCAGGGTCTTGAACTGCTCCTCACTCTTCAGCTTCACGTCGCCGGGGAGCTGCTGAGATTTGTCCATGGTGAAGAAGCTGGCCACCTGGACGTGTTCCATGCCGTATTCCAGTTGCAGCGTGGCGCGGATGGCGTTCGCCATATACTGCTCCGCCACGATCAGCACCTCCGGCGCGCCTGCCCCGTTTTGAGGCAGCGCCGGGGAGATGCCTCTCTGCATCCCCTGAGCCAGCCGCTGGCTCCACGCCGCGCCAAAGGGAGCGCCCACCACATAGGGGGTTCCATAGGCGGATTGCAGCGCCTTGGCCGCCCGCAGCCCCGCCACGGAGGTGACCAGGTTGCAGCGGGCGCTAGCCGCCCGTTTCAGGTTGGACAGGGTCTCCCGTCCGCCCCAGCGGGACAGGATGGGGCCGCATTGCTCCTGCGCCCAGCCCTCCACCGCCTCCAGGTTGCCGCTGCCCCAGTTCAGGGCGCTGCCTCCCAGCAGGTTGACGCCGTCGGTAGTACCCTCCGGCTCCGCCACCACAGTTTTCGCCAGGGCCTCCAGGCTCCGGGCCACGCCGTTCTCCCAGGTCTTGTGGCCGGTGACCTCCACCGCCGCAGCGGGCAAGCCGCTCTCCCGGGTGATTTGCTCCGCGATTTCCCCCAGGTCGGTGCCGATCATGGAGGCGCAGGGAGCCGCGCACAGCAGCACGAACTTCGGCCCCAGCTGGCTGCTCCCGGTGCGGTAAGCGCCCAGCACCTTCTCCCGGGTGCCGCCCACCACGTCCTCGGAGCGGATGTGGGAGGCCACCATGCGGACGGCGTGGGTTCTGCTGCGGTACTCCGTGCTGTCGTCAATGACGCCCATGCCGTCGGTATTGCTGACCACCTCTTCCAGGCCAAAGGTGTCCGCCAGGAAGGGAGGCATATAACTCCAAAGATTCTTCATCGGTACAGCCCTCCGTTATCATCTGTCAGCTGGCGCAGCAGCGCGGCGCTGGCGGTATAGCCGCACTGGACAGCGGGCGTGCCCCACTGGCCGCCGCGGCCCGATCTACCGCCACCTTCGCCATGACCGCGCCCGGCCCATTCCGGTTTGCCGCCGCCTTCGCCGCGACCGCGTCCGGCCCATTCCGGTTTGCCGCCGCCTTCGCCGTGACCGCGCCCGGCCCATTCCGGTTTGCCGTTGCCTTCGCCGTGATTGCGCCCGGCCCACTCCGGTCTGCCGCCGCCTTCTCCGTGATTGCGTCCGGCCCACTCCGGTCTGCCGCCGCCTTCACCGCGGCCTCGTCCGGCCCACTCCGGTCTGCCGCCGGATTCACCGTGATTGCGCCCGGCCCACTCCGGTCTGCCGCCGCCTTCGCCGCGGCCGCGGCCCTGTCCGCCGTAGCCGGGCTTTCCGACGCCGTAGCCGCCCTGACGGCCCACGGCCTTTTCCACCTTCACAGTGGGGGCGCTGGCCGCAAACCAGGCTTGCAAGTCCTGATTGTCGCCGCTCAACTCCGCCGTCACCCGTGTGACAGGCAGGCCCGCCTCGTACAGCCACTTCGCCACAGCTAGGCTGCCCTCCACTGTGACGGTATCCTCCTTGCAGGCGTCCCTGGCCTGGGCAAGCTGCGCCTCCAGCCGGGCGCGGTAGGCCGCCGTGTCCAGCGTGACCCCCAGGGCCTGGCCGATGGCCTGATAGGCCCGCTCCAGCTCTGCCCCGTCATACACGCCACCCAGCGCCACATAGGGGATGCCCAGCCGGGCCTGGAGCCGCTGGCCCAGCGCCTCGCCGCCGTCCTCTACGCAGACGATGTTCAGGTGGGCTTTTGCCATCTCCTGATACTGGGCGAAGGTCTTGCACTCCCGCAGGAGGTTGATGCGCTCCACGCCCGCGCCGGTCAACAGCTGACGCAACTCGCTGTCCGGAGCCAGCTCGCCGGTGGTCAGCACGTTGACGCTGACCTCCTGGCTCCGCTCCGCCTTTTGCAGCATATCGTAGACCATGGAGTCCACCGAGTCCTCATCCGCCGCACCGGCGTCGTGCTGGACACCGCACAGGTGGCAGCCTGTGTGGGCGCGGATGGGTACGCCGGTCTGGGCCTCCATCTTGTCAATCAGCAGCTGCCAGTCGGTGGACAGCAGCGCCGCCTGGCAGCCTGCCGTCAGGTAGATGCCACCGGGATGCCGCGCCTCCACCAACTCCGTGATGGCCTCCTCGATTTTGCTCAGGTAACGCCCGGTGATGAAGTCCACCTCGTCCAGGCACAGGAAGGCCAACCGCCCCTGCTTTTGCAGGTCGGACAGCTCCTGGGCCCGATGGCGGGTGCAGGCCATGGCCCCGATGAAGAGAATTTGCGTCTCCGGCACCAGCGCAAAGCCGCTGAACGCCATGCCCCGCTGCTTTTGCTTGCTAATCGTTCTCGTCGTATTCACTCAAAAATCACCCTTTACTGAATCATCCCGCTTATGCGGGTTCTTTTCCTTGGTATGGCTTTATTTTAGCACATCGGTTTTTATTTGTCAAGGTACCTAACAATTATTTTTTTGAAAAGGGACGCCGATTTTTCTTCGGCGTCCCTGACAGGGTTGAAAATGAATCACTGGAAACCTTGCTTACACGCAGGTGTAGCCGCCATCCACCGCCAGGATCTGACCGGTGACGTAGCTGGACTCTTCCGCGCCCAGGAAGACGGCGGCGGAGTTCAGCTCACCGGCGTTGCCGTACCGCTTCATGGGAACGGAGGTGTTGGCAAACGCCTGGAAGAAGTCGCTGTCCAGCGTCTCGGTGGTCAGCTCGGTATAGAAATACCCCGGGCAGATGGCATTCACCGTAATGCCGGAGGTGGCCAGCTCCGCAGCTGCGCCTCTGGTAAAGTTCACCACTGCGCCCTTGGTGGTGTGGTAGGCGATGGTGGGGAGGGCGGTGTTGCCCACCATGCCGTAGATGGAGGCGATGTTGATGACGCGGCCATAGGTCTGCTTGCCCTCCGCCATGGCCTTCTGCATCAGCTTGACGAAGGCCTGGGTCACGGCAAACACGGAGGTCAGGTCAAGATTCAGGGTGAAGTCCCAGTCCTCCTTCTTGTAATCCACCAGCGGGGTACCGGTGCCCTTTTCGCCTCCGGCGTCGTTCACGATGACCTCCACATGGCCAAACACCTCGTCCACCTTCGCCACCGCATTGGCGATGGAGTCCGCCTTGGTCACGTCGCAGGCGATGGGCAGCACTTTGACGCCGTACTTCTCGGACCATTCCTTTGCGCTGGCCTCCAGCCGCTCCACTCGTCTGGCCAGCAGCACCAGGTCTGCGCCCACCTGGGCGTAGCCCTCCGCCATCTGCTTGCCGAGGCCGGAGGACGCTCCGGTAACAGCCACTACCTTACCCTTGTAATCAAACATACGAATCACTCCTTACACAGCATTTGTCCTAAATTTACGTTCTGCGAAGGACATCGCCAAACGCCTGGTTGAGGCCGAACGTTTACGGCGGCATCTCTTTGCTCCTACTCATCATTATACGACAAATCCGGAGTTTGTCAATCATTTATCAATGTTTTCCCGTTCACTCGATGGAAAATGTCTGTTGAACGCGCAAAAAGGGACGCCACAGCGTTGCTGCGGCGTCCCTGATTCCGTTTGATGGTTTTGGCAAAGGCATCTGTGTCACTTCACCAGGCTCTCGTAGACCTCCATGTATTCAGCAGCAGACTTGCTCCAGCTGAAATCGGTCTCCATGTCCCGCTTTTGCAGCTTGGCCCAGGCCACCGGCTCGTCCGTATAGACCGCCAGCGCCCGGTTGATGGCATTCAGCATATCGTCCGCGTTGATGTTGACGAAGGTGAAGCCCAGCCCCTCCTCAGTAACGGAGTTGTAGGAGGGGACGGAGTCCTTCAATCCACCGGTGAGCCGCACCACGGGCACGGTGCCATAGCGCATGGCAAACATCTGGGTCAAACCACAGGGTTCCGCGATGGAGGGCATCAGCATGATGTCCGCGCCGGCATAAATCTGGTCGGACAGGGTGGCGGCATACTTGATGTTGGCGCTGACCCGGCCGGGATACTGCCGCTCCGCGTTGCGGAAGAACTCCTCAAAGCCCCACTCGCCGGTGCCCAGGAGGACGAACTGGACGTGCCCGGACATGATGCGGCTGAACACGTTGGTAATCAGGTCATAGCCCTTATGCCCCACCAGGCGGGAGATGCAGGCGATGATAGCCGCGTCCGGGTCCTCCTCCAGCCCCAGCTCCTTTTGCAGGGCGGCCTTGCAGAAGGCCTTGCCGCTGAGGTCGTCGGGGGTGAAGTTGGCCGCGATGGTCTGGTCGGTGGCGGGGTCGGCGGCCTCCATGTCGATGCCGTTCAGGATGCCGGTGATTTTGCTGTAGTTATCCACCACAACGCCCTCCAGCCCGTGGGCGTAGAAGCTGTATTGCAGCTCCCCGGCGTAGGTGGGGGAAACGGTGGTCACATGGTCGGCGGCGTAGATGGCCCCCTTCATCAGGTTCACATCGCCGTAGAAGCTCAGCATATTCTCATTGAAATAGCTGGTGTCCAGGCCAAACACGTCCTCAAGGATGGAACGGCCGAACCGGCCCTGGTACTCAATGTTGTGAATGGTATAGACGCTCTTGGCCTTGGCCAGGCTGGGCCGCGTCCGGCGGGCTTCCAGCAGGTAGATGGGCACCAGGGCAGTCTCCCAGTCGTTGGCGTGGATGATGTCGGGCTTCCAGCCGATTTGGTCGGGAATCTCGATGCAGGCGCGGGAGAAGTAAGCGAACCGCTCCCCGTCGTCATAGTGTCCATACAGGCCGTTGCGCTTAAAGTAGGTCTCGTTATCCACAAAGTAATAGGTGATATTGCCCCTTTGCAGCTGGAACAGGCCGCAGTAGCTGGAGCGCCAGCCGAGCCGGAAGTAGAAGTACTTCACGAACGTCATTTGACTGCGCCACTGATCGCCAATCGCGGCGTACAGCGGCAGGACGACACGCACATCGTTGCCCATATCCGCCAGTGCAGGAGGTAAAGAGGATGCAACGTCCGCCAGTCCGCCCGTCTTGACGAAGGGGGCGACTTCGGAGGAGACAAAGAAAATGTTCATATAGAGTTATCCTTTCTTTCAGGGAAACGCTGTGCTTTGAGCCGTCCCGCCGTGTACGGCGGCAAGGGCAACCGCCCTTGGATGAGCGTGGATGGAACCTTACACCTGGCTGCCCTTGGCAATCAGCAGGGGATAGTTGGGATGACCGGACAGGTTGCCGTTGGGGGAGACGGTGACATCCTTATCAGCGATGGTGCAGTTGACCTGCGCATTCTCGCCCACGACGGTACCCTTCATCAGGATGGAGTTTTTCACCACCGCGCCCTTGGCTATGGTGACGTTCCGGAACAGGATGGAGTTCTCCACCGTACCCTCGACGACGCAGCCGTCGGCAACCATGGAGTTCTTGACCACAGAGCCCGGGGCATAATAGGTGGGGGCGTCGGTGCGGTCCTTGGAGCGGATGGGATGGTCAGCGTCAAAGAACTCATCCCGTACCTCAGGCTTCAGCAGATCCATGCTCTTCTCATAGTAAGAGGCGACGCTGGTGAAGCGGGCGCAGTAGCCGTCAAAGACGTAGGGTATAACCTTCAGCTTGTCCTTCATCCCCACCAGCACGTCGTTGGAGAAGGAGTACTGGTTGTGGGCGGCGCAGTACTTGTTGACCTGAATCAGCAGGTCCTTGCTCAGCAGCGCCATGGAGATATACTCCAGGCCCTCGGCCTCGTCCGGCTTCTCCAGGATGTCGGCAATGGAGCCGTCCTCAGCGGGGATGACGTAGGTGGTCTGTTTGGGGTCACCGATGTGGTTGGGGACGCAGACGATGGTGATATCCGCGCCGGAGGCAACGTGCTGGTCATAGACCTTGCTCAGGTCGATGTTCAGGGCGATGTCGCCATCGGTCAGCAGGACGTAGTCCTGGCGAATCTGATTCAGATAGGAGTCCAGGCTGGCCAGGGCCTCCATGCGGCCGTGGAGATGGCCGCTGCTGCTGGAGCTCTTCATGGAGAAGGGGGGCAGCAGCCGCAGGCCGCCGCGGCGGCGGGCCAAATCCCAGTGCTTGCCGGTGCCGATGTGGTCCAGCAGGGACTGGTAGTTCTGCTCCAGCACGACACCGATGTCAGTAATGCCGGCGTTGACGCAGTTGGACAGCATGAAGTCGATCATGCGGAAGCGGCCGCCGTAGGGAACGGCGGACATGGAGCGGACCTCCGTCAGCTCCTTCAGGTCATAGTTGGCCTGGTTTGTAAAAATGAGGGTATGAATGTTTTTCATGCCTCCTCACCGCCTTTCAGAGTTTCAGGGTTCAGCATAGCGCCGGCCTCGATGACAGCGCCGGGGCCAACGGACACCTTGCTGCCCACAACGGCGATTTTCTTATTGGGGTCCTGGGGGTCCTGCTCGGAGCCCACCACGGCGCCTGCGCCGATGACGGAGTTCTCCGCCAGGATGGAATACTCCACCACGGCCCCGGCCTTCACCGTTGCGCCCGGCATCAGGATGGAATAGCGGACGCTGGCGCCCCGCTCGATGGTGACGGAGTTAAAGAGGATGGAGTTGTCCACCTCTCCGTCCACCACGCAGCCGCCGGCCACAAAGGAGTGATTGGTGGTGGCGTGCTCGCCGATGTAGTGCGGGGGAACGATGGGGTTGCGGGCGTACAGGGGCCATTCCTTGTCATAAATATCCAGCTCAGCGTTGGGGATATTCAGGATGTCCATATTGGCGTCCCACAGGGAGGCGATGGTGCCCACGTCTTTCCAGTAGCCGTTGAAGCGGTAGACCACCATCTTCTCGCCGTTACCCAGCATATTGGGGATGATGTTCTTGCCGAAGTCATTGGCGGAGCCGGGGGTGTTCTCGTCCTCAATCAGGTACTTGCGGAGCTTGGACCAGGTGAAGCAGTACACGCCCATGGAGGCCAGGTTGCTCTTGGGATGGGCGGGCTTCTCCTCAAACTCGTAGATGGTGTCATCCGGGTTGCAGTTCATAATGCCGAAGCGCTTGGCCTCCTCCATGGTGACGGTCAGCACGGAGATGGTGGCGGCGGCGCCAGCCTTCTTGTGGGTCTCCAACATATCCTTGTAGTCCATCTTGGAGATGTTGTCGCCGGACAGGACGATGACGTAGTCAGGGTCATACTGGTCGATAAAGCCGATGTTCTGATAGATGGCGTTGGCAGTGCCCTTATACCAGGAGCCGGACTCGCCGGAGGTGGAATAGGGGCTGAGGATGTGGACGCCACCGTCGGCAATGTCCAGATCCCAAGGCTCGCCGTTGCCCAGGTAGGAGTTCAGCTCCAGGGGACGGTACTGGGTCAGCACGCCGACGGTGTCGATGCCGGAGTTGACGCAGTTGGACAGGGGGAAGTCGATGATTCGATACTTGCCGCCGAAGGGGACGGCAGGTTTTGCCACGTTTTTGGTCAGCGCGTATAGACGGCTGCCCTGGCCACCGGCCAGCAACATGGCAACACATTCCTTTTTCATGGATGGTCACCTCGTACAAAAGATTGGGATAGATGTGGGTGCTATATTTGAAAAAACGGAGAACCTCCGTTTAATCAACAGGAAGAAGGATGGGAGACGGCTCCGGCGGCCCTTCAAAGGCCACCACCAGCCCGCCCACAGGGGGTACCTCCAGTGGCAGCTGATAGCCCTGCTCCGTCTTTGCGGCGGTCAGCAGGCCCTGGCTTCCCTGGTTCTGGCCGCCATAGACGTCGGCGTCGGTGTTCAGCAGCACCCGGTAGGAGCCGGGCTGCTCCACCTGGAGGCTGCACTGAAACGGCTTCCGCTTGGAGAAATTCAGCACCACCAGCAGGCTGGACTCCATACCCACCCGCCGCAGGGCGGACGCCTTTTGCAGCTCGTCATAGCGAATCAGGGTCTGGTAGCCCTCCGGGTCATTGTCCCGCTCCCAAAAGGCGGGCTGTGACAGGTAGAGGAGGTTCGCCTCCCGGAAGAACCGCTGCTGCTTGTGGTAGGCGTCGTAGTGCAGCAGGTGCCAGTCCAGAGAATAGCGGTAGTCCCAGGGCTTCTCCTGGCCGAACTCCGTCCCCATGAAGGTGAGCTTTTTCCCCGGGTAGGCCAGCAGCAGCAGATGGCACAGCCGGGACGCCGCCATCCTGGTGCTCTGGGGCTCCCCGCCGCCTGCAATCAGGCGGGAAATCGTCTCGGTAAACTCGGTGCCCAGGGGTGGGATGCAGGAGTGCAGAGGGGAGAAGGTACCGGACGCGAGGCGTCCGGCCTCGCTGCTTTGGTAGAAGGAGGACAGAAGGTGATCCCCCCAGCCCCGATTCAGGCATAGGTTCCCGCTGGTGCTGGCGGAATCGGTGACAATGACCTTGCCCAAGGTGATGACCCGCTCCGGCGCGTCCCGCCGGGTGCGCTGCACCAGTTCCTGGAGGAAGATGTGGGCCTCCGCCGTCTGCATCACGCCGGTGCCGCAGACCCGCAGCCCGTCCAGATGGTAATGCTCCAGCCAGAACAGGGCGGAATCCGTCAGGAACCGGCGCACAAAGGGCTTGGAGAAGTCAAAGGTGCGTACCCCTTCCTGCCCAAGCTCCTCCTCCGTCTCAAAGAGGGCGGAGCCGTCAAACCCGGCCAGCCCATGCTCGTTCACCGGAAAGCTGCCGCAGGGCCAGTCCATAAACACGCCGACCCCGGCGCGGTGCAGCTCGTCGATCAGGTGCATAAAGTCCTGAGGCGGGCCGAAGCGGGAGGTGGGGGCGAACCAGCTGTCCGGCAGGTAGCCGAAGCTGCCGTCCTCCTGATGCTCCATCAGCGGCATGAAGATGACGGCGGTGTAGCCCATTTCCTTCACATAGGACACCAGGTAGCCCGTCATGGCGCGGTAAGAAAGCACCTCGCCCATGCCGGTCCTGCGCCAGGAGCCGAGATGCACCTCATAGCAGTTCAGGGGGCTTCTGCCCAGCTGCTTCTGCCTGCGGAAGGCAAACCAGCTGTCATCGCTCCAGCGGTACCCCGTGCCGTCGTACAGCTTGCTGCAGTTATCCGGCGGGGTGTCGTTATGGAAAGCGTATGGGTCAGACTTATAAAGTATGTCCCCCTCCTGGGTGTGGATGGCGTATTTATAGGTGTCGTATTCCCGCAAATAGGGGAAAAAGGTCTGCCAGACGCCCTCGTCCATCCTTTGCATGGGGTCGTGGCCCGGGTCCCATTGGTTGAAGTCGCCCACCACGCTGACGCCTGCCGCCGCAGGCGCAGCCACGCGGAACATCCAGCCTGCCTGTCCGTTCTGGACGCAGGGAAACGCCCCCAGCCGCTGGGAAGCGGGAGTATCCTGCATTACCGTATCGCTCCATTCTGCTGATAATCTGCCGGGATTTGTCCGGCCTCTCCGCTTCTTTCCCGAAAAAAGGGGAGAAATCCGGGTGAAAGGTTCCCTCTCCCCCGCTTTTGCCGCAAGGGCAGAGTTGCCTTTGTAAAAATTATACAATGTTTCTGCCCTTTCGTCAACACATTTTTTGCGAAACGCCTTTTGAAAGTGCATCCTTTTTTGTTGACGTTTCTGCCCGAAAACTCCACCGGCGAAAAGGAAATTTCACCTTGCCTTTTTCCGGGAAATAAGGTACTGTTATCATATTGATTCTTTCCCAGCGATTCTGCAAGGAGTGTATTATCGTGTTTAGTACAGCCTATGCTGCCATCGCAGCGGTGCCGCTGCTGCTGGCCTTTCTATTGATGGTGCTATGGAACGCCCCCGCCTCCAAATCGGTGGGGCTAGCCTTTCTGCTGACCTGCGTGCTGGCCCTGGCCGTCTGGCGGATGGATGGCGTCCATGTGGCCGCCTACACGGTCTACGGCGTGCTAAAGGCGCTGGATCTGCTGCTGATCGTGGGCGGGGCCATCCTGCTGCAAAACACGCTGAAGGCCAACGGCCTCATGGACATCATCCGGGGCGGCTTCCACAAAATCACGCCAGACCCCCGGGTGCAGGCCATCATCATCGCCTACCTCTTCGGGGCCTTCATCGAAGGCTCCGCCGGGTTCGGCACCCCCGCCGCCCTGACCGCCCCGCTGCTGGTGGGGCTGGGCTTCCCCGCCGTGGCCGCCTGTGCGGTGGCGCTGATTTCCAACAGCACGCCGGTGCCCTTCGCCGCGGCTGGTACCCCCACCCTGACCACCATCTCCAGCCTGTCCAGCCGCCTGGCCGCCTCCGGCGTGGAGGAGGGCGCGTTCCTCCAGGAAGTCACCGGCAAGGTCTGCCTGTTCCTGGGGGTCGGCGGGCTGCTGGTGCCTATCCTGCTGGTGGCCGTGCTGGTGCTAGCTTTCGGCCCCAGGGAACGGCGGCTGAGGAGCATTGCGGAGATGATTCCTTTCTCCCTGCTGGCGGCCCTGTCCTTCCTCGTCCCCTATTACCTGCTGGGGGTGTACCTGGGGCCGGAGTTCGCCTCCATCTTAGGCTCCATCATCGGCATGGTGCTCACCGTCCTGGCCGCCCAGAAGGGCTTCCTGATTCCCCGCTACGTCTGGCAGTTCAAGGCGCAGAAGGGGGCCGCCTCCGGCGGCAAACTCCCCAACCCCAGCTGGAAGCAGTTCGCCCTGGCCTGGACGCCCTATGTGGCGATTTCCGTCCTGCTGGTGCTGACCAGGGTGGATACCTTCGGCCTGAAAGGGATTTTGCAGAGCATCAGCATCCACTTCGCCTCCATCTTCGGAGTGGAGGGGGCGGAGCTGAGCTTCCAGTGGGCCTACAACCCCGGCATCTTCCCCTTCGCGCTGGTCAGCGTCGTCACCGCCCTGTATACCCATGTCCCCGCCGGGGAAATGCGGCGGGTGGCCGTCACCACCGGACGGCAAATCTACAACCTGGCGGTGGCCCTGACCGCTGGTGTGGCTATGGTGCAGCTGATGATGCACTCCGGGGACAACCTGTCCGGCCTGGCCAGTATGCTGAGCCAAATCAGCCAGCTGATTGTGGGCAGCGTAGGCGTCCTGTTCCCCTACCTCTCCCCGGTCATTGGCATCTTCGGCGCCTTCGTCTCCGGCTCCTGCACGGTGTCCAGCACCCTGTTCGGCCCCCTGCAATACGAGACGGCGGAGCTGCTGGGCCTCAGCACCTCCACCATCGTGGCCCTCCAGCTGTCCGGCGGCGCGCTGGGCAACATGATTTGCATCAACAATGTCATGGCCGTCACCTCCACCGCCAATGCCCTGGGCAACGAGGGCCGCATCATCCGGCTGAACCTGCTGCCCTGCCTGCTGTACTGTGCGGCGCTGTGGGTGGTGTATACTGTCGTAGCGTAGCGGTTTCTGTCAAACGCAGGCGCTCCCGCCGTAGGATTACGGCGGGAGCGCTGTTTTGTGTCGTATTGTTTATAGCGTATCAGTAGTGCAGGCCGAAGCCGGAGCGGTAATAGTTGCCGTCCGCGTCATAGTAGGCGTAGCTGCCGCCCCTGACATTAGCCAGAATGGCCGGGTCGATGTACTGGTCCTTGTCGTAACCGGGGACATCGTTGGGGGAGGCGCAGACCTCACGGACAACACCGTCGATCTCCTTCTCGGTGATGGCGATGACCTCCGGGCAGGACACCATGGTCAGGCTCATTTTGCCGGTGGGGTTGAAATCGCCGGAGAGGACATCCATCTGCGCCCCCAGGGCGTTGCCCATGGCCACGGGACTGACGGTGTACTGGAAGGTGAGGCCGTCCACATAGGGCTCCAGCTTGTCCAGAATCCAGGGGTTGCAGACCACGCAGGTGGCAATGACCTTGCCGCCGTGGGCGTGTACCCGCTCCGCCAGGGCGGGGATGCGGCCCACATCCCGAAGGGTGGTAACAGGAATCTTGCGGCCGGTCTTTTTCTGGCTCTTATTGGTCTCCCGCTCGTCACAGAGTACGCCGTCCACCAGCTCCAGGACAGGCATAATATTCTGCATGACTATCATGCTGCCCTGCTTGGGCCAGACGTGGAGGTAAGCATAGTCCGCCTCTTCAGGAGTATCTACCACGGTGTAGCCTCTGGCAGCGAACAGCTCCTCCAGCTGCCTGCGGAGCTTCTCCGTGTCATCCTCACCGGCAACGCCTGCGCCCAGGGACTGCGCCAGAGCCGCGCCAACATCATCACCGGCGAAGCAGGCGACGTACACCTTCTTCCCCTTCACCATGGGCAGAACGCCGCCGTGGTTCTTGGCCAGGACGACCTCCTTCTGGTTGGCGGCATAGGCGGCCTTCTTGGCGTTCTCCAAGTTCTCCTCCCGCACCTGGTCGGCGTAGTCCGGGTCCAGGTAAGGGTTATCCACCCGGCCCACCTGGAACATACTCAGCAGGCGGCGATAGTTGGCTCTGTCCAAATCCTCCTTGGGCAGCAGGCCCTCCTCCACCGCCTTGACGATATTCTCGGAGTCGGAGTTGCCGCCGATGACGTCGGTTCCGGCGGAGATGGCCTTCGCGTAGCGCTGGGGAACGGTCAGCACCTCCACGCCGTAGATCTGGGCGTTGATGATGCCGGAGTCGGAGTTCACATAGCCGTCAAAGCCCATCTCACCACGGGCCAGGTCGGTAATCAGCTCCTTGCTGTAGGCGGAGGCCACCGCCTCGGAGGAGGTCAGCTTGCCCCGGTAGTACTGAGGCTTGCTGCGGCCGTCGGTGGTGATGCGGGAATAGTCGGGCATGATGGCGGAGGCTTTCATGTCAAAGGCGGCCTGGAAGGGGGGCAGATGGTACTGCTCCATGGAGCCCTCCGTGGGGTACAGCCGCCACTGGCCGATGGCCATGTGAGGCTCGAAGCCATTCTCGGAGGGGGCGTCGCCGGGGAAGTGCTTCACCGTCAGCACCACGGAGCCTTCGTTCAGCCCGTCCTCACCGTTCTGATAGCCTCGCACCAGCTCCCGGGTGATGCCGACAGTGACATCAGGCCGCTCGCCGTAGGTGCCGGAGTTTCTGGGCCAGCGGGGGTCGCTGGAGACGTCCACCTGGGGGCCGTACATGATGTTCTGCCCTGCGGCCTTCATCATCTTCCGGTCGGTGTCCGCCATGTTGTAGACCAGGTCAAAATTGCCGTCCCCCATGACCGCCGCGCCGATGCCCAGGAAGTCGGGGTAGCCGATGTTGATGGGGTTGGTGTGCATAGAGTAGGGGATGGCCACGCCTCCCTGGCAGGCCTCATACTCCAGCATTTGAGTGCCAATATTGTGGTACAGGGCGCTGACGCCGGCCTCCGCCCGCATATCGCCCCGGTAGACGCCGGCGGTGAGCTTCTTATCCAGCACATCGGAGTCGTCACAGCGCATATTCAGGCCGGGAAAAACGCTTGGCATATCCGCATCCTCCAGGTTGCGATGCTTGAAGATCTTCTTGGGGTCGATACTGCCGTCCTCGTTCTTTGCCTCCTCCCTGCTCATGGACAGGGGGGTGTTCCACAGGGTATTCAGCACAAGACCGGCCTGTTGATCCAGCCGCAGGTGGGCCACCATGTCTTTGGCACGGGTCTCGTTGTCCAGCCGCCAATCCTCATAGGGAGAGAGGACGCCGTCATTGTCCATGTCCTTAAAGTACAGACCGTCCTGAATGATGACGCCGCAGGTGGTGACACCGATGGTGGGGCCGTTCTCGTTGTGGAACAGCACCGGCTCCAGATAGACGTCGGTGATGCTGTCGCCCTCCTCCAGGACGTAAGGGGCGGGGATGTAGCCGTTCTTCACGGAGGGGTCAATGGTGATGGGATTCTTTTTCATGGAATCACTCCTTTAGACAGGGTTCTGCGGTTATTCTCCAATGGCACTAAAAACCATCTTTTAATATTGTACTATGGTTCTCCACAAATTGCAAGGGCAAAACAGGGTAAAACTATATCATTTTGACAAAGGTACGCTATACCCTGCATAAAAATCGCACACCGCCGGTTCTCCCGGCGGTGTGCGCAGCCGTTGATGATAAGGTTGGGCGGTCATCCGCAGGCCGCCGCCAGCAGCTGGGCGGCGATTTCCCCCGCCGCCTCCGTACCGGTGCCGCCATGTTCCACCACCACCACAAAGGCATAGGGGGTGGCGCTGGAGTTCACAAAGCCCACGAACCAGGCGTGAGGCTCCCCCTCCCCCACCTCGGCGGTGCCGGACTTGGCGCACACGGCCAGGTCGCCAAAGTCCAGGGTGCTACTGTACTTATTCAGCACGTTGTCCCGCATCATCCACTTGAGGGTGTTACAGGTGTCAGCCGACCAGCCGATGGAAACGCTGCCCGCATCCTCATAGTACGCCGAAAAGCCCAGAGAGCCGGTCACGGAATGAAGCATGGTGGGGCTGGCAGCAGTGCCGCCGTTTGCGATGCAGCCCATCAGCACCAGCTCCGCGCAGGGGTTCACCAGGTCGGTAGACTGGCCCACACCGGACCAGGCCAGCGCTGCGGTGCCATCCTCGCTGGCGGTAAAGCTGCCCGCCGCCGTGGTGAAGCCGTTCACCGCCGCGCTGTCCAGCAGCCCCGCCGCCTGGGCGTACTCCTCCAGCACGTCGCCCCCCAACTCCAGGGCCAGGGTGGCAAAGGCGCAGTTGCAGGAGTTGGTCAGGCACTCCCCAAAGGTCTGGGTGCCGTGGGCAGCGGTGCAGGTGACGGTGGCCCCGTCCACGGTGATGCTGCCGGTGCAGGTGTAGGAGAAGCTGTCCATATCCAGGTTCTCCAGGGCCGCAGCGGCAGTCACCAGCTTAAAGGTGGAGCCGGGGGTGTAGGTGCTGGAGAGGAAGCGGTTCAGATAGGCCCCGGTGTAGGCGCTGTCCCCGGCGGCCACCGCCGCCGTCTCGCTCTCGTTCTCCGGGTCGTAGGCGGGGGAGGACACCATGCAGAGTATCTCCCCGGTCTTGTAGTTATACAGGGCCACCGTGCCGCTCTGGCCGTCCAGTGCCTCGTAGGCCAGCTTGTTCAGGTCTCCGTCGATGGACAGGGCCACCGTGTTCCCCGCGCCGCTGGTGCCGAAGATGGGGCTGTAGTCGATCAGCAGGTTGTCAAAGAGGGTCAGCGCCCCGGCCCCGATGTTGCCCGCGCCGTCCCCCACCGCGTGGAGGGTGGCCTTGCGGAGGGCGGCATCGTCGGCATAACTGCCGGTTTCGCAGTCGTACAGCACGGTGCCGTTCCGGTCCGTGATGGTGCCCACCGCGACCTTGCCGTTGGAGTAGACGTGCCGGTTGGCCTGGAAGGTGGCCCAATCCTCCCCGTTGACCACATAGAGGCCCAGAAAGACCGCCAGCCCCGCCGCCATCAGGATAGCAAAGAGCAGCACGAACAGGGTGCGTTTTTTCAGCTGTTTCACGGGTCGTCCTCCTCCCATTGGAAATACTTCTGCCAATCGTCCGCGTCCGAGTGGAGGGGCGCGTCGTCGTCGGCATAGGGCGGAACATCAACTGCCTGCTCCGGCGGCGGCACAGGGGGTGCAGTCGGTTCTTTCCGCTGGAGAAGGGTAGGCTCGTCCTCGTCCAGGGTGGCAGGCGTGTCCTCCCGGTGCGGCGGCTCCGGGCGGCGCACTGCCGTCTCCTCCTCCGCAGAGGACTGGACCATAATTTGGGTCTCGTCCTGTGCGCTGCCGGCTACAGGTACCCGACGGTTGGAGTACAAGGTCCGCTCCCTGGGCGGAGGCACAGCCTCCTGGGCGGAGCGCTTCCGCCTGCCGGGGAGGCGGATGGCAAGGCTGGCGTTCTGCCGGGTGTCCGCCGCCTTCAGAAAGGCCAGCAGCCCCCAACAGGAAATCATACTGCTGCCGCCCACCGAGACGAAGGGGAAGGTCACCCCTGTCAGCGGCAGCAAATCCACCGAGCCGAACACGTTCAGCATGGTCTGCACCAGCAGCAGCATACTGGCGGCGCAGGCCCCGATGACATAGAAGCTGGAGCGGGCGGCGGACGCCTGCCGTATGGCAAACAGAGCCATCAGCACAATGCTGACCACGGCGCACACCGCCACAATCAGCCCCAGCTCCTCGCTGACCACGCCGAACACCAGGTCGGTGTTGGCCGCGCCCAGGTTTTTCAGCCAGCCGCTGCCGATGCCCCGGCCAAAAAGGCCGCCGCTGGCGATGGCAGACATGGTGCGGGTCTGCTGATAGCCCAGGTTGGCGGTGTCCTCCCAGACGTGGCGATAGATGGCAAACCGTTGGGCGATATAGGACCTGTAGTGCAGCACCAGCATCCCCCCGGTGCCCGCCGCCGCCACCATGAAGATGACGGAGGCCAGGTCGCCGGAGCGAAGGAAGGCGATGGCCAGGAAGGCCGCGAAAAAGATCAGCGCCGTGCCAAAGTCGCTCATCAGCACCAGGCAGCCCACGCAGAACACGCTGAACAGCAGGCTGCCCAGCAGATTCTTTCGGTCAAACAGCCTGTCCAGGGTGGCGGCCCCCACCAGGATGAACACGATTTTCACCAGCTCCGAGGGCTGGAAGGAGATGGGGCCGATGGCCACCCAGTTCTTCGCGCCGAACAGCTGCTCCCCAAACACCACGTTAAAGAGCAGCAGCGCCACCGACCCGATGGCCAGGGGCCAGCGCACCCTCTTTGCCAGATCCAAATCCCGCAGAATCAGGTTCAGCGCGAAGAACACCGCCAGCCCCAGGGCCACGCAGCCGGTCTGCCGGTACAGGGTGGAGACACTGGACACCGCCGTCACCGTCAGGCAGAGAGAGGTCAGGAAGAATGCCAGGGTCTCCAGCTCGAAGCCGGTGCGCCGGGCCGCCCGATAGATGAGGTAGAGCAGCCACTCCATCCCCATCAGCAGGCCGAAGCAGGTCAAAATCGCGGCGCTGCTGTCCGGCAGGGTCATGCACAGGCTCCCCAGCAGCATCCCCTGCACCAGGGTCAGCAGCACCAGCGTCACGCTGGGGGAGAGGAATCTGCCGGGCCGGGTGCGGCGCTCCATCTGCCGCCGTTCCTCCTCCTCCGTCAGGGGCAGGAAGCGGGTCTCCACCCCGCCGAAGCCGATTCTGTCCTGGAGGGCCAACTGGACAGGCTCCGTCACGGGGATACCGTTCAGGGTAACGCCGTTCTTGGCGTTCAGGGGGTGGAGCAGCCACCGCCCCCTGTCGTCCCGAATCAGGGCGGCGTGGCTCCGGGAGACGGTGGCGTAGGGCAGCACCACGTCGCACCGCTTCGCCCTGCCCACCAGGTTCTCCCAGTGGTAGAGAGGCAGCTGCCCCCCGTCCGGCAGCACCAGGGAGCCCCAAAGCTCCTGCTCCGGCTTGTCCCGGAGCATACTCCGGCCGCACCGCGCCACGATCAGCACCCCAAAGACGGGCAGCAGGAACTGAAAGCAATACTTGCAAAGGACCTGAAAGGCCGTATGCTGGAATATCGTTCCGAGAAATTCCAGCCCCAGCTGTAAATAGCTGATAAACTGTGAAAAGAAGCCTGCCATGGGAACCTCCTCCTTTGTCGAGCCGCTGCGGCAGAGCTCATCTGGGCCTATTCTACCACAGACCGGGAAAAAAGGGTAGCCGTTTTGCGACGCTTTGGGGAAAATCTGCCGTGGCGCGGAGCGGAAGATACCCCTCAGTCTGGCCTTGCGGCCAGCCAGCTCCGCCGTCAAGCGGCATTTCCGCTGCGCTCCCTACCCTTTCAGGGGAGCCATTGACGTAGGATTACAACAACTTTTTGCCGCCCCCGAAAGGCAATGCCATCAGCTTAAAGATGCAATCTATCCTAGGATGAAGAGAATCACACAGCCGTACAGTCAGATGTTATCCATCGTTGAATAATAAAATTGCACGTTCCGCCCACCAACGGCGAGGGCGGAACGGCAATCGTCCCCAGCCGCCATAGGCGGCAGTCTCACCAGTGAGAAGTTACATCGTCTCTACCGGGATAGACCACCTGATTGAGGGACAAGGCGCTAGCCGCCAGCGGGATAGGGGG
>JAJQEV010000064.1 GCA_021201475.1 Clostridiales bacterium
TGAGACTGCCGCCCATGGCGGCTGGCAGGGATTGCCGCCCACGTCCCTGCCGTTGGCGGGACGGGCGGCAATTTTGTTGCCCTTTGGTCGTGGAAATCTGACTATACGGCTACGTTATTCCGCTCAACTCAGGGTAGATTGCATCTTTAAGTTGATGACATTGCCTGAACGGGTAGGGGAACCAGCAGCAACCGGTGGAGGGTTTTCTAACAGCTAACAGCTATTAGCTATTAGCTGTTACCCTCCCCCTCAACTTCCGCTGATGGTGATGCCGTCAAAGGCCGCCCAGGGCAAGACGCTGTCCCCGTCGCACTGGGTTTCCCGGGAAATCGCCGCCACATGGTTCAGCATCTCGGCCAGGTTGCCGCTGACCATCACCTCTGAGATGGGCTTCAATACCCCGTGTTCGATGAGGTAGCTGTTCTTGGCCACGCCGGAGAAGTCCCCGCTGCTGCCGGGCCGCCCGCCGGAGAAGTACCCGGCCAGGATGCCGTAGTCGATGCCCCGGATGATGTCGGCCAGGGGCTTGTCCCCCGGCTCCATGACCAGGTGCAGCTCGCTGTTCCCCGCCGGGGGGAGGCCGGTCTTGTTGGCCCCGTAGCGGCTCAGGGTCATTTGCTTCAGGACGCCGTGGTCTACAATGGTGTAATCCTCCGCCGGATAGCCCTCGTCCGTGACTCGGTCGCCCCCCACGATGCGGCTGTCCAGGGGGCGGCTGCCGAAGGTGATGGCGGGGTCGGCCACCTGCTGACCCAGCTTATCCTTCCAAAGGGCGGTGCCGTTTATCATGCCGTCGTCGCCGGTGAACAGCTCCGCCGCCTCGGACAGCATCTCCCCCAGGAAGCCGGGGGACAGCACCACGGTACCCACCTGCTTGCCGGTCAGGGCGGGCGGGTCGATAAGAGCCTCCGCGTCCCGGACGGTCTGGAGCATACTCCCCTGTTCCAGCACAGGCCGCTCCAGGTCATTCACCAAAATACCGCTATAGTTCAGGGAGGAGGTCTTGTCCCCCTCGTGGCCGGACACCTCCAGGGAGAACTCATAGCAGCCGGAGGTGATTTGATACACCACGCCGTAGCTGTTGGCGTAGACAGCGTGGGAGACGGAGTGGAGGGCAATGACCTGGCTCACCGTCACCGTGGGGTGCTGGGCGCGGACAGTGTCAATCAGCTCCTGGGTGCGGAGGAACAGCCGCTCCAAATCGCACTCCACCGCCCCGTATGTCAGCACGCCGCCGCCCTCCTGCGCCAGCTCCCAGGCGTCGTCGGGCAGAGAGGCCGCGGCAGAGGCCATCGCCGTCTCCGCCGCGGAGCGGAGGGCGCTGTCCTCCAGCCGGTTCACGCTGCTGCTCCCCTTCCGGCCCCCGGCGTAGCCGGTGAGGCTGGCGCTGTCGTCAAAGAGGGTGCGCAGCAGGTTCAGCCCCTCCGTCTCGGCGGTGAACTCCTGGGTGACGGTCTCCGATACCAGGCAGGCCGCCCTATCCGCTCCGTTGTCCCGCAGGGCGGCCAGAGACAGGGCCGCCAGCTTCTGCAAATCCTTCATGGTCATCTGCCTCCCATCTTGATGCGGCACCGGAGGGCCGGGCCGCCCAGCCCCACGGGGATGATTTGCTTTTTCCCGCAGAAGCCGGAGCTGTTCCACGTCACCGTATCGGAAACCATGTCCACCGTTTTCAGCATATCGAAGGCGATGCCGGAGATGGTGGTGTCCAGAATGGCCCGGCCCAGCTTGCCGCCCTTGATTTCATAGCCCATGCAGACGCCGAACATGAACTCGCCGGTGGCGTCGGCCTGGCCGTTGTTGGTGTCCACCAGGTAATAGCCGTCGTCCACCGAGGCAATCAATTCCTCCAGGGTGGAATCGCCGGGGTGGATGGCGGTGTTCCGCATCCGGATCAGTGGCTCGTCAGAGAACAGCCAGGCCCTGGCGTTGCCGGTGGGGGCCATGCCCAGCTGCTGGGCGCTGGCCCGGGCGTGCATGAAGCCGGTGAGGACGCCGTTTTCAATCAGCTTCGCATCCTCCGCCTTGGTTCCCTCATCGTCCACATAGACGGGCAGGGGAGCGGGCGCGCCGAAGGCGGTGCTGGCAAAGTCGGTCAGGCTCACCAGGGGGGAGCCCACCACCTTGCCCAGGTTGGGCCCGGCCACGCTGCCGCCTAAGACCAGGTCGGCCTCTACGGTGTGGCCCACGGCCTCGTGGGCCAGCATCCCCGCCAGCTCGCCGCCCAGCACCACGGTGTGAACCCCGGCCTCCGGGTAAACGCCCTCCTTCTTGTCCATCAGGCGGCGGTGGCAGGCCTCCAGCCGGGGGGCCAGGGCCTCCACGCTGGTGAACTGCCGGTCAAAGGTGCCGTAGCCGCCGAAAATCTCCGAAACCTCCACCGGCACACCGGCGGCGGTCTCCGCCCCCATGCGGACGTAGATATAGCTGCGGGGCAGGACGGTATGGCAGTCCCACCCGTCGGAGACGGACAGCACCTTTTCCACCGTGTCGGCGGTGGCCGTCAGCTTCCGGCTTTTCAGGTCGGGGTAGGTGCGGACGATGTAATCGTCCAACGCCTTCAAAAAGTCGATATAGTCCTTCTGGGGTACGTCGTACCAGTTGGTATCCTCCCCGTAGCTGCCCTGGGACACCGGGGGCAGCGGCCCTTTCCCCGTTCCGGCGTGGGAACTGAGGAAGGCGGCGTTTTGCTGGGCGGCCTCCACCACGGTTTTCGCCGCCTCCGGGGAGCAGTCGGCGGCGGACGCGAAGCCGTAAACGCCGCCCTGGTACACACGGGCGGAGACGCCGGACAGGTCGGTGCGGGTGTTGCGCAGCAGGCTGCCGCTGACCAGATTCACCCGGCGCAGGCTGTTCTGCTGCATCCGCAGCTCCGTGTGGGCCTGGGCAGGGAAGAGGGCCTTCTGCCGGGCAAGCAGGTCTTGTAGCATGGCTGAATCCTCCTTTATGGTTGGCAGCGCGGGCGCTGCCGGTTTGGCTGTGTTATCAGGCACTATTATAGCACGGTTCCGGCGGAATGAAAAGCGGGGTTCTCAACTTCGCACGGAAATCAATTTTTTGGTCAAGTGTACCAAAGAACCCCCTTCATTCCGTGGCGGAATGTGAAGTCCAAATCGTCACTTTTCTGTAGGGGCGGCCCTTGGCCGCCCGCAGAAACCGCCTGCTTACCCCGGGCGGCCAAGGGCCGCCCCTACACACGCGGTTGCAAAAATCGGAACAATTTGTCCATCTGAACAGTATCACAGGCAGTTCCGCTGGTATTTCGTGACGGTTGAATAAAACAAAGTTTTAGTTTTCACGTTCTAGTAGGGGCGCACAGTGTGCGCCCGGGTGGCTGCCCCGTTCATAAGCCTGCTATGTGGAACCGGTCTGCCGGATGATGACAATTATTTCTTTCCGCTTTGCTTTCCTCGGAGAAGCCCGTCTCCTGGGATAAGGCAGCAGGAAACGAAAGGATAGTCGGGCGCACACTGTGCGCCCCTACGGAATGGCGGAAAAGTTGCGGTGGAACCTGTGACATAATGATTACAACAACCTCCTGCCGTCCCTGAAAGGGGAGGGGAACCGGCGGCAGCCGGTGGAGGGGTTTTTCTATGTGAAACGAATTTCAAAATTGATTTCCGTGTCAACTTCGGCAGCGGAACCGTGACACGGGCTGGCCTTGCGGCCAGCCCGTGGGGTGTGTCAGATGGGAGAAGCCTCGGCCTCCCGTGTTTGGCGGAGCGGTTTCTTAAATAAACCAGTAAACCAGGAAGCAGCCGGTCACTGCCGCCGGCACAAGCAGCATCACC
Source organism: Clostridiales bacterium (assembly GCA_021201475.1). Taxonomy (GTDB): domain Bacteria; phylum Bacillota; class Clostridia; order Oscillospirales; family Oscillospiraceae; genus Onthomonas. The sequence goes on from JAJQEV010000064.1 coordinate 3,792, forward strand.
GCCGCCGCAATGCAGAACCGGAGGCTCCTTTGGCGGGGCGCAGCTGTCAACCCGAAGCGGAACCCGACGCCGCAGGACAGCACAGCCACTGCCACAGCCGCCGCTGCATATAAGCCGGGCAGCCCGGCACTGAGAAGGACCCAGTACATCACAAACAGGAACAGGGCCACCAGCACGCCCTCTGCCGTTACAGCGAGGCGGAACGCGGCTCCCTTCTTCCGGCTCACAGACGCCGCAGCCGCCGTAACGCAATACCCGAAGGCGCAAAGCAGCGCAGCTTCCGCTGCAGCGGTTACCGCCAGCAAATAGCTTCCCCAGATGCCTCCCGCAAACAGCGCCGAAAGCAAGGACGTCACCATCGTCAGCGCCAGCAGCATCGCTGCCATCGCGCCGTGGAACCGGGTGCCCGTCTGGCTGGGGGCAAGGGTTATCCCTGCATGGAACCCAACGATATAGGCCGCCGCAGCCACCAGCACAGCCGTCACCACCTCCAGAACGTACCCTCCAACATAGCTGGCATACTGTATCACACGCCAGAGCGTTTCCAGCGGAGTATCCGTGGAATACACAGAAACGTATCCCCCAAGGCAATACCCAAGGACATAGCACGCCGTATACAGGAACGCAACCACCAGTGCAACCGCTGCCGCCGCAGCGGCGAAGAACGCGATTCTCCTCTTTGGAAACGCGGACGCCAGAAACGCCGCAACGCAGTATCCGAAGGCGTACAGCAGCACCGCCTCCAGCATCGCAACCAGCGCTGTCACCAGCACGTCTATGCTCGCGCCTCCCCATTTGATCAGCAATGCGCTGCACACAAGCAGCCCGATGATGATTGCTGTCACAGCCGCCCGCGTCCAAATGCGCGGCCTCTGTGACGCAGCCGGTTCCGCTTCGTTTTTTTCTGATGCGGGCGTCTGCCCGGCATCCTGCCGCCGTTCCCGCTTCCGCGTTTTGGCCTTCTTCCGGCGGCGCTGCTCCTTCGCGTCAGCGGCGGGCATATCCTTCTGCAGCGTCTCGAAGGCTACATCCTCCTGCTCCGGCTTCTGCCGGGCCTGGTTTTGCCGGCGTTCCAGCTCCAACTCCGCCTCTCTGGCTTGGGCCGCCTGCCGCTCCAGCTCCAGGCGGGCGGCCCGCAGCCGCTCCAATTCCTCCTGGGCCTGGGCCTGTTGGCGCTCCCGCTCCTGCTGTCGGGCCTGGGCGTCCTGCCGCTCCTGCTCCTGCCGGGCGGCCCGCAGCCGCTCCAGCTCCTCCTGAGCCTGGGCCAGTTGACGTTCCTGCTCCTGTTCCCGCTGCCGGGCCTGGGCCTCCTGCCGCTCCCGTTCCTCCCGGGCGGCCTGGAGGCGCTTTAATTCCTCCTGGGCCCGGGCAAGCTGTTGTTCCAGCTCCGTCTCCCTGGCCTGGGCTGCCTGCCGGGCCTGCCAGGCGGCGGCCAGGTGGGCGGCGGGGGCAGCCCCCGCCGGAAGGGTGGGGGT
>JAJQEV010000007.1 GCA_021201475.1 Clostridiales bacterium
GCCTCCCCCCTGCTCCCTCTGGCCTCCCCTGGGCTGGCGTGGCGTGGGGCGGGCGTATGCGCGCCTCAAGGTACTGTGCGCGCGCACACGAGCCTTGCGGGAGCCGAGCGCCCAAAAGTTCTCTAGATTTCAAATTCAAAAAATTCAAAATTCACAAAAAATTTTTTAGGGGGGTGGGGCAAAAAGGAACGCGCTGTCAAGAGCGGAGAATGAAAAAATCCGGCAAAAGGGAAAAGATTACCGTTTATTACCGTTTTTTCAATGTAAAATGGTAGCATGAATGAGTAGGCAAACGCGATAAAACGCTCCCTTGTTTCCCTTTCCCCCACAAGGAAGCAACACAGACAGACGGCAAACGCCATCTGAACAAAGCGTACTTGCCAAGCTGCCAGGCGTCAGACCATAATGGGTTATCCATTTTCACATTGCAGCCGGCACGGATTGCAAGGATTTTTCCTCCGCCCATTCCTGGCAGCACTCATTCATACACAAACAAAGAAAGCGGCGAGCATGAATGTCATGCTCGCCGCTTCGCATACAAAAAGCGGGGTGATTGCCGTGAAGCTGTACACTGCAAAGGCAATTTCAGCGGCCTTTGGGGTGCCAGTAAAGGAAGTCGAGCTTCTGACCAAGCAGGGCGTCATCCGCAACGGGATAACCGAGAATGGGTTCTACAAGCCGGAGACCACGGCACGGGAACTGATTGCCTACTACCGAACGCCGGAGGAGGAACGGGAGGCGACGGACTACACCGTCGAGCGGGCAAAGCTGATGAAGGCCAGAAGAATCAGCGAGGAACTGGACCTGGGGATAAAACGGGGAGAACTGCATAAGTCGGAGGACATCGACCGAATACTGACGCAAATGCTGATCTCCTTCAAATCGGCGATCACAGCCATACCGTCCAAAGTGGCAGCAAAGACGGCGAAGCTGACGGATCCGGCAGCCATCTTTGACGTGGTGAAGGAACTGACGGACGAAGCACTGACAGAGCTGAGCAACTACGACCAGCTCTTTGGGACGGAAGGAGAAGCGGACGATGCAGACGCAGACTGAAAAACTGATGCGGAAAATCCTGAAAAAGCTGGCCCCTCCGCCCAACATCACCCTGTCCCAATGGGCGGACAGGTACCGGTATCTGTCGCCGGAGTCGGCGGCGGAGCCGGGCCGCTGGAAGACCAGCAGGGCGCCCTACCAGAAGGAACCGATGGACGCCATCACAGACGTGAAAACCAGGAAGGTCGTGCTGATGTGGGCGTCGCAGACGGGAAAGACGGACAGTGCGATCCTGAACCCGGTGGGGTACTTCATCCACTACGAGCCGTCCCCTATTATGATTTTGCAGCCCACAGTGGACATGGCGCAGACCATCAGCAAGGACCGCCTCTCCCCCATGCTGCGGGACACGCCGGTGCTGGCGGAGCGCATAGAGGACAAGAGCAGAAACGGGAAGAACACCATCCTGCAAAAAATCTTCCCTGGCGGCCATGTGACCCTGCAGGGCGCCAACAGCCCGGCAGGGCTGGCCTCCCGCCCCATCCGTATCCTGTGCGCGGACGAGATAGACCGATATCCGGCCACGGCGGGAAACGAAGGAGACCCGCTGTTCCTGGCACAGAAGCGTATGACGACCTTCTGGAACAGCAAGGAGATATGCACCAGCACGCCGACCATCAAAGGGCAAAGCAGAATCGAAACCGAATACGAACACTCCACAATGGAAGAATGGAACGTGCCGTGCCCGGTCTGCGGGAAATACCAGCAGCTGACCTGGGCGAAAATCATCTTCGACGAGGAGGGCTTCCGAAACGGCACAAACCGGGACGTTGCCCACTCCTGCGAGCACTGCGGCGTCGTATCCGGGGAGCAGGAGTGGAAGGCCCTGTTTGGTAAGGGCAAATATGTCCCTACCTATCCGCGGCGTAAAACCAGAGGTTTCCATGTCAACGCACTGGCGTCCGGCTTCGTCTCCTGGGAGGACATCGTGGACAACTTCCTGACGGCCAACGACGAGAAGAAGAAGGGCAACCTGGAACTGCTGAAAGCCTGGACAAACACGGAAATGGCGGAGACGTGGGACGAGACAGGCGTCAGCCTGGACGACAAGGACCTGATGGAACGGCTGGAGGACTACGGGGCAGAGGTGCCGGACGAGGTACTGATCCTGACCTGCGGCGTGGATACCCAGGACGACCGGTTTGAATACGAGGTCGTGGGCTGGGGCGAAGGGAAAGAAAGCTGGGGCATCAAGAAGGGCGCGATCTATGGAGACCTGAAGCAGGAAGACATCTGGCAGCGCCTGGACGAGGCACTGGCGGAGACCTTCACAAAAGCCGACGGCACGCAGATGACGATTGCCGGAACGTGCGTAGACAGCGGCGGGCACTTCTCCACAGAGGTGTACCGCTTCTGCAAAGAGCGGTACAGCAGGAACATCTGGGCCATCAAAGGCAAGGGCGGTTCCGACGTGCCATACATCGCGAACCCAAGCAAGAACAACCGGGTCAAGGCCCCACTGTTCACCCTGGGGGTGGACACGGGGAAGAGCCTGCTTTACGGGCGGCTGACGGTGGAGGAGCCGGGGCCGGGCTACTGCCACTTCCCGGACGGGGACGGCCTGGGCTACAACGAGGCGTATTTCAAGGGACTGACGGCGGAGAAGCGGGTCACCACCTACAAAAAGGGACGCGCCACAACCGCGTGGGTGCTGAAGGACTACGGCTTCCGGCGGAATGAACCACTGGACATCCGCAACTACGCCACGGCAGCGCTGGAAATCCTGCACCCGGTGCTAAAGGCGACAGGCGCAGGAAAGCGCACTGTGCGCAAGCGCAGAGTGGTCAGCCGGGGCATCGAATAGGAGACGGCACTATGGCAAAGAAGAAAGGCAGAAAAAAATACGGCATTACCCTCCGGCAAGCGCAGCATCACCTGGACTCCTGGCTGGAGGCGTCGCTGGAAATCACGACACACCAGAGCTACCGGCTGGGCAACCAGACACTGACCATGGCAGACCTTGACCAGGTGCGGCGTATGATCGACTACTGGTCGGACAAGGTGGAACAGCTGGAAGCGCTGGAGGAGAACGGCGGACGGAACCGCTTCTACCGGGCGGTGCCGAGGGATTATTGACCACGGAGGCGGACATGAAATATAAAACACCTGAGATTGTCCGGCGGAGGTCTACGAACGGAATCAGACCGCAGGACGTACAGAACAGCGGTTACGGAAACTACGGGGCCAGCCGCACAAAGAAGTCGCTAAAGGGCTGGGTTGACAACGGAGGCAGCGCCTACGAGGACATCCACGACAACCTGTTCACGCTACGGCAACGAAGCCGAGACCTGGCAATGGGTGTACCCGTCGCCACAGGCGCACTGAAAACCTACCGGACAAACGTAATCGGTTCCGGCCTGACACCGAAGCCGACCATCGACTATGAGGCGGCAGGCATCACGGAGGCGCAGGCAGACGCAATCGAGCGGCAAATCACCAGAGAGTTCAACCTGTGGGCAGATTCTACAAACTGCGACGCAGAGCGCCTGTCCACCTTCTACGAACTGCAACAGCTGGCGTTCTACAACTGGCTAATGAGCGGCGACGTATTCGCCGTGCTGCCGGTGAAGAAACGGGCGGGCAGCACATACGAGCTGTGCATTCAGCTGATCGAGGCGGACAGGGTATGCACCCCGAACACCTGGCAGGACGAGCTGACCATCGACACAAAAATCGTCGGCGGCGTTGAGGTGGACAAGAGCGGCGAGGTGATAGCCTATCACATCGCCAAGCACCATCCACTGTCTTACCGAGACCTGGATCAGGGGTGGGTCAGGGTGGAAGCCTACGGCAAGACCACCGGCAGACGGAACATCCTGCACGTTATGACGCGGGAGCGCATCGGACAGCGGAGGGGCACCCCCATCCTGGCGCCGGTGATCGAATCGCTGAAACAGCTGGGACGATACACGGACGCGGAACTGGTGGCCGCCGTGGTAAACGGCATGCTGACCGTGTTCATCCAGCGGGACGACGAGCTGGAGGCGCCGCCCATCGGCGAGATGGGCGCGCCGGAGGAGGCTCTGACGGACGCGGGAGACACCAACACCGTAGAGCTGGGCAACGGCACCATTGTAGACCTGGCCCCCGGCGAGAAGGCAAACCCGGTGACGCCGGGGCGACCAAACGCAAACTTTGACGGATTCGTCTCCGCGATCCTGAAACAGATTGGAGCGGCGCTGGAGCTGCCCTATGAAATCCTGGTAAAGCAGTTCAACGGAAGTTACTCCGCCTCCAGGGCGGCGCTGCTGGAGGCGTGGAAAGCCTTCAACATGTACCGGGACTGGATGGTGGAGCAGTTCTGCCAGCCCATATACGAGGAGTGGATGGCGGAGGCCGTCGCCAAGGGCCGGGTGCAGGCGACCGGATTCTGGACGGATCCGGCGGTGAGAAAGGCATACTGCAACGCGCAGTGGTACGGGCCGACGCAGGGACAGCTTGACCCGACCAAGGAAGTGGAAGCGGCAGATATGCGGGTAGCGAGCGGCTATTCCAACCGGGCGAAGGAAGCCATGGAGCTGACAGGGACAGACTTCCTGGACAACGTGAAGGCACTGAAACGGGAGAACGAAATGATGAAGGAGGCCAACGGAACCAATGAAACTGCAACTGAACGGAACAGTAACAACGAATGACGACGCGATGCTTTACAGATACTTCGGCTTTAACGACGTATGCTGCCCGGAGGACATCCGGAAGGCACTGGAAAACACGCCGGACGGCGAGGAACTGACGCTGGAAATCAACTCCGGCGGCGGCTCGGCCTTTGCCGGATTCGAGATGTACACCGTCCTGAGAAACGCCAGGGGGCGGGTGCCGGTGACGGCGGAGGTGCAGAGCATCGCCGCCAGCGCCATGAGCGTGGTGATCGCCGCCTGCGACACGGTGAAAATCAGCCCGGTCGCCACCGTGATGATTCACCGATCCAGCGCGTCGGCCAGCGGGAACGCGGAGGTACACGGACAGGCCAAGCAAATGCTGGAGACCGTGGACAAGGGCATCCTGAGCGCCTACTGCGAAAAGGCGGGGGCGAAATGCACCAGGGCAAAGTTCCGGAGCATGATGAAGCAGGAAACCTACCTGACGGCGGAGGAGGCCGTGGCCTGCGGGCTGGCGGACGAGCTCCTGGAGGCGGAGGGAGACGAGGGCACCACACAGCCGATGATGGTCGCCGCCGCCATCCAGGGCGCACGGGCAGGCATGGGCGGCCTGCCGGACATTGAACGCCTGCGGGAAATCAAGGCACTGGCAGAACAGACAGAGGGGAAAGCGCCGGAGGAGCAGCCCTGCGGGGAGGAGGCCGACGGCAAAGAACCAACGGTGAGTGAGGGCGAAAGCCCCAGTCATAATCAAACAGAAAAGGAGCAGAACGACATGGAAGAAATCAAAACCGTGGAGGATCTGATGAAGGCATACCCGGAACTGACGGACAGCATCAGAACCTCCGCCGCAGAGCAGGCAACGGCAGCAGAGCAGAACAGAATCAAGGACATCGAGAGCTGCGCCGTACCCGGCTTTGAGGACATCGTGGAAGAAGCGAAGGCGGACACCGGCAAGGACGGCAGCTATGTGGCGCGGCAGATCGTTGCGCGGCAGAAAGCCCAGGGCGCGGGCTACCTCCAGCAGAGGAACGCCGACGCGGAGGACGCGGGGGCCAACAACGTGCCCCAGGACAGCAGCGAGGGCCAGAAGGAAGACCCGGAGGCCGAACTGAGCGCAGCGGTGAAGGGAGCCGTTGCAGACTTTGAGAAGGGAGTGAACTAACATGGCACTGGTAACAGGCGGCGTGATCGGCACCCTTGAGGCCGACAACCTGATTGCGGGCATCTATCCCCCTGCGATTGCACATATCTTCACCCTGACCACCAGCGCAGTCATCGAGCGGGGCACCGTACTCTCCAGAGAGAGCGACGGCACCTACGCGGTACTGGGCGCGGGCAGCGGCACGGCCTCCGTCGTGGTGGCCGAGACCACCCTGGAGGACGACACCGAGGTGGAGGCATACGTCAGCGGCTACTTCTACCGCGACCAGCTCATCTTCAGCAGCGACGACTACGAGCTGACCGAAGAGGACGAGAACAACCTGCGCCTGGCGGGCATCCTGCTGACCGACTCCGCCGAGGAGGTCATCCAGAAGACCGAGGCCGAGGACGACACCGAGGACGAAACCGAGGACGAAACCGAGGAAACCACGGACGAAACCGAATCTGAGACTTAACAATGAGGTGATTAAACATGGCACTGGATATTTACAGCCCTGCATTTCTGCTGGGCGTCATTCGGGAGAAGAAGCCGATTTACACCTTCTTCAAAGACCGCTACTTTCAGCCTGACGCCGCATCCGTGTTCAAGACGGAGAAGGTGCTGGTGGACTACGACGACGGCGCGGGCAACGTACTGGCCCCCTTCGTTATCCCCCGCACGGGCCCTGTCCCGCTGACCAGGGACGGATACGAGACGAGAGAACTCGTGCCGCCCTACATTGCCGTCAGCCTGCCCCTGACCATCGACGACCTGGTGCACAGAATGGCCGGGGAGAGCCTGGTCTCCACCATGACACCGGAGCAGCGGGAGCGGGTATACCTGGTGAACGACCTGGACACCCTGGACAAGGCCATCACCCGGCGCGAGGAGTGGATGTGCGTCAACACCATGCTGGACAACGCCTGCACCATGAAGCACGTCGGCAACAACGGCGACAAGACGAAGGACCTGACGGCGCAGTACTACGACGGCAGCACAAACCCCGGCGTGTTCACCCCCTCCGAGGCGTGGGCCATCGGCGAGGACGCATACACCCCCGGCACCTGGTACAAGGCGGTATGCGCCCAGCTCTCCGACATGAGGGCGGCAGGCCGGGACGCCACCGACCTGATCGTCGGCCCCAACGTGGCGGACATCATCCTGACCGACAAATGGGCCTGGAAAATGCTGGACAACCGCCGCGCAGAGCTGGGCGAGCTTGACCCCAGGTGGCAGCAGGCGGGCATCACCCGCATCGGCAAGCTGAACTTCGGCGGCCACGACCTGGAAATCTTCACCTATGAGGGCACATACGAGCAGGTAGACCCCAAGACGCGGAAGAAGACCACCGTGGCCTACTTCCCCACCAACGGCGCACTGCTGGCGGCACCCAAGACCGGTAAACTGGCCTACGGCGCAGTGAACCAGATGGAGCGGGACGAGCAGTTCCACACCCGCACCGGCACCCGCGTGCCCAAGTACAACGCAGACGTGAAGCATAACGAGAAGGAGACCATGCTGACCGCACGGCCCATCGCCATGCCCACCATCAAATCCCCCTGGCGGGCCTGCAGGGACGTCATCAACGTCTAATGCGGCGCAGCCTGAAAGCACAGATTCACGCAGATGCGAAGCGGGTCTTCCTGAGCATGGAGGGGTTCGCCGTCACGGAAACCATCCGATACTGGAACCGTGGCAGCGAACACCCTCCGGTGGAGCTGCATATCCCCGTGGTGGTGAACGAGGACGAGAACGCCGTCCGGGACATGAACAAGAACCAGCAGAAGAACGACCACGAGCGGAGCCTGTACCAGATGGACAAGGAAATCTTCGTGGCGCTGGAGGACTTTCAGCCGCCCCCCAAGCGGAACCGGAGAATCCAGATCGGCAATCATGTGTACATGGTTTACAACGTCTCCATCGCGGGGGGCATCATCCAAATCACGGCAAGGGAGCTGGATGAATAATGGTAAACATCGAACTGACCCAGGAGCAGATCGAGCACGTGAACAAGGTGCTATACCAGATTCCGGACGGAACAAAGAAGGCCGTGACCAACGCACTGAACCGGGGACTGACCAAGGCGAGAACGGTCTCCACCAGGGAAATCAAGAAGCGGTATGACATCTCCACCCAAAACCTGCGGACGGAACAGAATATCACCCTGCGGCAGGCAGCGCCGAGCGATTCGGAAATCAGCGGAGAAATCAAATTCTCCGGGAAGAAGATACCGATGTACCGGTTCCACCCAAACCCGGCGGTACGCAAGTACCTGAACCGGTACGTCAACGGACACAGCGGGTGGCGGGTGACAGGCAAGGTGAAGGCGGCGGACGTCCGGGGCGTGTACAAGAGCGGGGACAAATGGTTCATTGCGACCATGGACTCCGGCCACACGGGCATCTTCAAGCGGGAGGAAGGGAAAACGACCTCCAGCGGAAAGACGAAGCTGAAGGAAATCTACGGCTTCTCCGTGGCGGATATGCTGGACTACCCGGAAGCGCGGGACAGCATCCTGACCCAGGCACAGGAGACCATCAACGACCGGCTGGATCAGGAAATCTACCGGCTGCTGAACGGATACGGAGGGTAACACATGACGAGAATCCAACTGCCGCCGCCCATGACCCTGCGGGGGCTGCTGGACGCCCTGGCGGACTTCACGGAGGACGCACTAAAGGACATTCAACTGCCCGTCAAGCAGGAGGGACATGACGAGGAACGGTTCACGACCAGAGCCGTGAAGTGCTACAAGCAGCGCATGCCTGAGCCGGACGACGCGGAGCAGCGGTGCCCCTACATCCTGCTCCAACTGCTGAACGGGTCGGACGACCGGGACAACACCACCAGCATCCAGGAGAACGAGGCGGTGATCCGCATGGTGATCTCCACCTACGACCGGGACAGAGAGCAGGGAAGCCTGGCCGTGCTGACCATCGTCGAGCGGCTGCGCTTCCTGCTGCTGAAAACCGGCGTACTGGCAGAGCGGTATGAGCTGCTGACGCCGCTGGAGTTTCAAATCTACCCGGACGATACAGGCCCGTATTGCCTGGCAGAGATGAACACCGTCTGGAGAATCCCCGCAGTAGAACGGAACCTGCCGTTCCTGCGGGGATAACCATAAGACAACGAAAGGAGCAATCCCAACATGGCAGAAGAAGAAACCGTAACCACAGAGGAGACCACAACCGAGGAAACCACCGAGGAAGAGACCACAGAGGAGACCACCGAGGAGGAGACCACAGAGGAGACCACAGAGGAGACCACAGAGGAGACCACAGAGGAAACCACCGAGGAAACCACCGAGGAGGAAACCATTCAGCTGGTGTACATCGGCCCGTCCCTCCCCAGGGAGCGGCTGAGAAACGCACAAATCCTGAAGGGGACGCAGAGCGAAATCGACAGCTTCCTCTCAGACCTGAAGGAGCGCTATCCTGAGCTTTCCCAACTGCTGGTGACGCCGGCGAAGCTGACAGCCGCCAGAAAGAAAGTGCAGGACAAGAACTCCATCCTACACAAATACTACGAGGACGTGGCGGCAAAAGCCCGCGCCTCCAGAAAGGGGTACTAACAAATGGCTACAAAGTTTTACGGCGTCCGGGCGCAGGAGCAGGCCACCACCGCCTCCGCGCCCGAAACCGTCACAAGCGGCATTACCTTTGCCGTGGGCACCGCGCCCGTCCACAAAGTGGGCGGCAGCGCCAATGAAATCATCCTGGCGAACGACTACGACGAGGCCGTGGCCGCGCTGGGCTACAGCGACAACTGGGACAAGTACACACTGTGCGAGGTGATCTACAGCCACTTCAAGCTGTTCGGCATGGCGCCGCTGCTGCTGGTGAACGTACTGGACCCGGACGACTATCAGGAGAGCGTGGAAGCCACAATCATGTCCATCGTGGACGGCCAGATCACGCTGCCGGAGGACGCCGTGGCAGACAGCATCGTGGTGACCGACGGCGACACAACCACCTATACCGCCGGAGTGGACTATGACGTGCTGTACAACGACGACGGCGCGTGCATCATCGAAGTGCTGGACGGCGGCGCGATGGACACGGACGAACTGACCGAAGCCACCGTAGCGTACAGCGTGGTGTCCTTCGACCTGGACGACCTGGACGACGCCGTCATCGGCGGCTACGACGTGACCACAGGCAAGAGCACCGGCCTGGAACTGGTGGACTTCGTATACTACAAGCACAAGACCCTGCAGGACATCCTGATCTGCCCGGGCTTCTCCCACAAGGAGGCCATCGCCTCCGTCATGGCGGCCAAGACGGAGTTCTCCACCGTGTTCCGGGAAATCTGCATCTGCGACCTGGACGCCTCCACCATCACCAACTATCAGGACGCCATCACGGAGAAGGAGGAGAACAGCTGCTTCTGCAACACGCGGCAGGTCGTGTGCTGGCCCATGGTGGCGCTGGAGGACAAGATTTTCCACCTGTCCACCCAGATCGCCGGGCAGATGGCGGCCACCGACGCGGAGTATGACAACGTGCCCTCCGTCCTGTCCAGCAACAAGGCGCTGAACGCGGACAGCACCGTCCTGGCAGACGGCACGGAGATCATCGTAGACCTGACCCAGGCCAACGCACTGCGGAGCGAGGGCATTATGACTGCGCTGAACTTCGTCAACGGCTTCGTCTCCTGGGGCAGCTATTGCGGCTGCTACCCGGACGTATCCACCGACCCGAAGGACACCATCATCTCCCAGGCGCGGATGTTCGGCTATGTGGCCAACACCGTGGTGCTGACCTACTGGAAGTACATCGACCGGCGGCTGACCAACCGACTGGCGGAATCCGTGCTGGACGACGTGAACATCTGGCTGAACAGCCTGACCAACGACGAGCACCTGCTGGGCGCACGGTGCGAGCTGCTGGAATCCGAGAACCCCAGCACCGACATGGCAAACGGCATTTTCAGAATCCACATCTACATGACGCCCGCCACCCCCGCACAGGAGATCGACTTCCTGCTGGAGTACGACGTGGACTATGCGTCCTCGGTGCTGGGCGTCGGCAGCGCGGACTGATGAAAGGAGCGTGAACAACAATGGCAACGACTGATGAAGCCGTCATTAACTACACATTGTACGAGGATGACGAGGAATACTGCGGCATTGTCCAGGTGGACCTGCCCTCCCTGAAATTCATGACCACCACCGTCAGCGGCGCAGGCATCGCGGGCGAGGTGGAGACGGTGCTGATTGGGCAGATGTCCGCCATGGAAATCACCCTGAAGCACACCATCCTGACCAAGCGGGGGCTGGCACTGTCCACCCCGGAGGTACACAAGTGGGAGCTGCGGGAAGTGCAGCAGACGGTGGACAACGCCACCGGCAAACTGACCCCCACAGGCGTGAAGCACGTCATCAAGGCGTATCCCAAACAGATGGACGGCGGCACCCTGAAGCCACAGTCCACCAGCGACCCCACCACCGTGGCCTCCGTCCTGTACTGGGCGGAATACCGGGACGGGGTGCTGTACATGGAACTGGACCCGCTGAACTATATCTGCTACATCAACGGAACGGACTACCTGAAGAGCGTCCGGTCCGCGCTGGGGAAATAAGAACCAAAAAGGCGGGGCAGCGACGCCCCGCCTTTTCCGGCACTCATTCATAATTCATCAAGGAGGAACAAAGCATGGCAACCAAAGAAGAAAACCTCTCCAAGAGCCTGACCAAAGTGGAGGAGATGGAGAAGCAGACAGACACAAGAAAAAAACTGAAGGAGCAGCTGGGGAACGTGACCTATGACCTGAGCGACCCGTTCACCTACTGCGGGGTCACCTACACCACGCTGCAGCTGAACTTCGCGGCGCTGACCGGGCGGGACATCGAGGCCATCGACGACGAGCTGACCGACATGGGAATCAACGTAGTCAGCCCGGCAGCCAACCGAAAGTACCTGCGCATCTTCGCGGCCAGAGCGGCCGGCATCCCGGCGGACGCCATCGAGGCCATGCCGGTGGCGGACTACAACGCCATCACAACGAAGGCACAGCGTTTTTTACTACTGTCAACCTGAGCGACAAAGACCGCCCGGGGGATCACATACGGGAGCAGTGCATCATCCTGGCGCGGAACAACCACACGCCTGTGACCGTATGGGAGGAGCTGCCGCTGGGCCGCCTGCTCCAATGGATCAGGGCAAACAATCAGGTCTGCAAGCAAGAGGAAGCACAGCGGGCAGAGAAAAAGAAGAACAGAACACGATAACAACCGGGGCAATGCGGGAAACCGCATTGCCCTCTGTACTGTGAGGAGGAAGAAAAGACCATGGCAACACCAAAAGAATACGAACTTTTGTTCCTCCTGAAAGCACAGATGGAAAACAGCTTCGCCTCCAACTTCTCCGCAGCGCGGGGCCAGCTGGTACAACTGCAGGACAAGGTGCGGGAATACCAGGCGACGCTGAAGGACATCTCCGCCTATCAGGCATCGGAGGCAAAGCTGGAAAGCTACAAGGCAAAGCTGGCAGAGGCAGAGGAGAAGCTGAGAGCCGTCTCCGAGCAGAACAGGAACGCCGCCACCACCACCACCGAAATGCAGAACGCGGAGCAGCGGGCCAAAGACGAGGTTGAGCGGCTGACGCAAAAGGTGACGGAGCAGGAGGCAGCGCTGGCGAAGCAGAAGGACAACCTGGAAGCCAGCGGCGTAGAGACGGACGACCTGAGCAAGTCCACAGACGAGCTGAAGGACAAAATCGAGGCAACCAAGCAGGAGATGGACAGCTGGGCCAGCTTCCAAAACACGCTGACCGACTTGGCATCCGGCTTCAGCGTTCTCAACTCCGTAGCGAGCGAAGTTGGGGAAACGGTCAGTAAGGTGACGGACTTCCTGTGGGACTGCCTGGACGCGGCGGCGGAACTGGAATACACCATGTCCGCCGTGGAGGCCGTGTCCGGGGCAACGGCAGACGAAACTGAACAACTGACCGCGCTTGCCAAAGAGATGGGAGCGACCACCGTCTACACGGCCAGCGAGTGCGCGGAGGCCCTGCAAACGGAGGCCCTGGCAGGCTGGAGCGTAGAGGAAATGCTGGCGGGGCTGCCAGCGGTGGTGAGCCTGGCGGCGGCATCGGGCGAAGACCTGACGGAGATGAGCAGCATCATCTCTGACAGCCTGAACGCCTTCGGCCTGTCCGGCGAGGAAGCGGTGAACCGGTTCGCGGACGTGCTGACCACAGCGGCCACCAGCAGCAACACAACGGTGTCGCTCATGGGTGAATCGCTGTCCTATGTGGAATCCACGGCAAGCAACCTGGGGTACAGCATCGAAGACGTATCCGTCGCACTCGCAGCCATGGCGAACAGCGCCCTGAAGGGCGGTGTATCCGGCACCGCGCTGAACACCATGCTGACGCGAATGTCCGGGGCCAACAGCACGGCTGCGGCGGAAATGGAAAAGCTGAACCTCTCCATGTACGACACGGAGGGGAACGCAAAATCGCTGTCGCAGTTCCTGGGCGAACTGCGGGATGCATTCAACGACGGCACCATGTCGGAAGAGGAAATGCAGGTCGCGGCCTACAACCTGGCCGGACAGAGAGGCATGCGCGGATTGCTGTCCATCGTCAACACCAGCGAGGAATCCTGGGCGGAGCTGACCGAGGAGATCAACAACGCGGAGGGCGCGGCGGAAAGCGTAGCGGACACCAGACTGGACAACTACACCGGACAGGTGACGTTGCTGGAATCCGCATGGGACGCGCTGAAAACCAGCATCGGCGAGGCGTTCATCCCGGTAGCCACAGACGCGGCATCCATCCTGACGGACATCACCACGGCGGCGGACGGCTTCGTGCAGGAGCACCCGGAGGTGGTGTACGCCATCACAGCCGTCGTGGGCGTCCTGGGCGCAATGGCAGCGGTCATCGGCGTGACCACGGCGGCGGTGACGCTGCTGAATACAGCAACCAACATTCTAAGCGCGTCTATGATGGCGCTCATGGGGCAGTTCGCCATCGTCGGCGTTATCGCCGCCGTGGGGGCGGGGCTGATCACACTGGTCGCCAACATCGACAACACGTCGGACGCGGTGAAGGCGCTGGGGGAGGAAGTGGACAACATCACCGCCAGCGCAGAGGAGACCATAGAGAGCAACGAGGAACTGCTGGCCTCCTATCAGGAGGAGCGGGACGAGGCCAACAAACTGGTGGACACCCTGGACAGCCTGACGGCCAGCGGCGAGGACAACGCCTGGACGCAGTGGCAAATTCAGGCGGCGGTGGACGACCTGAACGAGGCCGTACCGGACCTGAACCTGAGCTATGACGAGCTGAACGGCACCCTGTCCATGACCACGGAGGAGATGCGGGACTTCATCGCCGCCGCCAGCGAGGACGAGCTGGAGGACTACGCCAGCGCGCTGAACACCACGCAGGCGGAGCTGGAGGCTATCGAGGACGAAATCGCCATCGCGCAGGCGGCGTATGACGCGGCGCTGGCAGACTGGGACAGCAACAGCATCCACCTGTTCGGGTCGGAGCAGGACATTATCAACTTCTCCTCCACGGACGACATAGAGGCAACGAAGGCAGCACTGGAGGAACTGCTGCAGGACGAGGCAGACCTGGAGGAGCAGGAGGCCGCACTGCAAGCGGCCATTGAAGAACACAACCAGGCGGTAGAGGAAGAGTATGACCTGAGCGTCCTGAGCGCAGAGGAATACGAGGAAATTCAAAGCAGCGTGGAAGCGCTGACCACTGCTTACTCCGAGGCATACGCGGCGGCATACGAATCCATCTCGGGGCAATATGAACTATGGGACACGGTGGAGGACATCGAAACGAACACCGTATCCAGCCTACAGGAAAGCCTACAGTCGCAAATCGACTACTGGACGAACTACCAGGAGAACCTGCAAACCCTGATTGACAGCGGGCTGGACTTCGGCAGTATGTGGGACAGCCTGTCGGACGGGTCAGAGGATGCGGCGGCCACCGTGCAGGGCCTCGCGGACGAACTGAACGCCAACGGGACCGCAGGCGTGCAGGAACTAATCGACACCTACAGCGAACTGCAGGACACCATGGCGGGGACGGCGGACACCATTGCAGAGAATGACACCTCTGTCAAGGACGCCCTGGCGGACAGCATCGCCCTGCTGACGGAATACGCAGGCGGCGAGGGGATGGAGGAAGCGTCCGAAGCGGTGGCCACCGTCATCCTGGGCATGGCGGAGACGGCGAGCACCACGGCAGAGGAGCAGAGCGTCGCCATCAGCGCCGCCTTCACCGACATGGCAGACGAGGCGGGGCAGGCGTTCTACGACGAACTGACGGCAGCACTGGGCACCTACACCGTGCCGGAGGAGCTGTCCGCAGCGGTGAAGGTCAGCTCCGGAGACCTGGGGCTGAACTTCTCAGAAGGCTTCGCGGAGGGCATTTCCACGGCCACAAGCGAGGAGGCTGTCCAGGCGCTGGCGGAGGACGCACTGAGCCAGTTCCAGCAGCAGCTGGGCGAAAACAGCCCGTCCACCATCACGGCGGAGGACGGCGTATACTTCGCGCAGGGATTCGAGAACGGATTGCTGGCTGAGCAGGCGGCGCTAAACAGCGTCGTCGCAAGCCTGGCAACCTCAGCCACAACGACCTTCCAGGCCAACCTCCCGCAGTCCGCCTTCTACACCGCCGGGCAGAACGCCATCCAGGGCGCCATCAACGGCATACAGAGCAAACAGGCCGCCCTGGTGGCGGCAGCGGCGGCAGCGGGAACGGCGGCGGCCAACGCCTACAAGAAGGCGCAGGACATCAACAGCCCGTCCCGCCTGTTTGAATACTACGGTGAGATGGGCATGATGGGCGCCATTCAGGGCGTCCAGGAAAATCAGACGGCGGTAAACGCGGCATACGCAGCCGCAGGCACGGAGAGCGCCGCCGCCTACCGGAGCGGGACAGAGCAGACCGAAGCGGCGCAATCGTCCGCAACATTGTCCACAGAGAGCAGCAGCTACAACGTGATACAGCTGACCTACTCCCCCACCGTCACCGTCAACGGCGACAGCGGGAGCGGCGTGAGCCAGCAGCTGGCGGCCAGCAATGAGGAGCTTGTGACCATGCTGAACGACCTGCTGGACGAGCGGGAGGCGCAGATGGCAAGGAGGAGTTACTGATGGAGATATACCGGACAACCAGCGGGGACACCTGGGACAAAATCGCCTATAAGATGCGGGGAGACGGCATGCTGATGGACAAGCTGATTGCAGAAAACCCGGCGTATGCCGACGTGTTCATCTTCCCGGCGGGGGTGGAGCTGTGGATACCGGACAAGGAGGAGACCACCGCCTCCACCCTGCCGCCGTGGTATTCCTAAAGGAGGCCGGGCATGAGCAGCATTGACCTGGCGCGGCGAACAGAGCTGACCGTCAAAATCAACAACGCGGACATCTCGGACGACGTAAACGAGCACCTGATCTCCATGACGTACACGGACGAGGAGGACGGCACCTCTGACGACGTGGAAATCACAATGGAGGACAGGGACAACACCATCGTCGGGAGCTGGCTGACCACGCAGGTGGAGGGCACCACCACGACCACGCTGGCAAGCGTCAAGCTGGGGTGCCCCTACCAGAAGCCCACGGGAACACTGAAAAAGGGCTCCAGCGGGACGGGGGTCAAATGGCTCCAATGGATGATGAACAAAACCTCCGCCACGGGGCTGACGGTGAACGGCAGCTTCGGGGCGAGCACGGAGACCGCCCTGAAAAAATACCAGACCTACAACGGCGTGACCTCCAACGGAACCGCCGCAACGGACACCTATACCGCGCTGGAAAAGAGCGCGGTGATCCGCCTGACCTGCCCCTACACACAGCCGACCAAAACACTGAAATACGGGCAGAAGAACACGGCGGTGAAATGGCTGGAATGGTGCATCAACAAAAGCATCGGCACCAGCATCGCAGTGGACGGCCTGTACAAAAACGAGACAAAGAATGCCGTCAAGAAGTTTCAGAAGAAATACGGCCTGAGCCAGAGCGGAACGGCCAACGCGACCACCATCGTAAAGGTGCGGGATGCGGTCTATAAGGCCCTGGGCGGCAGCACCACCATCACCACGACTGTAGCCGCAAAGCGGGCCAGCATGACCGTCTCCATCGTACAAAAGAACTGGGCCTCGGACGGGAAGGACATCACGCTGAACTGCGGCACCTTCGAGATGGACGAGGTGCAGATGAAGGGGCCGCCACAGACCGTGACGCTGCGGGGAACGGCGCTGAGCTATTCCTCCAGCACACGGACGACAAAGCGGACGCAGGCATGGGAGAACACCACACTGCTGGCCATTGCAAAGAGCATCGCCAAGCGGGGCGGATACTCCGTGCTGTACCTGTCCGACACGACGGTGAAGTACACCAGAAAAGAACAAAGCAACCAGACGGACATCGTATTCCTGCAAAAGCTGTGTACGGCGGCGGGGCTATCGCTGAAGGTGACGGACGGGACGCTGGTGATCTTCGACCAGAAGACATACGAGGCAAAGACCACCGTGCGCACCATCAAACGGGGCGACGGGAGCTACAGCTCCTACAACTTCAAAACAAGCCTGTCCGACACGGCCTATTCCGCCTGCCATGTGTCCTATGACGACACGGACACGGGAAAGACCATTGAATACACCTACGTCCCAAGCGGGAGCACCTACGACGAGGACAACGTGCTGGAGGTGACCAACGAAAAGGTCAGCACGACGGCGGAGGCAAAGGCGCTGGCCATCGCAAAACTGCGGGCGGCCAACAAGGGAGAGACCGAGGGCAGCTTCACCATGGCGGGAGACATGAGCCTGGTGGCGGGGCTGACGGTGCAGGTGACGGACTATGGAGCCTACGACGGAAAATACATCATCGAGCGGAGCGTCCACAAGGTCAGCTCCACCGGAGGCTACACCACATCCATCACACTGAGGCAGGTCATCACATCCTACTGAGGGAGAGAGAGCAGATGGTAAACACACAGGAACAAATCAACACGCTCCGGCAGGACGTGACAGAGCTGCAAAGCATCATCCGGATCGGCAAGGTCACGAGCCGGAACACGGACAGCAGAACCGTGAAAGTGTCCTGGAGCAACGGCGCACAGTCGGCCAGCCTGCATGTACTGATCCACGACGCGGAGGAGTGGATGCCGGAGGTGGGGCAGACGGTCGCCTGCCTCCACCGGCCGGGCGGAGACGGAGACGGATATATATTGGGGGCGCTGTAACATGGGATATAAACAGGGACAAAAAATCAAACTGAGCAGCGCACCGGCCTATGTGTCCTCCACCGCGACCAAAAAGAGCGGGACAAAGACCGGGACCTTTTACATCTGGAGCGCGGCGGTCAAAAACGGGAGAATCCGCATCACCATCAAATCCTCCTACTGCGGGAAAAACCCGGCCAGCAAATACGTCACCTGCTGGGTAAAGACCTCCTCCATTAAAACGACCAGCACCTCCAGCACAAAGACATCCAGCAGCAGCAGCGCAAAATCGTCCACGTCCAGCACAAAGACCACGACGACCACAACGGCAACCAAGACCACAAACACAGCGACCAGCGCCAGCAGCACGGGGAACACGACGGTGACCAAGACAACGGTGGCGGAATCCAACGTGACGCCGACCAGCACAGCGCCGGGACAGATCGGCTATCTGGGGCTGGTACTCATCATCGTATCATCAGACCAGATCAAGCAGCTGAACAGTTTCAACTGGGACGCAAGCGTGAACTACACAGAACACATCCGGCACCTGAAACGGCCAACGTTGGAAATGACCAGCGTGAACTCTGACACCATCAGCTTCAAGCTCACGCTGTCGGCCTACCTGGGCACAACGGTGATGACGGATTACAACACGCTGAAGGACTACCTGGAGAACGGAACGGCGGTGCCGCTGAAAATCGGGTCCACCAGCTACGGAAACTACCGCTGGATCATCACCGCCCTGGGATTTGAAGGAGAGACCACGGACGGGGACGGAGACTGGAGCGTGGCAACCGTGAGCGTCACGCTGAAGAGCGTGGAGAAAACTGCATGACAGGAGGGAAACAGGCATGGTAGTAACAGTGACAAGCGCAAACCTGGAAACGCTGGACCTTAACCCGACCGACGAGACGGCGGAAATCGCGCAGAACATCGCCGTACTAATCGCAACGCCGAAGGGGGACGTACCGCTGAGACGGGACATCGGAGTGGATACATCCTACCTGAACCGGCCGCATAAGGCGGCGCTGGCGGCGTTTGAATCCGCCCTGACGGAGGCGGCAGACCTTGCGGAAAAGAGGGCGGACATCGTAGGCGTGACGGACATGGCGGGAGAAGGAGACGGCACCATCGCGCCGAAAGTGGAGGTGAGATTCAATGGCTGACGAGAGAGAGTTCCCGGACGTGGAATTTGTTGACACGGACACGGAGACCATAGCAAACGAACTGGTGGAGCAATACGAAACGGCGGCCGGGCGGAGCCTGGGAGAGGCTGACCCGGTCTACCTGCTGACCATGTGGGCGGCGGCCATCCTCTCACAGGAGCGGAGCCTGATGAACATCGCGGCGAAACGAAACCTGCCGAGATACGCCGAGGGGGACTACCTGGACAGCCTGGCAGAAATCTTCTACAACGTGGAGCGGCAGGCAGCCACCCCGGCCAACGTGACCCTGTGCTTCACACTGAGCGAGGCACAGGACGAGGACGTGACCATCCCGGAAGGGACGGAGGCGACGGCAGACCTGGAGCTGCTGTTCGCCACGACAGAAGACCTTGTCATCGCCGCAGGGGACCTGAGCGGCGAGGTCACCGCGGAGTGCGACACGGACGGAACCGCGGGGAACGGCATCAAGGTAGGGAAAATCACCTACCTGGTAGACCAGATCGCCTATGTGGCCTCCGTGACGAACACCACAGTCAGCGCCGGAGGCGCGGACGAGGAGACGGACGACGAACTGTACGAGCGGATGAAGGAAAGCTACGAAGCCTACTCCACAGCGGGCACCGTGGGCGCCTATGAATATCACGCGAAAACATACAACGCGGCGGTGGCGGACGTAAAGGTGACCAGCCCAAGCGAGGGAGAGGTGCTGGTGGTGATCCTGCTGGACGACGGGGCCATCCCGGACGAGGACACGCTGGCGGATATGGAGGAATACCTGTCCAGCGACGAGATACGACCGCTGACCGACCACGTGACCGTACAGGCGCCGGAAACGGTGCCGTTCACGGTAGACCTGACCTATTACACCAGCACGGCCACAGACGAAAGCACAGGCAGTGTAGAAAGCGCCGTGGAGGAGGCGGTGGAAAATTACATCACCTGGCAGACGGCAGCACTGAGCCGGAACATCAACCCCTCCAAGCTGATTCAACTGGTGATGGACGCGGGCGCGGAAAGCGTGGAAGTGACAAGCCCGGTCTACACGCAGGTGGACGACGACAGCGTAGCGCAGCTTTCCGGCGAGGCCAGCATTACCTACGGCGGTGACCAGGAATGATAACAGAGAGCGGAAAAATTCAGGAGGTAGACCTGACACAAACCCTGCCGAGAGCGCTGCAATACGACGAGGACGCAGCGGCCTTCGCGAAGGCGTTCGCCGCCCTGCTGCACGAAAACGCAAACCTGCTGTTCAACGTGGGATTCTACTACAGAATCGGGGAACTGACGGAGACCGTCTGCGACATACTGGCCGCCGACCTGCATGTGGACTGGTACGACTACAAGGCAGACCTTGAAACAAAGCGGAGCGTGATTGCATCCAGCGTCTACGTGCACAAGTACGCGGGGACACCGGCGGCGGTGCTGCGGGTCATCGAGGACGCATTCACGAGCGGAAGCGTCGAAGAATGGTTCGATTACGGCGGGACGCCGTGGCACTTCAAAATCACGGCGACGCTGAGCGCGGAGACAGACTTTGAAAAATTCATGCTAATGCTCAACCACGCCAAAAAAGCGTCCGCCCACTTGGAGGGGCTGACGCTGAACGCGGAATACAGCGCTGAGCTGGCGTGCAACGTCGAGCTGCAGACCGCCAGAGAGATCACGCTGACCATGGCAGAGGAAGACCTGGACGAGTGGGGCGCACTGCTGACGGATGAAAACGGCAACTATGTGGCAGACGAAAACGGCACATTATTGACAGAATAGGAGCGGAGCGGAACATGACACCAAAACTGACAAACAACGGCTACGGCATCCTGACGCAGGCGTTAAACGGGGGAAGCATCTCCTTCACAAAAATCAAAGTCGGGAACGGCGATGTGCCGGAGGACTACACGGCACTGGACGACCTGGTAAACCCGGTGATAGAGGCGGGGATAGACAGCATCGAGGAGGCGGAGAAATACGTCATCCTGAAATCGGCCAGCTTCAACAACCAGAGCCTGGAAAGCGAACTGGAATGCAAGGAGGTCGGCGTGTTCTGCCTGGATTCAGACGGAGAGACCGAAATCCTGTACGCATACGGACACTGCGACCTGTCCAGCAGCGGGGAAACGGCAGTGACCATTCCGCTGGTGGAAAACGGCCTGGTCAGCACGACAATCACGGTGTACGTCTACATCGACGACGCGGAGGAGGTGGGCGCGATCCTGGCGGCGTCCTCCGAATATGTGACGCTGGCGGACTTCACCGCGCATACGGACGACACGGACAACCCGCACAGCGTAACTGCCTCACAGGTAGGGCTGGGCAACGTGCCGAACGTGGCGACGAACGACCAGACACCGACCTACACCGCGCCGACCACGCTGACCGCACTGGTCAGCGGAGAAAAACTGTCCACTGCGTTCGGGAAGCTCGCCCTGGCGGTGACAAAGTTAATTGACCATATCGCCGACAGCACACTGCACCTGAAAAACGCCTCCTCTACGGTGGGCGGAACGGCGAAGCCGGTTTACCTGAACGCGGGGACGGTGACAGCCTGCTCGGCGTCGGTAGGAGGCACAGCAAGACCTGCCTATTTGAACTCCGGAACGGTGACGGCCTGCTCCGCCACCGTGGGCAACACCAGGAAACCGGTCTACCTGAATGCAGGAACAGTGACACCCTGCGGGTGGGAAATACAGTATGGCGTAGTAGGCGTCCAGATGAATACACAAACAGCCACGAATTTTTCTGTCACATTCAGCAGCGCATTTTCGTCCGCACCGAAAATCGTTATGCTTACGCCGCAGCATGATTCGGAAACTTCGGTTGCACCGGTTTGCAAGGTGAGGACATGGACCAAGAGCGGATTTGTCGGCTATATGTATGACTCAGCGAGCAATGCCACGTCCAGATACTATCAGGTTTTCTGGATTGCGATTCTGTAACGACAGGAGGAAAACAAATTGGCGATTAAGAAACTGACCGACCTGGATTCGGTCACACCGGACTCCAGCTCAGACGCCAGCGTATACGGCGAATACGGCGGGGCAGTGGTGAAGCTGCCCTACAGCAAGACGGACACGACGCTGACAGAATCCGGCTCCGCCGCGGATGCAAAGGTGACCGGCGACAAAATCAGCACAATACAGGCAACCGCAGAAAACAACGCAACGGCAATCGACGAGCTGACCGCCGAGGTGGACGAACACACGACAGACATCGAAAACCTTTCCATGGACATCCTGAACCGGGTGAACGGCGGGTATGTCGAGGAGGGCTACCTGTACCTGACCGCAGACGAGGAAATCGTCGTCGGCCCGCTGGGGCCGTTCTCCGGCACCGGCAGCGGTTCCAGCAGCAGCAACAGCGCGACCCTGACCGTGACCAACGCCACCGGCTGGCTGGCAAAGACTGTAGCCTCCGGCGGGAGCTGCCCCATCTCTATCACGTGGAGCAGCATCGAGGACGACCTGGAGACCGGCGCGGGCACCATGACCATCACCGTCAACAGCACGGTCAAGGCCACGAAATCCATCGACCAGGGGACTGTGACGGTTGACCTGGTGGACTACCTTTCCACCGGCAGCAACACGGTCAAGGTCAAGGTCAGCGACGTATACGGCAACAGCAGAACCATCAATTTCAGCATTACCGTGGTTGCCATTTCGCTGGCCTCCAGCTTTGACGTGTCCTCCCCGTTCAGCGGGGCAATCACCTTCCCCTACACGCCGACAGGCTCCGTCACCAAGACCATGCATTTCGTCCTGGACGGCGTGGAAATCGGGACATCCAGCATCTCCACCTCCGGGCGGCAGCAGAGTTATACCATCCCAAGCCAGGACGACGGCACGCACACGTTCGTGGCGTACTTCACCGCCGAAGTGGACGGCGAGGAAGTCACCTCCAACGAGCTGTACTACGAAATCATGGTGAGCAGCGACAGCAACACCACGACGCTGATTGCGTCCAGCTATCAGGACAGCACGGTGGACCAGTACACCTCTGTGACCATCCCGTTCTATGTCTATGTGCCAGGCAGCCTGACCGCCTCCGAGGTAGTGCTGGCCGCGAACGGAACCACCGTGAACACGCTGGCCGACGTAGACCGGACGGAGCAGAGCTGGACTTACCGGGCGGACACGGCGGGCACCGTGGCACTGACCATCTCCTGCAACGGCACCGTGAAGACCATCACCCTGACCGTCTCCGAGGGCGACATCGAGGTGGAAGCGGAGACGGAGGACCTTGTGCTGTACCTCAGCTCCTACGGACGGAGCAACAGCGAGGCGGACCCATCCGTCTGGGAGGACAGCGACAACGGCATCTCCGCCACGCTGACCGACTTCAACTTCACCTCCGACGGCTGGCAGAGCGACGACGACGGCATCACCGTCCTGCGGGTCTCCGGCGACGCAAGGGTGGAAATCCCCCTGCAAATTTTCGCCAGCGACTTCCGCAGCACCGGCAAGACGATAGAACTCGAGTTCGCCACGCGGGACGTGCGGAACTATGACAGCTCTATCCTCTCCTGCATGAGCGGGGGCAGAGGTATCGAACTGACCGCCCAGCTTGCCACGTTCGCGTCCGAGCAGAGCAGCCTCTCCATGCAGTACAAAGAGGACGAGCACGTCCGCTTGTCCTTCGTGGTGGAGAAGCGGAGCGAGAACCGGCTGGTCTACTGCTACTGCAACGGCATCATCTCCGGCGTGGTGCAGTATCCAACGGACGATGACTTTGCGCAGCTCAGCCCTGTGGACATCTCCATCGGCAGCAACGACTGCACGATGGACATCTACTGCATCCGGGTCTATGACAACGACCTGACCCGGTACCAGATTCTGGACAACTGGATTGCCGACACGCAGGACGGCGAAACCCTTTACGAGCGGTATAACCATAACAACGTCTATGACGCTTACGGGGCCATCGTCATTTCGCAGCTTCCCAGCGACCTGCCCTATCTGGTATTCGTGGCGGACGCTCTGCCCACCTACAAGGGCAACAAACTAACCGTGGCGGGGTACTACACCAACCCGGAGGACAGCAGCAAGGACTTCACCTTCGACGGGGCCAGCGCGGACGTGCAGGGCACCTCCTCCGCCGGATACGCCCGGAAGAACTACAAGGTCAAGTTCTCCGGCGGCTTCACGGACAGCGACGGAGAAACGGCCAGCACCTACGCCATGCGGGATGATTCCGTCCCGACCAAGACGTTCACCTTCAAGGCGGACGTGGCTTCGTCCGAGGGTGCGAACAATGTGGAGCTGGTGCGCCTGTACAACGACATCTGCCCCTATCAGACGCCGCCCCAGACGGAGGACAGCAGCATCCGGCAGGGCATCGACGGCTTCCCCATCGTTATCTTCCACAACGACGGCACGGACACCACGTTCCTGGGCAAGTACAACTTCAACAACGATAAGGGGACGGAAGAAGTCTACGGCTTCGCGGACGGAGACGAGTCCTGGGAGACGCTGAACAACACCAGCGACAGGACGCTGTGGAAAAGCGCGGACTACTCCGGCACCGACTGGCAGAACGACTATGAGGCCCGGTACCCGGAGGACAACACGGACGTGGATAATCTGGCGGCCCTGGCCGAGTGGCTTGTCAGCACCGACCAGGAGCAGGCCACTGGGGACACGCTGAGTTCCAGCGTGACGCTGGACGGCGTGACCTACACGGCGGACACGGCGGCGTATCGGCTGGCAAAGTTCACAAACGAGTTCGAGGACTACTTCATGAAGGAATCGGCGGTGTTCTACTACCTGTTCACCGAAGTGTTCCTGATGGTGGATTCACGGGCGAAGAACGCCTTCCCCACCATGTTCCAGCAGGACGGGAAGTGGTGCTTCCTGCCCTACGATATGGATACCGCCATCGGCATCAACAACGAAGGCACGTTGACCTTCTCCTACAACCTGGAGGACATCGACACCACGGACACCGGCGCGGACGTGTACAACGGTCAGCAGAGCGTCCTGTGGGTCAACCTCAGGGAGGCGTTCTACGACGACATCATGGAGATGTACCAGGAACTGAGAAGCACCGGCGTACTGAGCTATGACGTGGTGGAGACGGCGTTCGAGGAGCACCAGGCCAAGTGGCCGGAGGCGATTTTCAACGAAGACGCCTACTACAAGTACATTCAGCCGTTGATCGACGACGGCACCGCGTCCTACCTCTCCATGTGCCAGGGCAGCAAGGCAGAACAGCGCAAGTGGTGGCTTTATAACCGGTTCCGGTACATGGACAGCAAGTACAACGCAGGCGACGCCCTGAGCGACATCATCACCCTGCGCGGCTACGCAAAGGCGGACATCACCGTGGTTCCCTACGCCGACATCTATGCGGCGGTGAAATACGGCTCCTACCTGGTGCAGACACGGGCAAGCCGGAACGAAAGCTACACACTGGCCTGTCCGCTGGACAACGTGAACGACACGGAAATTTACATCTACTCCAGCAGTCAGCTGGCGGACGTGGGCGACCTGTCCGGGTTGATGGTGGGCTATGCAGATTTCAGCAACGCCACCAAACTCCAGGCGGTCAAAATCGGCGACAGTTCCGACAGCTACTCCAACAGCAACCTGACGGAGCTGTACCTGGGCAACAACACCCTGCTCCAGAGCGTGGACAGCCGGAACTGCCCGAATCTGGCAAGCACCGTTGACCTCTCCGGCTGCACCGGCATTGAGGAAGTGTATTTCGAGGGCACCAGCGTTCCGTCCGTCACGCTGCCGAACGGCGGCGTTCTGCGGGTGCTGCACCTGCCGGACACCGTGACCAACCTGACCATCCGCAACCAGACCCGCATCGAGGACTTCACGATGGACGACACCAGCAGCATCACAACGCTGTGGCTGGAGAACGTATCGACCGCAGTGGACAGCAAGTCCATTGTAGAAAGCATCGTGGAGAACAGCCGTGTGCGTCTGATTGGCATCAGCTGGGAGTTCGACAGCGCGGAGGACATCCTGACGATGTACGACCTGCTGGACACCATGCGGGGCCTGGACGAGAGCGGCAACAACGTGGACAGCCCGCAGGTCTCCGGCTACGTCTACGTGGACAGCCTGACCGGAGCGCAGCTGGCCGAAATGCTGGAGCGGTACCCAGATGTGGCCGTGGTCTACTCGCACATCACCAGCTATGTGTACTTCTACAACTATGACGGCAGTTCCCTGCTGTACACCGTGGCCGTATCGGACGGCGCGGACGTGAGCAGCCCCGGCAGCCCGTCCAGAAGCAGCACGGCGCAGTACAGCTACACCTTCGTGGGCTGGTCGTACAGTATGGACGCGACCAGCGCGGACAGCGACGCCCTGACCGCCGTGACGGCAGACCGGACGCTGTACGCGGCGTACAGCCGAACCGTGAGAACCTACACCGTGTACTTCTACAACGGGTCTACCCTGCTGCAAACCGTGACGGGCGTGGCCTACGGCGGGAGCGCGACCTATACCGGCGACACGCCGGTCTCCGAGGACGACGAGGAAGCGGAGTTCGAGGGCTGGTCCCCCTCCCCCACCAACATCACGGGCAACACCACCTGCTACGCACAGTTCAGCAGCAGCGTGGAGGACGCGGAGATCGAGGACGACTGGGAGACCATCCTTGCCAACATCGAAGCGGGAACCGCCACCTATGCCGTGGGCAACTACAAGGAGCTGGACCTGGGCGACGAGGGCACCGTGACCATGCAAATCGTGGGCAAGGGCAAGGACACCCTGGCGGACGGCACCGGCACCGCAACCTATTCCTGGATTTCGAAGGAACTACTTGCCACCAGCCACCGGATGAACCCGTCGCTGGTGACGGAATACGACTACAAGGAGCAGACGGCCACCACGTCCACAAACAGCAACACCAGCGTCAGCGCAAACAGCACCAAGACCACCAGCTTCCGAACCTACATTCAGGCGGCGGAGGTGGCGCAAATCACCAACGTGGTCACGGCAACCGCGGACGGGACGCTGACCATCACTTACGCCGGTCTGTCCTCCACCTACGGCACACTGACCGTCACCGTGAACGGAACGGCCATCGTGGAAGACTACGCCTCCACAACGGCGGTCACTTACGATGTGGAAATGGCCTCCGGCGACGTGGTGACAATCGTGGCAGAGTACACGTCCGCCGCTGTATCGAGCAGCTATGCGTCCATTAAGATGCACAGCACCGGCACGTTTACGCTGACAACCTCCTGCAATAACGTCATGTCCCGTTACACCTCCGGCTACACCAGCGGCACCGGCGGTATCGGCGGATGGGGAGAAAGCGAAATGCGCACCTACCTGCAAGAGACCATCAAGCCCCTCATCCCGTCCGAAGTGCAGGCGGGCATCAAGACCGTCACCAAATCGCAGACGGCCTACGACACCTCCGGCAGCAGCTACACGCAGACCACGGAGGATGATGTGTGGATCCCGGACTACACGGAGGTCTATGGCACCAACGGGACCAACGGCACCTACAAGGCAATTTACAACAGCAACGACAGCCGGATCAAGTACAAGAGTGGCGCGACCAGCGCCACCTACTGGTGGCTGCGGCGGGCCAACAATACTTCCAGCTTCGCCAACATCCTTACGAGTGGCGCGTACAACCACAACTACGCGAACTACAGTTACGGCGTGGCCCTCGGCTTCTGTACTTAATCTTTAGCAATCCTAACTATCTGGCCCCCTTGTGGGGCCAGATACCGGAACGGGAGGGAGAAAAATGTCAGTACCAAAGGGCAAGCGCGGGCAGTCCAGCGCGGAGTTCCTGAACGCGGCAAGGGCGCTGCAACTCCACAGCATTAAGAAGTGCGTGGGGTTCCCGAAGCGGTACACGTTCTACGTCAGCCAGCAGATTGCAAACTGCGCAACACGGGTATACGAGTACGCAAAGCTGGGGAACAGCATTTACCCGGTGAATCAGCATGAGGTGCAGATGCGGCGGGACTACTTCCTGCGGGCCAACGCGGAGGTGGAGAATCTGGTGTCGCAGATAGAGGTAGCGAACGAGCTGTTCGGCATCGACCCGGACGCGATGAAATACTGGATGAATCTGGTGAATCAGGAGGGCCTGATGCTAAAGGCCATCCTGCAATCAGACCGGAAACGATACAAGAATCTGCCGCCCGGATAGGGGGCAGAGGGTAAGCATCGGTTACACGCTGTAAAATAGCCGCAGCGCCACCTACTGGTGGCTGCGGCGGGCCAACAATACAACCAACTTCAACAACATCAATACGAGTGGCGCGAACAACAACAACAACGCGAACAACAGTTACGGCGTGGCCCTCGGCTCCTCTCCCGGCAGACAGAGTAACCCCGGCGGTGAAATCAGAACAGGGTGGAGAGAAGGAGTGTGTGACCGTCCCCGGCAACGGGGTAAATATATGCGGGGCTGACACGAAGCCTGCCGCGTCCGGCAACGGGCGCGGCCTCACAGGTTCGGGCGGACGCTGCCGGAAAACAGTATTCCGGCACACCTGCCGATATGATGGCAGGCGTTCTTGCATGGCAGGGCTTGATGGTGATGTCCTGTTTCATGCCCGGTAACCTTATGCGGCTATATGGAACCATCCGGCAGCCGTGGGGCGCATCTGACAGGAAAGGAATCTGTATGACAAGTGAAGAACGGCATGAGGCACGGTACCAACGCCGGAAGGCGGCCAGAGCGGAGCGCAAGAGAGCACGCTACGCGGACTGCGACGACTTCGACAAGGTATTCAGCTATGAACACCTGTACCGCGCCTATCAGAAATGCAGGAAGGGCGTGGGCTGGAAGGCCAGCACCCAGAAGTACATGACCCGTGCGCCGCTGAACGTGTATAACACCTACGCCCGGCTCCAGAACGGGACGTTCCGCAGCTCCGGCTTCTATGAGTTCGACATCATGGAGCGGGGGAAACTGCGGCATATCCGCAGCGTGACCATCACGGAGCGGGTGGTGCAGCGGTGCCTCTGCGACAATGCGCTGGTACCCATGCTGCAACGGACGTTCATCCACGACAACGGGGCCAGCATGGAGCGGAAGGGATACACCTTCGCCATCAATCGGCTGTGCGTCCATCTCCGGCGGCACTACCGGAAGTACGGGGCGGAGGGGTACGTGCTGCTGTTCGACTTCTCCAAGTTCTTCGACCGCGTGAGCCACAGGATTGTCAAGGGCATCCTGCACGATGCGTTCACGGATGAAAAGCTGCTGAGACTGACGGAGCATTTCATTGACGCCTTCGGGGACATGGGGCTGGGGCTGGGGAGCCAGATCAGCCAAATCCTTGCGCTGGCCTCCGCGAACCGCTTAGACCACTACATCAAGCAGGACTGCGGGATTCAGTGCTACGGGCGATACAACGACGACGGCTACCTGATTCACCCCAGCAAGGACTATCTGGCGCGGTGCCTGCGGGGGATACGGGGCATTTGCAGGGAGCTGGAAATCACCCTGAACGAGAAGAAAACGCAAATCGTGAAGCTGGCCCACGGGTTTACCTTCCTGAAAACAAGGTTCTTCCTGCTGCCGGACGGCAGAATCATACGAAAGATATACAAACGCTCCGTGACCAAAGAACGGAGAAAGCTGAAAGCCTTCCGGCGGCTGCTGGAGGCGGGGCGCATGACCGGCGAGGACGTTTACGCCTGCTGGCAAAGCTGGAAGTCCTACGCCGCCAACTTCAACGCACACGGCACCGCCCGGCGCATGGGGCAGCTATACAACAGGCTGTTCATCGGGGCGGCATGACAAAGGCGACAAAGCCCCAAAGGGGCGTTGATTGCAGAATAATTTGAGAGGTGATTACAATGGCAAATCTGTCCATCGTGCTGGCCGACAGCACGACCGTAACCGTGGAGCAGGTGGCGCTTGCGCCCCTGAGCATCGTTGCACTGAGCGCGGACATGGCGAGCATGGTCGAACTGTGGGAGCTGCTGTCAGACACGGAAAAGACCGCGACGCTTGAAGTCCTGAGCGATGAGAGCGTGCTGGCGACCTTCGGCAACGTGACCCTGACGGGGACGCAAACCGTGTACAACAATGACGGCTCCATGACCGTCCATTACTACATGGACTACGGGCAGTACGGAGATGAAGTCTCCGCCGCAACCGCGCTGGAGGAACTTCTGGAGGTGCTGAGCGATGACGAGGAGTGAGCTTGACGCGCTGAAAGAGAAGCTGAGCACCATGAAGACCGCGAGGGCGGGGCTGGCAGAGATTCAGGAGCTGGTGGACAGCCTGAGCGATTCGCTGACGCTGGCGAAGCTGAAGGCGTTTCTGACCAGCCTGAAGGAAATTCTGGCGAACCTGGACACCTGAGCCGGTGCGTGGAAAGGAGAGGGGGTGATACCGATGACAATCGCTGAACTGCTGGCCTACGGCGGCGGCGGGGCCGCCGTTCTGCTGGCACTGATTCAGATAGCCCCTATCCCGTGGAACCCGTGGTCCGCTATCGCCCGATGGCTGGGGAAAGCGTTAAACGCCGACGTGCTGAAGGAGCTGCAAGAGGTAAAGCAGTCCCAGGAGCAGACCAACGCCCGGCTGGACAAGCAGGTCAAGGTGGAAGATGCGCGGAACGCAGACCGGGAACGGGAGCGGATATTGCGGTTCAACGTGGAGCTGATGCGGGACGAGTATCACACACGGGAGGACTTCATTGAAATTCTGGCCGTGATTGATGAGTATGAACGGTACTGCAAAGAGCACCCGGACTACTCCAACAGCCGAGCCGTTCACGCTGTCAGCAACATCAACAGGGTATACGATGACCGGCTGACGAAGAACGACTTCTTCAAGTCGGGCGGGGACTAAAGAGGGGTCATAAGTTGTTCATAAGTTGTTCATAAGTTATTCATAAGTTTGTCAAAATGGAAAGGAATGATTAAATTGACAACCATCATTGATAGAATTAAAAACAGCACATGGCTCAAGGCCGCAGCTGTCCGTGCGGTGAAAACCATGGCACAGTCTGCCGTGGCCGCCATCGGCACCACAGCATACTTTTTCGAGGTGAATTGGCTGGCTGTTCTCAGTGCGGCGGTTTTGGGCGGGCTGATGAGCCTGTTGACCAGTTTAGCTGGCTTGCCGGAGGTGAGCGAGGAATGACAGAGGAAACCAAGTGCGAAATCATTAAGGCGTTTGCTTACGGCTACACCGTGGAGGAAGTGGCCGAACTGGAGGAAATGCCCCTGGAGGACGCCATTGTCTTTGAGAAGGCCAATGCCAACGAAATCGAAGAAAAGAAAGCCGAACTGCGGGAAGCGGGGTGGACGGAGTGAGCACCATCTATCGCGGCATCGACGTGTCCAAGTGGCAGGGGTCCATCGACTGGGACAAGGTGGCCGCTGCCGGTATCCAGTTCGCGTTCATCCGCGCCGGGTACGGTTCCAGTGCCAGCCAAAAGGACAGCAAATTCGAGGCCAACTACAAGGGCGCGAAGGCCGCCGGGCTGATGGTGGGGGCCTACTGGTACAGCTACACCACCACCAAGGCGGGCGGGCAGAAGGAAGCCGCAGCCTGCCTGGAAGTCATCGCGGGAAAGAGCTTTGACCTCCCGGTGTACTTCGACCAGGAGTATGAGAAGTCCATCGTCGCCCTGAGCAACAGCACCCGCACCACCATCTGCAAGGCGTTTTGCGACGCCATCCAGGCCGGAGGTTACACGCCCGGCATCTATGCCAGCACCGACTGGATCAACAACAAGCTCAATTATACCGAGCTGACCGATTACAGCATTTGGGCGGCGCAGTACGCCAGCAGCTGCACCTGCAAGGCCGACTATGACATCTGGCAGTACAGCAGCAAGGGCAGCGTGTCCGGCATCTCCGGCAATGTGGACATGGACTACCTGTACAATCTGCCGGGCAGCGCAAGCACCGAAACCACAACGACCACAGAAGGAGGGTTTGACGTGGCAACACTAAGCACTATCAAGTCCGGCAGCACCGGCGCACAGGCCAAGAGCCTGCAATCCCTGCTGAACGGCAAAAACGACGCTGGACTTACCGTGGACGGCATCATCGGCACAAAGTCGGTGGCAGCCATCAAAAGCTACCAGACGGCGCAGGGCCTGACCGTGGACGGAATCTGCGGGGTCAATACCTGGACAAGTATCCTGACGAAGTAAGGGAGGAGACAAACCTATGAGTACGCTTTATTATGTGCGCAAGAGTTATGAAGATACCGCCAGCCAACTGGGGGCATTCCGCGTCCTGAGCAACGCTGTTGCCCTGGTTGACAGCAACTCCGGCTATTCTGCCTACCTTAGCGGCGGGACGCTGGTATACAAGTCCATGTTCCGGGTGCGCAAGTCGTGGGACGATACCGATAGCCAAATCGGTGCGTTTTCCGTCTACGACAATGCTACCGCGCTGGCGGACAAGCACAGCGGATACCAGGTGTATGATTACCTTGGTATCCCCCGCTATCCCCTGAGCTACACGGTGCAACTTTCCGCTTCTACGCCTTACTACGCGGCAGCAGACGGGGCGGAGCAGGCTGGAACCGCAAGCAAGGGTGTCTATACCATTACCGAGGTAAAAAGCCCCTACGGCCACCTGAAAAGTGGCGTAGGGTGGATTGACCTGACTGGCCTGGACGTGTACGGCGCCACTGCCGCCTCCCCGCTTAAGCTGGCGGCAGAGAATGTCGAGGACGTTTACAGCAGCGCTATCGGGTGTAAGCACGTCAGCGGTTCCTATACCTGGGACACGGCCATGAGCAAGAAGCAGGTCAACTGCGCAATCACCGTAAGCCGCGTGTTCTACCTGGCCGGGCTGCTGGGCAAGGACAACCAGATCAGCCACACCACGGCGGTCAAAACAAATATCCTGAAGCAGAAAAACACCATCGCAAAGGCCATGAGCGGTTACAGCAACCTGGATTTGGACAAGTGCAGCGTGATCTATGTGGGGGCAGAAAACTTCACAGCCCTCGCCGCCAAATACAAGGTAAAGGGCGCGGGTTATGTGTACGACAGCAACATTGCAATTTATGGCGGCGATAATGCAATCTATAGTTGCAATAACGGGTCAAACCAGCTGACAAACGGGGTTTACAGCAAGAACCGCATGACGAGCGGGTACTGCTTTACTTCCCCCGTGCTGGCAGTCATTTTGCCGAACGACTGAAAAAAGGGTTGACAAGTAAGATTCCGTATGTTAAACTCAAAGCGTCTCCAATAGTGGATGCTCTGCTGGAGGTTCCCCTAGCAATTCCGGGGGACGCGGATTGAAACGCTAGTAATAGCAAAACGAGATGTGGACGCACACTCAAAAACAAAAAGCAGGCCGAGCAATCGACCTGCTTTTTGTTTTTGCGCTTTACAAATCGCAATTTAAAGTATTATAATGCAGATATTGACAAAATGCACAACAGGGGGAAGTACGATGGGTGCAAAAGACTTGACAGGGCAGCGGTTCGGCAGGCTGACCGTCCTCCGGCTGGGGGAACCTACCCGCTCACCTGGAGGGAAAGCTATCCGGCGGTGGGTTTGCCGTTGCGACTGCGGCCAGGAGATTACCGTCAACCAAAACGATTTGACGGCGACTAAAAATGGTACCCGGAGCTGCGGCTGTCTCAAAGGTGATGCGATCCGCAAAGATATGACAGGGCAGCGTTTTGGACGGCTGACCGTTATCGGCCCGGCTCCACTAGAGCAGGTGCAGGCAAGCGGGCAGCGCACCGGATGGCTATGCCAGTGCGACTGTGGAAAGACTTGCATAGTTACCCGCAAGGGATTGATGGGCGGGCAACAAAGCTGCGGCTGCCTCCTTAGCGAGACGGCCAGGAAAAAGGTTGATGAGGACAACGTACTCCAGCGGTATGACGGCACAGTAATAAGCGCCATCAAACCGAAGCGCAAGCCCAACTCCAACAACACCAGCGGCGTCAAGGGCGTGTATTGGAGCAATCGAGAGCAACGCTGGATTGCAAAAATTGGAGTGCGAGGGAAAAGTATCACCATAGGCAGGTTTGCCTCCCTGGAGGATGCCGCCAAGGCCAGACGGGCGGCGGAGGAAAAATATTATGACCCCATCATCAAGGCGTATGAGGAGGAACAGGGCAAGGATGAATAGAGACGGGGCGCAGAACCTTCGGTGTAATTTCGGTGTAATTAAAGTGCAAAAAACTGCAACTTAATGCAAAGGCATAGAAAATGAAGCCTGATAGAAAATGATAAAAACTCCCGGAAAATACCTAAAATGCGGTATTTTCCGGGAGTTTTTCTGGTACACCCGAAGGGACTCGAACCCCCAACATTCAGAACCGGAATCTGACGCTCTATCCATTGAACTACGGGTGCATACGCTTTCAACGGCCATTATTATAACAGACTTTCAAAAATTTGTAAAGGGCTTTTTCCCTGCAATTTTGAAATTTTATTGTCAGGGCCAGATGTTTATGCTATAATAGTAAAAGGTTGCTTCCCAGAGGGATGTTTTACACCTGCTTTTGGGCTGCTGCACCAGACAGAGCGTCGAAAATCAGATGCCATTTCCCCCTTTTTCGCGGGACAAGACAGCTGGAATACTCTATGATAGCTTCAGATCCAATGCTACACCGGCGGCTGACCGCAGCCTCCTATGGGGGAGCAACGCAACACTAATTAATTCTAAACGGCATTTGCTGACGAAAGGCTGGAGGGCACTAAACGATGGACGAGAACACTTTATTCCGCAGCGCACTGCATGGATTTAACCGCGAGGATGTAATGGACTACATCACTAAAATCACCCGTGAGCAGGAGCTGGCGCTCTCCGAAGTAGAGAACACACTGGACGAGGTGCGGAACGAACTGGAGCAAGCCCTGTCCGAGCAGAGCAAGCTTCAGGGGCTGTTGGAGGACGTAAAGCGGGAACGGGACGCGCTACAGGACGCGGTGGATCATAAGAGCGATGCGGAACTGCTGCTGGAGGAGGCCAACGCACAAATTGCCAGCCTGAAGGACGACCTGGCCGGGGCTTCCGCAAATCAGGCGGCCACAGAGGATGCGCTGCGCGCAGAAATGGCGCAAACCGTTCAGAAGTACCAGGCGGACGCCGAAGGCTATAACACGTTAGTGGACAAGGCGGGCCGTATCCTGCTGAACGCGGAGCGTGCCGCAGATGCGACCATCTCCCAGGCAAATGCGGACGCCGATGCGATTCGCAGCGCAGCGCAGGCAGACGCTGACAGTCTCCAGGCAAGCACAAAGGCGCGCTGCGATGATATGTTGGCGGAAGCACAGGCGCAGGTTTTGGCTGCCGAGGACAGGAAGGCTGCCGTGCAGCAGCAAATTGCCGCCGTGTTTGCCAACAGCAGGCTGCAATATGAATCCACACAGGCAACTGTGGGTGAATCCATCTCCCACTCTCTGACGGAGGTGGAGCGGCTGCGCAGTATGTTGCTGAACCTGAACGATACCTTCAACGCCGCAGCTGTTGCCTTTGATGACCTCGCTGACGAGCCCGCTCCTGTTGGTGAATGATTATGTCTGATACTTATCATATTCACACCGAAGCGTTGCGGGACTGGCAGCCGACCCTCCGCGCCGGTGACAGGGTTCTCCTGTCGGGCACCATTTACACGGCGCGGGACGCCGCGCACAAACGCCTCTTTGCCCTGCTGGAGGAAGGCAAGCCCCTTCCCCTCCCCCTAAAGGACTCGGTGATTTACTACGCCGGCCCCACCCCTGCACAGCAGGGCATGGCCGTTGGAGCCTGCGGCCCCACCACCGCCAGCCGTATGAACGGCTTTGCTCCCAGACTGCTGGACTTGGGGCTGGGCGCCATCATCGCCAAGGGCCAGATGAGCGACGAAGTGGAGCGCGCCTTACAACGGAACCAGGCCTGCTTCTTTGCCGCAGTGGGCGGCGCCGGCGCGCTGATTGCCCGCTGCATCAAGAAGGCAGATGTCATCGCCTTTGATGACCTGGGCTGCGAGTCCATCAAGCGGATGGAGATTGAGGAACTGCCCCTGACCGTCGCCATTGACTGTCACGGCGGCAATCTGTACAAGACCGGCCGCGCCGCCTATCAACGCTGACTTCATAGGAACATAAGGCAACACAGTACAATTACGAGAAAAATCCCACGCCATTACGCAGGCGGCGACGCAGATGTCGTGTTAAGCGGGAATGGGAATCAGGATGTTCAGGCGGAAGATGTTATCCTCCGCCGCAATATCCATCACGCCGCCGTAGCGCTCCGTGATGGAGCGGATGCTTTTCAAACCATAGCCGTGATTTTCCGCGTCCGGCTTGGTGGTGAGGGGCAGGCCGTCCTGCAACCGGACGGGCTGGGCGTAGTAGTTCTCGATTTGAATGAACGCTGCACCGTGCCGGTTCCGCACCTCCACAGCGACTGTGCGCTGCTCCGTCTCGTCAACGGCTTGGCTGCTCTCAATGGCGTTGTCCAGGGCGTTGCCGAACAGGGTGTACAGGTCTACCGGCTGCATAAAGTCCAGCAGGCCACCGTCTGCCATACACGTCCAGGAAATACCGTTTTTCTCGCAGAGCAGGCTCTTTTCTGTCAGAACAGTGTCCAGCACCTCGTTGCCTGTTTTGGCTATTGCATCATAAATCAGCACTGCGCCTTCCAGCTCTCGCAGTCCCGCTTCCCGTTCGTCTGAGGTTTTGACCAGCCGTAGTGCTGAAACCTGGTGCTTCAAATCATGACACTTCTGGTTAATGATGGAAATGTTTTCTCTGGATAACTCGTATTGTTCCTCCATCTGACGGCGCAGACGGCGTTCCCCCTCCAGCGCGGCAGCCAGGGCCAGTTCCCGCCGCTGCTCCGTCTGGAGCCACAGCAAAAACAGGCAGTTGAACAGGTCATAGGCCATGCAGATGACGTAGGCAGTATCGGACAGCCCCGCGCTGTCAAATATGGTTCGTACCATTCGGTTCAGCACCATGGCAATCGCCAAAACGATTATCGCTGTGCTGATTGCCTTCCGCCAGTCTGCCTTATATGCCCCCTGTACCGGAAGCTTCCGGACAAACAGCAGATAGCACACCGCCCAGACCGCCAGAAACACCGCCCATTCCCTGACGTAACCTAGGATGTATCCGCCTGAGATATGCTGAATTGTATAATGCTCCCCCCATAAGATAATGGTGACGCAGAAGTGGGCGTGCTGGGCGGCGTAGGCACAGGCGGTGCCATACAGCGCATCCCGGAAAGAGATGTCGCAGGCAATCACAAAGGTGCAATAACCCAAAAGCAACGGGGTAATATAGCCGCAGAAAAATTGCCAAGGCGTACCATAGCTGTAATGGTATTGCTGAAAAATGAACCCGCCGTATAGGAAGCAGAGCACCATCCAGCCCGCCAATCGTGTTTTCCAGTGCTTTCGATGCTTCAGCGGCAACAGAAAGGCCAGCGCCATCAGCGGCATGGCCTGGACAAAATCCGGCCGCAGGGTATAGAGCAGAAATTCCCTCATAAGTTACTTCCTCCCTTGGCGTCATCCAACAGCGCCTGTAAAAGCGCTTTCCGGCGCTTCCGGCTCACCGGCAGCAGATCCCCTGCCACCTGTATGTTGTCTCCCTCCAGCCTGTCCACATAGCGAAGATTCACCAGATAACTGTTATGGCATCGAACGAAACCGTCCTCCGCCAGCTCTTTTTCCACCGCTGTCAGGGAGCGGGAGCCGGTAGTGAGGAAGTCGCCCTCCACTGTGCGGTAGCGCAACTGATGATTGTAGACCTCCACATAGTATAACCGGTACAGCGGAATGCGCACAACATCACTGCCCTGATTCAGTATAAGGTACTTCGTCTCTTCTCTGGGGCAGTACCGCAATGCCTTTTTCAGCTTCATGGAGAGGGCGTAGTAGTTGATCGGTTTGAGCACATAGTCCAACGCATTCACCTCATAGCCGCAGATGGCGTATTGGGCCAGATTTGTGACGAAGATAATGACCACATCTGTATCCGTCTCCCGGATACACCGGGCTGCGGAGATCCCGTCCATGCCGGGCATATCCACGTCCAGTAGCAAAATGTCCCAAACAGGCCGATAATCCTCCACCAGCTCCGCTCCGTCTGAGTAGGTCTGAACCGTCAGGGAAAGCTGGTTTTCCTCCGCGAACCGTTGAAGATAAGTCTGAACCTGCTGCGCAAATTTGGGCTCGTCCTCCGCAATCGCTATACGCATGGCGCTACGCCTCCTTCTGTGGTTTTCCAATAAGAGCATCCTCCCTCTGGCCATGCCAGTGCGCTGCCGTTCCGGTGGCAGGCGCTGCTCTTGTGGTACAGTATACCACAGATTCAGCCTTCTGTGGACAAAAATTCTGTTCTCCCGGGGAAACCCCGGCGACCCCGGACGGCAAAAATCAGGGAGCCGCTCTGTGCGCGCTCCCCGACCTCTCAGCGCTTGTCCTCAAAATTGCAGATCTGCATGGCAACGCCATCTTCCATCACCTGAAAGCCGAAGCGCTGATAGAAGGCGGCGTTTTTGCGTTCCTCCGGCATGATTTCGATATAAAGGTAGTGTTTATACTTTTCCCTGACCAACTCGACCATATGCCCCGCGATGCCCTGGTGCTGATAGTCTGGATGCACCAGCACATAGTGCATATAGGCTACCAACTCGCTGTCGTCCAGCACCCGCGCCAGCCCCACCAGTGTATCTCCGTCCCAGGCGGTGATAACGGTGGAGGAGTGCATCAGCGCCTTATGCAGCCTTGTGGGATACTGGCCGGACACCCAACCCACAGACAGGAACAGGGCCTGCACCTGCTTGGCTGTGAAGTTCTTCTCTTCTGTGTAGGTAATCATAAACCTCTCTCCTTAGGAATGATAGTCGCATTTCTGGCAGTGGGACAGTTCTTCGCCAGAAGCCTGCTTGTAGAACACGCCCGCCCACTGGCAGATGCTTTGCAGAATTGGGACGACGGACTTTCCGGTTTCACTCAGAGAATATTCCACCCTGGGCGGAATTTCATCGTAAGACTTCCGCTCCACAATGCCATTTGCAATTAGCCCCTTTAGCGTAGAAGCGAGGACGGCGTCGGTGATATTTCCCATTTCACTGCGAAGTTCACTGTAGCGCAGCGTCCCCATATCAGCCAGAACGCAGATAATGCGGGAGTTCCATTTCCCGCCAAACACGCTCAGTCCATATTCCAGTGGACAGCGAATATCCTCTTTCAGTTTCTTCTGATACATGGCACAGCCCCCTTCCCTGTCATTATACACGAGAATCCCGCAATTATATAGTAGCGATTCAAAAGAAAAGTGGCTTCCTGAAAAAAAGGGTGCGCAGAGTGGTGCGCACCCTTTTTTTCATGGGCGTTCTGGCGCTGGTTTCCCCCGCAATCACAGAACCTTCTTGTTCTCTGTTCCGGGCGTGGTCACAATGACCTTTTCCGGGGTAATGAGCAGCGCACCCTTGGCGGTAGTGGCTCCGTTGAACGTCTTTTCAACCATCGCCTGGAAACAGGAGACAATGTCGCCCTCTGTCAGATACACGGCAGTTCCCTTGATTTGGTATCCTTCCAGCGTTCCAGCATCGTACACAGAGACAGCAATTTTCCCGCCGTTGGCATTCAGGTTGGTCAAAGTGGTCTCCAGGAACACATCACCCACCGCCAGCTTGCCGTCCTCTGTTACCATCTTAAAGGCAACTGGAACCACGTTCGGCTCCCCATTTGCACAGGTCGCTAAATCCCACATACTTGCATTGAGTACCTTTTTTACGTTTTCGTTTAGCATTTGGAATAACCTCCTGAATTGGTCTTGTATTTTTTTGACCTGTGCATAGTATACCGGAGCTGCTTGTGGATAACAAGATATTAGTAAATTTATAAGTTGCTCATAATTTTCATAGTGACGCAGCGGACACAGCGCTTATTCTTTCCCACCCGCAAAAAGAGCCTGCATCCAGTCTCCCGGATGCAGGCCCATAACCTTTTATCTTCGCTCTCTATTTTAACACAGCCACCACCACGGCGTCCCAGGGGCAGTTCGTGCCGAACAGGGCCGCGGCGGCGGGCCGCTCGCCCAGCACCACCCGGTCCCCCGGCTGGCAGCCCAGGGTGTCCATCGCCACCAGCTCCCCGCCCTGTGGATGGTGGGCCGCCAGCAGGGCGGCCCCTTCGGGCAGGGGTACGCTCCGGGCCAGAGGCAGCGCCCTGGTCACCTGCGAGAGTATCATGGTCATTCCTCCTTGCACGGAGGTAGTTTTGCCACGATTTCCCACCCTTATTCATTCATCACGAACTGGCTGTTGTAGAGCTGGGCGTAGAACCCGTTCTGCCGCAGCAGGCTCTCGTGGTTCCCCTGCTCAATGATGTGGCCGTCCTTCATCACCAGAATCACGTCGGCGTTCTGGATGGTGGACAGGCGGTGGGCCACGATGAAGCTGGTGCGGCCCTCCATCAGCCGGGCAAAGGCCGCCTGAATCTTCTGCTCGGTGCGGGTATCGATGGAGGAGGTGGCCTCGTCCAGAATCAGCATGGGCGGGATGGCCAGCATCACCCGGGTAATGCACAGCAGCTGCTTCTGCCCCTGGCTCAGGCCGCCGCCGTCCTCCGGAATCACCGTGTCGTAGCCCTGGGGCAGGCGGCGGATGAAGCTGTCGGCGTGGGCGGTTCTGGCAGCCATGACGATTTCCTCATCGGTGGCGTCGGGGCGGGCCATGGCGATATTCTCCCGAATGGTGCCGCTGCGGAGCCAGGTGTCCTGCAAAATCATGCCGTAATTTTTCCGGAGGCTGCTCCGGGTCATGCCCTGGATTCCGACCCCGTCCACACGAATTTCGCCGCTGTTCACATCGTAGAAGCGCATCAGCAGATTGATGACCGTGGTCTTGCCGCAGCCGGTGGGGCCGACGATGGCCACCCGCTGCCCCGGCTTCACGGC
The DNA here is from genome assembly GCA_021201475.1 of Clostridiales bacterium. Taxonomy (GTDB): domain Bacteria; phylum Bacillota; class Clostridia; order Oscillospirales; family Oscillospiraceae; genus Onthomonas. The sequence goes on from JAJQEV010000007.1 coordinate 40,989, forward strand.
CAGGTTGAAGTCCTCGATGAGCTTCTTCTCCGGCGTGTAGGAGAAGAACACATGGTCCAGGTTCACCTGACCCTGGGCGTGACCCATCTCCACGGCATCGGGCGCGTCGGGTGCCTCCGGCTCTTCTTCAATCAGCTCAAAGAGCCGCCCCGCACAGGCCAGGGCGTTTTGCAGCTCGGTGATGACCCCGGAAATCTCGTTAAAGGGCTTTGTGTACTGGTTGGCATAACTCAGGAAGGCGGAGAGGGTACCCACCGTCATGCTGCCGCTGACCACCGCCAGCGCCCCGAACACGCCCACGCCGGCATAGACCAGGTTGTTCACGAACCGGGTGCTGGGGTTGGTCAGGGAACTGAAAAAGGTTGCCCGGAGGCTGTACTTCTCCAGCCGCCCGTTGATTTCGTCAAACTGCTCCAGCGCCCTGTCCTCATAGCCGAACGCCTGCACCACCTTCTGACCGGCGATCATCTCGTCAATCAGGGCGGTTTGCTCCCCACGGGTCTGGCTTTGCAGCTGGAACATGGAGTAGGTGCGGCTGGCGATGAAGCCCGCCACCACCAGGGACAGAGGAGTCAGGCACACCACCACCAGGGTGATGCCCACGTTCTGGGACAGCATGAAGCCCAGTGTGCCGACGATGGTGATAACGCCGCTGAACAGCTGAGTGAAGCCCATCAGCAGGCCATCCCCGAACTGGTCAGCGTCCGCGATGACCCGGCTCACCAGTTCGCCGGAGGTGTGGCCGTCCAGGTAGGACAGGGGCAGCTTTTCAATGGTGCGGATGGCCTGGGCCCGAAGGCTCTGGACAATGCGATAGGTCAGATGGTTGTTGCACAGGTTCATCAGGTATTGCAGCACGCCGGTGGCAGCTACTACCACAAGCCCCCGCTGCACCAGCGTCAGCACGCCGGAAAAGTCCACCTCGCCGGGGCCGATAATCAAATCCACTGCCTGCCCCGTCAGGATGGGGAGGTACAGCGTCAGCGCCACCGTCAGCACCGCCAGCGCCAGGGACAGGATGAGCAGCGGCATACGGGGCTTTAACTCCCGCAGCACCCGCTTCAGCACCGCCATTTGGTTATACTTGGGGTTAGACTGCTTTTGCTTGTTTGCCATGGTCACTGCGCCTCCTTCCCTGCCGGCTTCTGGAATTGGGTATAGTAAATTTCCTGGTACACCGGGCAGGTTTCCAGCAGCTCCCTGGAGGTGCCGATGCCCACCGCCTTGCCGTCCTCCAGGACGATGATTTGGTCGGCGTGGGCCAGGCTGGACGCCCGCTGGGAGACAATAAACACGGTGGTGTTCTGGATGGAGCGCAGCGCCTTGCGCAGCGCGGCGTCGGTGGCGTAGTCCAGGGCGGAGGCGCTGTCGTCCAGAATCAGAATTTCCGGGCTGCCCACCAGCGCCCGGGCGATGGTCAGCCGCTGCCGCTGTCCGCCGGAGAAGTTCCGGCCGTTCTGGGCCACCGCGGCATCCAGGCCGCCCTTGCCCTTTACCACGTCCTCTGCCTGAGCCAGGCGCAGGGCCTCCCACAGCCCCTCGTCCGTGGCGTCCTCATTGCCCCACTTCAAATTGGAGCGGATGGTGCCGGTGAACAGCACCGCCTTCTGGGGGACGATGCCGATTTTCTTCCTCAACTCTGACAGGGGATAATCCTTTACATCTATTCCATCCACCTGGACGGAGCCGACGGTGGCGTCATAGAACCGGGGAATCAACTCCACCAGGCTGGATTTGCCGCTGCCGGTACCGCCCACGATGCCGATGGTCTCCCCCGGCATGACGGTAAAAGTCAGGTCGGTCAGGCTCTCCGCTCCGGCCCCCTGATAGGTCAGGCTGACGTTCTGGAAGGAGACGGCGGGAGCAGCGCTCTGCGCCTCCGGCGCGTTCTCCGGCGCGCCCATGCCCGGCTCCACCGCCAGCACTGCGGCGATTCGGTCAGCGGAGGACAGCGTCTTGGACAGCTGATTGATGAGGTTTGCCAGCTTCACCAGCTCCACCAGAATCTGCGCCATGTAGTTCACCAGGGCCACGATTTGCCCCTGGGTCATGGTACCGGCCTCCACCCGGAAGCCGCCCACATAGATGATGACCAGCACCCCCAGGTTGATGATGAGATAGGTCAGCGGGTTCAGCAGCACGGCTACGCGGCCCACCCGAAGGTTCTCCTGGGTCAGGGCCTCGTTCCCGGCGTCGAACCGCTCCACCTCCGCATCCTCCCGGCGGAAGGCCCGCAGCACCCGGACACCGGTCAGGTTCTCATGGGTGATGCCCAGCACCCTGTCCAGTTTGCCCTGCACCCGCTTATAGCCGGGGATGGTGATGCCGGTGATGCCAAAGACCGCCCCCGCAATCAAGGGAATCACCGTCGCCACGATGAGGGCGCACTGCCAGTCAATGGTGAACGCCATAATGAGCGCCCCAAAGACCACGATGGGGGAGCGGAGCAGCAGCCGCAGGGCCATGTTGACGCCGCTCTGCACCGTGTTGCAGTCGCTGGTCAGGCGGGTAATCAGGGTGCTGGTGCCGATGCGGTCCACCTCGCCAAAGCTGAGATGCTGGATATGGCGGAACAGGGCGTGGCGCACCTTCGCGCCGAAGCCCACAGCGGCCTTGGCCGCAAAATATTGGGCAGTGACAGCGCTGGCCATGCCCACCACAGCCAGCAGCACCAGTACCAGGCACATCCGGTAGATATAGGGCCTGTCCGCCTGGGCGATACCTACGTCGATGATAGCCGTCATCACCAGCGGCACCAGCAGGTCAAAGCAGGCTTCCAGCAGCTTGAACAGCGGGGCCAGTATGCTTTCCTTTTTATAATCCTTCAGGTAGACAAGTAACCGTTTCACAATCGTCCCTCTCCCCCGCGCCAACCGGCGCACAGTTTGGTCTCTCTACTTGACAAACAGGGAAGCCCCATCAGTCGTTAAAAAAACGTCCAGACAAATTCTGCCCGGACGTTTCATCGTTGTGACAAATAGGGGTTCCGCTGAGTATTCGGCCTGGCTTACAGATCCAGCTTGCCTACATAGTCCTCATTGATGACGTAGTAAGCAGCGTTCTCCTGGGGCTTGAGATAAATCTTGCAGCTCTTCACGGCTACGCGGCCCTGCTCGGCATGGAAGGCAGCCTTGGCAGCCAGCACCAGGTCGTTGACGTTGGCTTCCTTAAAATCATACTGGAGATAAATTTCCGGCTTCAGAGGGGCGGAAGCCTTCTTGGCGGCTTCGCCGGCGGCCTTACGGGCCTTCTTGACGGTGGGCTCAACGGCGTCCATGCCCTTCTTGGCAGCCTTGCGGGCCTTCTTCACGGTGGGCTCTACAGCCCCGGCAACGGCCTCGACAGCGTCGGAGGCGGCCTTCATAATCTCATCATTGGTAATCTTAGCCATTCTAATCACACAATCCTTCCTAATCAATGCGTTCATGTAACTGTACCGTGCGTTTGACTCGGCGGCATACCACCAAGCCGGAGCATCGGTTCACACAGCTTTCGTGTCCAAACTGAGCTGCACGCTTGCAGCTCACAGGGGAACGTGGTTTCCCTCATTCCAATAAACCGTTTCGGTTCATTATTTGTATTATATATACTTTCAAGTTTCCATGTCAACGGCAAAACGGCAAAGTTTGAGCCTGATTCCACTCAATTTTTAGCGTTTTACTCAAATTTTGCCGAAAAATTCGTCGAAAGGAGGGCGGAACGCACTGTTCAGGCCGCCTCGCCCTCCAGCTGCGCGGTGACGATATATCCGCCCAGATTATCCTCCGAGAGCACTGCCGAAGAAAAGCCCTCCGGCAGCAGTAGCGTCTCCCCTGCCTGACGGGAAATCAGGTAGTCGCCGTACCGGTAACAGACGCCCAGCTCCAGGGAGGCGATGTATCCTTCCAGGGTCAGATGGTTCTTTGCAATAATCTCTGCGTGGGGCGTGCCCACATAGCGCAGGTGCCACGGCTCATAGCTGATGCCCGTCTCCTCCGCCCCATAGGAGGGATAGCGGATGATGAAGCCATACTGCCAGCAGCTTTCATTGACATATTGCCCCGCCTCGCTGTCCAGAAATCCCATCCCCGCGAAGTAGGGCACATAGACGTCCAGCGCCAGCCCCGCCTGATGCTCACTGGCGTTCATTGGCGCGGCCACATCGCCGTCTTCCGCAATGGTCTCCGCCTGCTCCTCCGCTGTGCGGTAGGCGGAGCGGATATAGAGATGCTCGTCAAACCGCTCCAGCACCTCCGCCGCCAGCCGGCGGTAGGCTTCGGTTACGCAGCGGTTCATCTCCACGTCGGTATTCCCATAGCAGACGATGTCGGCGGCAAAGTTCTCCGCGATCGGGTGCTGGCTATTCACCAGCAGCAGGGATTGGTCAAAGCTGACCCGTTCGTCCGCCTCCAGCTCAACCACAGTCCAGCCCTCCAGGGCAGGGCCGTCCGCTTCGGTCAGCTGTGCGCAGGAATCTGTATAAACGGCAATTCCCGCAAGCAGGCGATAGCGCCAGCTTGGCTTATAGTGCAGGACTGCCGCGGCCAGCAGCACCAGCGCCGCCAGCAAGAGCAGAATGGCGCTCCGCCATATCCTCCTGTTATGCTTTTGATTTTTTGTCATATCTGCCAACCGCCCCTTTTTACTGCTTCCATGATACACCAAAAACGGGCGGAGCGTTTTAAAATTGTCTTAAGATTGCGAACCGAGGCGTTCTTTTGACCCGGCCTCCCTTTATAAAAAGGGGAAAATTACCGGCGTTCCCGCCGCCTGGCAAGCACAAAAGAAAAGAAAGCGCAGAAAATTTCTGCACTTTCCCGAAAAAACTATTGACAGCGATTGGAAACTGCGGTAAAATTAATCGTTAATATGGATATTGTGCCGCCATGTGTTCCTCAATCTTCCTGCTAACAGGATACCACGTTCTTCCCGAAAGCGCAAGAGGAGATTGCAGAAAACGCAAAATTCTAACCCACCTATCCGGGCGTGTCAAACAGCTCCGGGCGGGTCGGTTTTGTGAATTTTGCCAAGTCCATTTGTCACCTTTGCCAGAAAAGTGGCAAGCGAAATGAAAAACGGAGTGTGAAGCATCTATGGTCAAAGACGTCTACTTCGGCAACACCCTGCGAAAAAGCTTTGCGCGGAAACAAACTATCATTGATATGCCTGCCCTGCTGGACATCCAGAAGCAGAGCTATCAATGGTTCTTTGATGTTGGTCTGCGGGAAGTGTTCCGCGATGTTGGCTGCATCACGGACTATCAGGGGAATCTTGAGCTCTCCTTTATTGATTATTCCATGGACGAGCCGCCTAAGTACAACGTAGAAGAGTGCAAGGCCCGGGACGCAACCTACGCTGCCCCCATCAAGGTGCGGGTGCGCCTTCGCAACCGGGAGACGGAGGAAATCAAAGAGCAGGAGATCTTTATGGGAGACTTCCCCATTATGACGGACGGCGCTACCTTCGTCATCAACGGGGCGGAGCGTGTCATCGTCTCCCAAATCGTCCGCTCCCCCGGCATCTATTACGGCATCGAGACCGATAAGGCTGGGAACATCTCTTACACCACCACGGTCATTCCCTACCGCGGCGCGTGGCTGGAGTACGAGACGGACTACAGCAATATGTTTTACGTCCGGATCGACAAGAACCGCAAAATCCCCATCACTTGTTTGCTGCGGGCAATCGGCCTCAAGACGAATGAGGAGATTCTGGAGGTCTTTGGCGAGGATGAGCGCATCGTCGCCACCCTGGAGAAGGACACCTGCAAGACCTATGAAGAGGCCATGCTGGAGATTTACCGCAAGCTCCGCCCCGGCGAGCCTCCCACGGTGGACTCCTGCGAGACGCTGATTCAAAATATGTTCTTCGACCCCCGGCGCTACGACCTGTCCTCCGTTGGACGCTATAAGTTCAACAAGAAGCTGGAAATCTCCCGCCGCCTGAACGGCCAGACTGTTGCCCAGCCCATCATTGACCCCTGGACCGGCGAGGTCATTGTCATGCCCGGCGAGGTGCTGACCCGTGAGCGGGCCACTGAGCTGGCAAAGCGGGGCGTCAATGAGGCCGTCATTGAGGTGGAAGGCCAGCAAATCAAGGTATTCTCCAACAATATGGTGGATATGACCCCCTATGTGGACTTCGACCCTGAGGAGGTGGGCATTTCCGTCCCCGTCCGCTTCACTGTCCTGAAGGAGCTGCTGGATCAGTACTCCGGCGAGGAGCTGAAAGCCCAGGTGAAGGCCCATGTGGACGACCTGGTGCCCAAGCACATCATTGTGGACGATATGCTGGCCTCCGTCAACTACCTGAACTGCCTGGCTCATGGCGTAGGTCACAAGGATGACATCGACCATCTGGGCAACCGCCGTTTGCGCTGCGTGGGCGAGCTGCTGCAAAACCAGTTCCGCATCGGCTTTAGCCGGATGGAGCGGGTCATTCGGGAGCGCATGACCATTCAGGATTTGGACATTGTTACCCCCCAGTCCCTGATTAACATCCGTCCGGTCACCGCTGCCATCAAGGAGTTCTTCGGCTCCTCCCCTCTGAGCCAGTTCATGGATCAGACCAACCCTCTGGCCGAGCTGACCCACAAGCGCCGTATCTCCGCTTTGGGCCCCGGCGGTCTGAGCCGTGAACGCGCCTCCTTCGATGTCCGGGATATTCACTACTCCCACTATGGCCGCCTCTGCCCCATTGAGACGCCGGAAGGCCCCAACATCGGCCTGATTTCCTACCTGGCCTCCTACGCCCGCGTCAACAAGTACGGCTTCATCGAGGCCCCCTATCGCAAAATCGACAAGGCCACTGGACGGGTCACTGATGAATATGAATATATGACCGCCGACGTGGAGGACGAGTTCGTCATCTGCCAGGCCACTGAGCCGCTGGATGAGAATAACTGCCTGGTCAACAAGCGTATCACCTGCCGCCACCTGGACGAAATCATCGATGTAGACCGCAGCCGGGTGGACTATATGGACATCTCCCCCCAGATGATGGTGTCTGTGGCTACCGCCATGATTCCCTTCCTGGAGAACGACGACGCCAACCGTGCCCTGATGGGCGCAAACATGCAGCGTCAGGCTGTGCCGCTGCTGGTCACAGAGGCCCCCATCGTGGCCACCGGTCAAGAGTACAAGAACTGCCAGGATGCGGCGGTCTGTGTGCTGGCCGAAGGCGACGGCGTCGTGGAGCGGGTGGATGCCAACTATATCACCGTCCGCTATGACCGGGGCGATGTGAAAACCTATAAGCTGACCAAATTCCTCCGCTCCAACCACACCACCTGCATCAACCAGCGCCCCATCGTGGACGTGGGCCAACGGGTAAAGTACCGTGAGACCCTGGCCGACGGCCCCTCCACCTGCAACGGTGAGATTGCCCTGGGCCGCAATATCCTTATGGGCTTCATGACCTGGGAGGGCTACAACTATGAGGACGCCGTTCTGCTCAGCGAGCGAATGGTGAAGGAGGATGTCTTTACCTCCATCCACATTGAGGAATACGACCTGGAAGCCCGGGACACCAAGCTGGGGCCGGAGGAAATTACCCGGGACATCCCCAACGTGGGCGAGGACGCCCTGAAAGATCTGGACGAGCGGGGTATCATCCGCCCAGGTGCGGAGGTCAACCCCGGCGACATTCTGGTGGGCAAGGTCACCCCTAAGGGCGAGACCGACCTGACCGCCGAGGAGCGGCTGCTCCGGGCCATCTTTGGTGAGAAGGCCCGCGAAGTCCGCGACACCTCTTTGAAGGTGCCCCACGGTATGTACGGCATCGTCATCGATGTCAAGGTGTTCAGCCGTGAGAACGACGACGAGCTCGGCCCGGGCGTCAACCAGTGCGTGCGGGTCTACATCGCCCAGAAGCGGAAAATTTCCGTGGGCGATAAGATGGCCGGCCGTCACGGCAACAAGGGCGTTGTGTCCCGTATTATGCCGGTGGAGGATATGCCCTTCCTGCCCGACGGCACCCCGCTGGACATCGTGCTGAACCCTCTGGGCGTGCCCTCCCGTATGAACATCGGCCAGGTGCTGGAGGTTCATCTGGGCTATGCCGCCAAGGCCCTGGGCTGGAAGGTGGCTACCCCCATCTTCAACGGCGCCAACGAGAAGGATATTCAGGAACTGTTGAAGCAGGCCGGGTTGAACGAAAACGGCAAGAGCTGGCTTTACGACGGCCGTACCGGCCAGCGGTTTGACAACCCTGTTACGGTAGGCTATGTCTACTTCCTGAAGCTGCACCATCTGGTGGACGATAAGATTCATGCCCGCTCCACCGGCCCCTACAGCCTGGTGACCCAGCAGCCTCTGGGCGGCAAGGCCCAGTTCGGCGGCCAGAGGTTTGGCGAGATGGAGGTCTGGGCGCTGGAAGCCTACGGCGCGGCCTACTGCCTCCAGGAGATTTTGACCGTCAAGAGCGACGACGTAACCGGTCGTGTCCGCACCTACGAGGCCATCGTCAAGGGCCACAACGTCCCCAAGCCCGGCGTGCCTGAGGCGTTCAAGGTGCTGGTGAAGGAGCTGCAGGCGCTGTGTCTGGATATTCACATCCTGGATAAGGACGGCAACGAAGTGGAGTTGAAAGACGATGATGATGAGCCGGATTATCAGAGCATCCGCCGCCTGGAGGAGGACGATTATGACTACTCCGACAGCGACAGGGAGTACGAGCATCACGGCTTCACCACCGGCACCATAGATGAGGACGGTAGCGTGATCTCCGACGTCGCCTTTGAGGAAGAAGGCGAGCTGTCCATTGACTCTGACAGCAGCGAACTGGATTACGACGAATAATCATAGAGGAGGTCAAAAGCATTATGAGTTATCCCGATTTTGACGCAATCAAAATCTCTATTGCCTCCCCCGAACAGATTCACGCCTGGTCGTATGGCGAGGTGAAGAAACCGGAGACGATCAACTATCGTACTCTGAAGCCGGAGCGTGACGGTCTGTTTTGCGAGCGGATTTTTGGCCCGCAAAAGGACTGGGAGTGCCATTGTGGCAAATATAAGAAGATTCGCTATAAGGGCAAAATCTGCGACCGATGCGGCGTGGAGGTGACCCGCTCCAAGGTGCGCCGGGAGCGCATGGGCCATATCGACTTGGCTGCCCCCGTGTCCCACATCTGGTATTTCAAGGGTATCCCCTCCCGGATGGGTCTGATTCTGGATCTGTCTCCCCGCATCCTGGAGCAGGTGCTCTACTTTGGTTCCTATATTGTCACCGACCCCGGAGACACTCCCTTGTCCCGCGGCCAGGTGCTGAGCGAAAAGGAATACCGGGAGAACCGGGAGTATTATGAGGACGACTTTGACGCCGGTATGGGCGCTGAGGCCATCCAAAAGCTGCTGGCAGACATCGACCTGGAGGAGATGGACAAGAACCTCCGCGCTGAACTGGCCTCCGCCTCTGGGCAGAAGAAGGCAAAGCTGGTCAAGCGGCTGGAGGTGGTGGACGCCTTCCTGCAATCTGACCAGCGGCCTGAGTGGATGGTCATTACTGCCCTGCCTGTGCTGCCCCCCGACCTGCGCCCCATGGTGCAGCTGGACGGCGGCCGGTTCGCCACCTCCGACCTGAACGACCTGTACCGCCGGGTCATCAACCGGAACAACCGCCTGAAACGTCTGATTCAGCTGAAAGCCCCTGACATCATCATCCGCAACGAGAAGCGGATGCTCCAGGAGGCCGTAGACGCCCTGATCGACAACGGCCGCCGTGGCCGCGCCGTCACCGGCGCCAACAACCGGGCGCTGAAATCCCTGTCCGATATGCTCAAGGGTAAGCAGGGCCGGTTCCGTCAGAACCTGCTGGGCAAGCGTGTAGACTATTCTGGCCGAAGCGTTATCGTGGTCGGCCCTGAACTGAAAATCTATCAGATGGGCCTGCCCAAGGAGATGGCCGTGGAGCTGTTCCGCCCCTTCATTATGAAGAAGCTGGTGCAGGACGGCATAGTGAACAACATCAAGGCCGCCAAGAAGATGGTGGATAAGGGCAAGCCCGAGGTTTGGGATGCTCTGGAATATGTCATCAAGGACCACCCCGTGATGATGAACCGTGCCCCCACCCTGCACCGCCTGTCTATCCAGGCCTTTGAGCCAGTGCTGGTGGAAGGCCGGGCCATGAAGCTGCACCCCCTGGTCTGCACCCCCTTCAACGCAGACTTCGACGGCGACCAGATGGCCGTCCACGTCCCCCTGTCTGCCGAAGCCCAGGCCGAGGCCCGTATCCTGATGCTGTCCGCCAACAACCTGTTGCGGCCTCAGGACGGCGGCCCCGTCACCGTGCCTACCCAGGACATGGTGCTGGGCTCCTACTACCTGACCTTCTCCAAGGACCGCCCGGTGGACAATGCGCTGTGCTATGAGACCGCCGCAGAGGCCAAGGCGGCCATGGACGAGGGCAGCATTGAGGGCGATACTGTTATCTGGGTGCATGACCCGGACGAGAGCCGCTATCAGCCCTGGATCAAAACCACCGGTTATCTGGCTGCGGAAGCCGCCCAAGCCGGTACCCTGCCCCAGGAGATTTACAAGACCTTCGCCTCTGACACCGAGGCCCGGCTGGCCTATGACGAGTCCATGCTGCGCCGCTCCAAGGAGTTGAAGCGCACCATCGACCTGGACGCCCCCATCAACCAAGACGACCTGACCCTACAGGAGCCGATTTTGGTGCGCCGCACCGGCACCTTCCACGGCGAACCCTACAGCGCCCTGGTCAAGACCACCGTGGGCCGCCTGATTTTCAACGACCAAATTCCCCAGGATCTGGGCTTCGTGGACCGTGACGACCCCGCCCACTGCCTGGACCCCGAAATCAATGAGATTTGCGGCAAGAAGCTGCTGGGGCAAATCGTCAGCAGGTGCATCTCTAAGCACGGCTTCGCCCGCTCCGCCGAGGTGCTGGATGGCATCAAGGCCCAGGGCTATCACTATTCCACCGTGGGTTCCCTGACCGTTTCCATCTACGACATGACCATCCCGGAATCCAAGTACGAGAAGGTGGCTGCCACTGAGAAGCAGGTGGTCAAAATCGAGAACCAATACCGCCGCGGCCTCCTGACCAACGATGAACGGTACCGTTTGGTCATCCGCGAGTGGGAAAAAACCACCAACGATGTCTCCAAGGATTTGACCGTCAGCATGGACGCTTACAACCCCATCTTTATGATGGCGGACTCTGGCGCCCGTGGTTCTCAGGCGCAGATCCGTCAGCTGGCCGGTATGCGCGGCCTGATGGCCAACGCCTCCGGTCACACCATCGAGATCCCCGTCAAGTCCAACTTCCGTGAGGGTCTGACGGTGCTGGAATACTTCACCTCCTCCAGAGGCGCCCGAAAGGGTATGTCCGACACTGCCCTGCGTACCGCCGACTCCGGTTATCTGACCCGCCGTCTGGTGGACGTCTCTCAGGAGGTCATTGTCCGGGAGGAGGACTGCGGCACCGACGATGGCATCATGGTCTACGAGATTGCCGAAAACGGCCAGGTCATCGAGACCTTTGGCGAGCGTATCAATGGCCGTTACCTCAGTGAGCCGCTGTACGACCCCGAGACTGGAGAACTGCTCCACAACCCCAAGACCGGCCGCACCTTCGACACGGACACCATCATCTTCACCGAGGATGCGGAGTTCCTGGAGGCCCACGGCGTCAGGCAGGCCAAAGTGCGCTCCGTGCTGACCTGCCACGCACGGCAGGGCGTCTGCTCCAAGTGCTACGGCCTGAACCTGGCCATGCAGGAGCGGGTGGGTATCGGCGAGGCTGTCGGTATCATTGCCGCCCAGTCCATCGGCGAACCGGGCACTCAGCTGACCATGCGTACCTTCCACACTGGCGGCGTCGCCGGCGGCGACATTACCCAAGGCCTTCCCCGTGTGGAGGAGCTGTTTGAGGCCCGCCGTCCCAAGAAGATGGCCCAACTGGCGGAGATTTCCGGCCACTGCACCGTTGGCGAGACCCACAAGGGCACCCTGACCAGCGTCACCATCACCGCAGATGACGGCGACACCCGCACCTATATGCTGCCTCAGGCCCAAATCCTGGTGAAGAACGGCGACTATGTGGAGAAGGGCTTCCAGCTGATTCCCGGCGCGTTGTATCCCCAGGACGTGCTGCGGATCCAGGGCGTTCACAAGCTCCATGAATACCTGGTCAAGGAGGTTCTGAAGCCTTACCGCAGCCAGGGCGTGGACATCAACGATAAGCACATCGAGGTTATCTGCCGTCAAATGATGCGCCGTGTCCGTGTGGAGAATGCCGGGGATTCCAGCTTGCTCTCCGGCTCCAATATCAGCGTCAACGCCTTTGAGGACGCACGGGACGCCGTTCAGGCCAGAATTGACGCCGGCGAGACCCATGAGGACGGCAGCGAACTGGTGCTGCCCACCTGCACGCAACTGCTGCTGGGTATCACCAAGGCGGCCCTGGCCACCGACTCCTTCCTGTCCGCCGCCTCCTTCCAGGAGACCACCAAGGTGCTGACCGAGGCCGCCATCTACGGCAAGGTGGACCACCTCCAGGGCCTGAAGGAGAACGTCACCATCGGCAAGCTGATTCCCGCCGGTACCGGCCTGGAGCAGTTCCGCAAGGGCGACAAAATCACCGACGACGGCGATGTCCTCACCAAAGAGGACGAATCCGTCTCCGCTGATGACAGCGATGCGCTGATTCTGGAGGAAGGCGCTCGTGAGGTAGCCGAGGAGCAGTCGGCGTCTGATGAGGATACGCTGGAGCGCGCAGCCCTGGAGGGCGGCGATTCGGAGGACGCCCCGGACGATGCGCTGTTTGAGGAGGACGAAGCTTCCATGTCCCTTGACGAAGGCCCTGAGGCGTAACCGCCCCGCTTGATAACACACAGCCACCCCTGGCTATCATAGCCGGGGGTGGCTTTTCGTCCTGATTTGGGACATACGGCGTTTTGTGGTGCAAAATCTTCGTTGCCTTTCCGGGAAAGATGGGGTACAATAGAAGCGGTTAATTTCGGCAAAAAGGAGAGCTATCTATGTCTTATTTGAACGAGCAGTTAATGGCCATGGCACGAGGCGACCAGCCCGCCCAATTGGTGCTGAAAGACGCTGCCTACCTGAACGTGTTCACTGGCGAGTTTTTAGAGGGCGACATTGCGATTGGCGACGGCGTAGTGCTGGGCATCGGCTCCTACCAGGGGGTGCAGGAAGTGGACTGCGCCGGGAAAACGATCGTGCCCGGCTTCATTGACAGCCATATGCACCCGGAAAGCACCATGGTCGTGCCCGCTCACTTTGCAGAGGCTGCTCTGCCCCATGGCACCACTGCTGTTGTTGCTGACCCCCATGAAATCACCAACGTTTCCGGCAGGGCAGGGTTTGACTATATCTGGGAGGCCACGAAGGAACTTCCGTTGGATGTCTTTCTCATGGCGCCCTCCTGCGTCCCCGCCAGCCCCTTTGACGAGTCCGGCTGCGTCTTTGACCACGAGGACGTAGCCCGGGCGCTGAAACTGCCCCGAGTGTTGGGGCTGGCAGAGCTGATGGGCTTCCCCGGCACGGTGGGGGGCGACCCGGAAATCGCCGCGAAAGTAAACGCTGCGCTGGCCCAGGGGGGCATTGTGGACGGCCACGCCCCCGGCCTCACCGGCAAGGCGCTGAACGCTTACCTGACCGCTCGGGTCTCCAACGACCATGAAAGCAGCACCCTGGCCGAAGCCCTGGAGAAACTGCGGCTGGGCCAGTGGGTGCTGGTGCGGGAGGGCACCGCCGCCAAAAACCTGGAGGCCCTGCTCCCCCTGTTTGAAGAGCCCTATGCCAGCCGCTGCGCCCTCTGCACCGACGATGAGCATCCCGGCGACCTGGTGCGGGTGGGTCAAATTGACAACATCATCCGCAAGGCCATTGCCCTGGGGGCCTCCCCCGCCAACGCCTACCGGATGGCATCCCTCAACGGTGCCCTCTGCCACAACCTCCCCTATCGGGGGGCCATCGCCCCCGGCTACCTGGCCGATCTGGTGGTGCTATGCGACCCGATGACGGTGGACATCTGCGCTGTCTACAAGGGCGGCAAGCCGGTCTATGCCGCCGGTCAGCAGCTTTCTCTGCCTGCAATTCCGGTGCCCCAGGCGCTACAGGATACGGTACACCTGGACCCGGTGACGGCGGAGGATTTCCGCCTTCGCCGTGTACCGGAGAAGATCATCGGTCTGAACCCCGGCTCCCTCATCACCGATGACTGCGGAGAGGGCACGGACTACGACCTGGAGCATGACATCCTGAAGCTCTGCGTGGTGGAGCGGCACCATCACACCGGCCACATCGGCGTCTGCCTGCTTAGGGGTTACGGCCTGCGTGCCGGGGCTTGCGCCACCACCGTGGCCCACGACAGCCACAATGTCATTGCGGTGGGCACCAGCGATGAGGAAATCGCCTACGCTGTGAACCACATTCGGGAGATGCACGGCGGTATGTGCATCGTGAACCAGGGAAAGGTGCTGGACGAGCTGCCTCTTCCGGTGGCCGGACTGATGAGCGACCTCCCCGCCGAGGAAGCGGCAGCCAGGGTGGATCACATCTCTGCCACTGCCTGGGCAAACGGCGTGAACTCCGGCATTGACCCCTTTATGACGCTGTCCTTTGCCAGTCTGCCGGTGATTCCCACTTTGAAGCTGACTACGCTGGGCGTGGTGGATGTGAATCAGTTCAAAATTGTGTAATGTCTAACTGCTTTACAGTATAGCAAATAGAGAAGCAGCTATCCACGCAGAAGGTTGATTTCTGCGCGGATAGCTGCTCTTTTAATGATGCAATTCCGCCGCTACCGCCCAAAATGCGTTCAAGTCCTCCGGCAGAGGGCTTTCCACGGAAATCAGATTGCCGCTTATTGGATGAAGCAGTTCTACTTTACAGGAGTGGAGAGCGGGCCGGTCCGGCGGGCTGCCCCGCCCGTAGAGGGCATCCCCCGCCAGCGAGCATCCCAGGGCCGCCAGATGAACCCGAATCTGGTGCGTGCGGCCGGTGTGGAGGGTCAGGGACAGCAGGCATCGGCCGTTTCGCTCCTCTAACACCCTGTAGTCCGTTCTGGCCTCCAGGCCGTCCGGGCGCACCTGATACTCGTTCAGCGCGCCGGGGCGCTTGCCAATGGGCAGGTCAATGACGCCCTCCCGCTCCGGCGGCTCCCCCTGGCAGATGGCCAGGTATTGGCGGCGAAACCGGTCAGTGTGGAGCTGCCCCATCAGCGCCTCCTGTACGGCAGCACTTTTCGCCGCCACCAGCAGCCCGGAGGTTCCCTTGTCCAGCCGATTCACCAAGCGCAGCACAAAGGGCTTGCCCTGCTGCCGGTAATGCCAGGTCAGGTAGTTGCCCAAGGTGTCAATGTAATGTCCGGGGCCAGGGTGGACGCTGAGCCCGGCGGGCTTTTCCACCACCAGCAGCCAGTTATCCTCATAGCGGATGTCCACCGGGCCGGGGGTGGGGACGATGGTGCTGCTGTCCTCCTGCTCTGGGATGGACACTTGCAGCAGCTGCCCCGCCCTGACCGTTTGGTTGGAGCGGACAGGCTGGCCGTCCAGCAGCAATCCACCGGAGGCGAACTTCGCCCGTTTCACCTTGGTCTTGGACAGGCGCAGGACACGGCGTAAAATCCACCCAACCTCTTTACCCTCGCACTCTGGAGGAATTATCAGCTCCATGCGCCGCATAGCCCCACTTCCCTTCTCATCGAAAGTATAGCGGTTCGCGGCGCAATTGTCAAACGCGGAGGGGACGTTGTTCAGCTCTTATCGCCGGGCTTGAACATCACCGCTGCCAGCCAGCCGAAGAAGACGGCCGCCGAAATGCCTCCCGCCGCAGCGGTGACGCCGCCGGTGAAGGCTCCCAGCAGGCCCTTCTGCTCCACCGCCGTCTTGACCCCCTTCGCCAGGTTGTAGCCAAAGCCGCTGAGGGGCACCGTGGCCCCGGCTCCCGCCCAGTTTACCAGCGGCTCGTACAGGCCCAGCGCCCCCAGAATCACCCCCGCCACCACATAGCAGGTCAGAATATTGGCCGGGGTCAGGCTGGTCTTGTCGATTAGGAGCTGCCCGATCAGGCAGATGACGCCGCCGCAGAGGAATGCTTTCAAAAAGGATAGGAAAAGTTCCATACAGTTCACCTCACTGGATCGTGTTGGAGAGGGCGATGGCGTGGCAGATGCCGGGAATGCTCTCCCCTTGGGCCAGAGACACCGGGGAGTGCAGCGCTCCCGTGGGGCAGAACAGCACCCGGTTCCACTTCCCTGCCCTCATGCCGTTCAGCACAAGGCCGCACAGGACGCTGGCGGGGCAGCCGCAGCCCGACGCGCCGCAGTGGACATCCTGCCCCTCTGCATCGTAGAGCAGGCAGCCGCAGTCGTTATAGCGGTCGGACAGGTCGATGCCCTCCCGTTGCAGCAGCTCTTTGCAGAGCTGCCGCCCCAGCATTCCCAGATCGCCGGTCAAAATCAGGTCATAGTTCTCCGGGCTGCGGCCTGTGTCAGTGAAGTGGGCGCGTAGGGTGTCGCAGGCGGCGGGGGCCATAGCCGCGCCCATATTGTTGGCGTCCTTGATGCCCATGTCGTTGATTTTCCCCACTGTCACATGAGTAATATAGGGCCCCTCCCCTGCCCGAGCCAGCACCGCCGCACCGGCGGCGGTGGCCGTCCATTGGGCAGTGGGGGTACGTTGGCCGCCGTACTCCAGTGGGGTGCGGTACTGCCGCTCGGCGGTGCAGAAGTGGGAGGAGACCACCGCCGCCGCCCACTCCCCGAAGCCGCCGTCCAGCGCCATGGCAGCCAGGGCCAGCGCCTCCCCCATGGTGGAGCAGGCCCCGTACAGGCCGAAAAAGGGCCGGGCCGCCTTTCGGGCGGAGTACCCGGCCGCGATGCACTGGTTCAGCAGATCCCCCGCGAAGAGGAGATCCATGCCGGACATAGGCTGCCTGGCCTTTTCCAGTGCCTTCTCCAGCGCCAGCTGCTGCATGGCGCTTTCCGCCTTCTCCCAGGTGGATTCCCCAAAGGTAGTGTCCTGCTCTATCCGGTCAAAGCTCTCCCGCAGGGGGCCCTGCCCCTCCTTCTTCCCCGCTATGCTGGCAAAGCCTGCCAGGCTGGGCGGATTGGCCAGGGCGAACGTCTGAGTTCCTTTCTTTTTGGTTTCCAACTGTCCTCACAACCTTTCCTGCCTATTGTTTGCAGCGCCAGAAATTTTATCCGCAGACAGATGGAAAAATCCCAGACGCCGCCAAACCAGTATTATCAAAAAACGCCAAAGTTGGCGGGAAATCCCCGGCTTTGTTTGTCGCCGTCTGCCCTTGTTTTTTCCGGTGCAATCTGCTATACTACACAAAATATCTATCATGCATTGAGGGTCGTATCATTAGGAGGTGCATCTGTCATGGGATTGGAGGATAGCCGCACCATCGGTTATATCTGTCCCAAGTGCCACAAAAGCGTTGTAGTGGACAAGGATATGTTTACGCTGACGTCCGCCCCCGTTGTAGTTCCCTGCCCCTGCGGTGGTTCCCGACTCATCATTGAGTATACTGGGGATCAGTTCAAGCTGAACGCTCCCTGTGTGGCCTGTGGCAACAACCACACGGTCTACTGCTCCGCCAGGGACTTCCGCACCCGCCGGGGCATGGCGTTTTCCTGCAAGAAAACTGGGCTGGACTGCTGCTATGTGGGGGAGGAAGGCGTCGTCTACGATGCGCTGACCCGCCTGGAGGCCCGCACAGACCAGTTGGAAGCGGCCCAGGATGCCCAGGGTTCCTTCCTGAACGAGTTGGTGATGACTGAGATGCTGGACGAACTGAAGGACATCGCTCAGCGGGGCGGAATATCCTGCACCTGCGGCAGCAAGGAGTGGCAGCTGAGGCTCCACTATTCCGCCATCGAGGTTATTTGCAGCAGCTGCGGCAACGCCCTGCGCCTGCCCGCCGCTACTATGGATGATCTGGGCGATCTATGCTGTAAGCAGACGCTGCTGATTCAGGGCAGATAAGCTGTGATTTCCAACGGGGTCGTTTCCCCGCCGTTTACCGATAGCTTTGCGATCAATAAATTGAAGGAGATGCTGAAATGATTAACACAAATACAGCCGAGAAGTTTGTGAAAGAGGGCCTGACCTTCGATGACGTGCTGTTGATTCCGGCGGAGAGCGACGTGCTCCCCTCTGACATCGACCTGCATACCCAGCTGACCAGTAAGATTCGCCTGAACATCCCCATCATGAGCGCCGCCATGGACACCGTGACAGAATACCGCATGGCCATCGCCATGGCCCGGGAGGGCGGCATCGGCATCATTCATAAGAATATGTCCATCGAGGCCCAGGCCGAACAGGTGGACATGGTGAAGCGGTCAGAGAACGGCGTTATCACCAACCCCTTCTGGCTCTCCCCCGGTCACACCGTGGGCGAGGCGGACGAACTGTGCGCCAAGTATCACATCTCCGGAGTCCCCATCTGCGAAAAGGACGGCAAACTCATCGGCATCATCACCAACCGTGACATGAAGTTTGAGACGGACCCTAACCGGCTCATCACCGAAATTATGACCAAGGACAACCTGATTACCGCCCGGGAGGGTATCACCCTGGACGAGGCCAAGGCTATCCTGTGCAAGTATAAAATCGAAAAGCTCCCCATCGTGGATGAGGAGGGCTATCTAAAGGGTCTTATCACGATTAAGGACATCGAAAAGGCTGTGGCCTATCCCAACGCCGCCCGGGACGAGAAGGGCCGCCTGCTGTGCGGCGCGGCCATCGGCGTCACCGCAGACGTGCTGGATCGCGTCGCCGCCCTGGTGGAGGCAGGGGCGGATGTGCTGTGCCTGGACTCTGCCCATGGCCACTCCCGCAACATCATCCGCAATGCGGAGCGCATCAAGGCCCTGTATCCTGATGTGCAGCTGATTGCGGGCAACGTGGCCACCGCCGCAGGCTGCGAGGATCTCATCAAGGCCGGTGCGGACTGCGTGAAGGTGGGCATTGGTCCCGGCTCCATCTGCACCACCCGTGTGGTGGCCGGTATCGGCGTGCCCCAGATCACGGCAGTCTATGACGCAGCCTGCGTGGCCGCCAAGTACGGCGTGCCCATCATTGCAGACGGCGGCATCCAGTATTCCGGCGACATCGTGAAGGCACTGGCCGCCGGCGGCAACGTGGTGATGCTGGGCTCCCTGCTGGCCGGCTGCGAGGAAGCCCCCGGCGAAATCGAGATTTACCAGGGCCGCTCCTTCAAGACTTATCGCGGCATGGGGTCCATCGCCGCCATGAACAACGGCTCCAAGGATCGCTACTTCCAGACCGGGCAGCGAAAGCTGGTGCCGGAAGGCGTAGAAGGCCGCGTCCCCTATAAAGGAACCCTGTCCGATACCATCTTCCAAATGCTGGGCGGCATCCGCTCCGGCATGGGCTACTGCGGAACACCCAACATCTCCGAATTGCAGAGTAAGGGGCAGTTCGTCCGCATCACCTCCGCCGGTCTGAAGGAATCCCATCCCCACGATATTTCCATCACCAAGGAAGCCCCCAACTACTCCGTCCGATAAACGGCAAAAGAAAACACAGCATCCGTTCCGGTATCCCATCGGAACGGATGCTGTCTGTTTTTATTCAAGCCAGGTTTAACCCTTCTCCGGAAGGAAGGCCACTACCGCCTCTGCCAGCAGCAGGGCGGAAATGAGGGCGCCCGGGACGGTGAAACAGCGAACCCCAAACAGGAGCGGGGAAAGTGACATCAGAACGGCAATGACGGATAGCCCCTTGAGCGCCGACTTCCCCTTCCCTGCCCACAAATATAACACGCCCACCGCCAGCAGCAGGCAGGAGAGGATTGCCGTCAGCAACGGGCCAAACAGGGCGTATCCAAATGGGGTCAGGCTGAAATAGGAGTAGGTCCTCCGAATCGTATCGATGCTGCCGTCCTCAGCCTGGACGCCGAAGTTCAGCACCGCACCGTAGGGCAGCAGCTCCAGCAACACCGCCGCAGCCGGCAAAAGGACGAACCGCAGCTTCCTGCCCTTCAAGGCAATCAGCCCCCTTCCGGCTCAGATGGTGTAGTAGCCCAAATCGTTATCGTCGTCCTCCACGATTTCCAAGCAGAGGTGGTTGAACTGTCCGCACAGCCTGAGGATACAGCAAAACAGGCCCGCAATGGCGAGGCTGACGCCGACGATTTTTCCGATGAGTTTCAGCTTATTGGTATTCATAGGAACCTCCATAGACCTGACGCCTGCCCCCTAACGGAGCAGAAGCGTTGTTCTTCTGCCCTTAGTTTACAGGAAACTACTGGAAAAGGCAATTAAATTTTTATGAAATTTGCATTTGCCACTTAAGATCCTGTTCCCTGTGTTTGCTCATAAGCGGAAGCTGTTATTCAGGAAGATGCAGGAACTATTTGCTGCTTGATCTTCTGTGTGCTCCAAAAACCAAAAAATATTGCGTAACAGATTGAAAAAAACGTTTTCTTATGATATGATGCTTACAAGGTATGTCCAACATGGAAGAATCGCCCGTATTACCACCATTCTCTCAACGCCCCCCGGGTTCACAGCCAGGCAGCGACAGATGTATCCGCTGCCACACTGTGGGGGCAGTCTGGTGTAAAGTAAAGTGCGGGAAGTTTCCGCATCACAACCAAGGAGGTTATCATGAAGGAAGAAAAAACAAAGAAAAAAGCGCTTAAAAAAGCCTATAAACAGGCGAAGCGTAAATCCATCCGGCCCTTTAAGGGGCTGAGTATCCTGTGCATTGTCGTTGCGGCCATTATGGCTCCTGTCTTTATTGTCCTGTCCATCTTTGACAATACGGTGGCGGCCTATGTGGGCGGCACCTTCTGGGAGCTGGTAAATGAGGACGAGAGCGCCCAGTACTACACCAGCGACTTTGACTCTGTAGAGGAGATGACAGAGTATGGCCTGGAGCTGGCCGAACTGGTGGAGGCTGAGGGCGCGGCCCTGCTGCTGAACGAGAACAACGCCCTGCCCCTGGATAGCGGAGCTGCGGTGAGCTGCTTCTCCACCTCATCGGTGAACCTGGTCTACGGCGGCACCGGCTCCGGCAACGTGGACGCCTCCAGTGCGGATACCCTGAAAACCGCCTTGGAGAAGGAGGGCTTCTCCGTCAACAAAACTCTGTGGGACTTCTACACTGAAGGCGCCGGGGCGGACTACGCCCGGGTGACGGCCAGCGTTGTGAGTACGGACAGCGCCACCGTTTCCGAGGCCCCCTGGAGTGCCTATACCGATGAAGTCATTGACTCCGTGGCCGATTACGGCGACGCCGCCATCGTGGTATTCTCCCGCATCGGCGGCGAGGGCGCTGACCTGGAGTACGAGGACACCAATTATCTGGCCCTGGACGAAAATGAGAAAGAGATGATGGCCCAACTCGCTGCTCTGAAGGAGGCGGGGACGATAGATAAAATTATCGTCCTCATCAACTCTGCCAACGCCCTCCAGGTGGACTTCCTGAAGGACAACGAGTATGATATAGACGCCTGCCTGTGGATCGGCGACGTGGGCATCACCGGCATCAACGCCGTAGCCGAGATCCTTAGCGGGGCAGTCAACCCCTCCGGAAGCCTGGTGGATACCTACTGCTATGATAACTACTCCTCCCCTGCCATGGCTAACTTCACCCCGGTAACCTACAGCGGGGACACCAGCGCTATCCCCAGCAGCGCGGATACCTACATGGTCTATCAGGAAGGCATCTACGTTGGATACAAGTATTACGAGACCCGCTATGAGGATACCGTCATGGGGACAGGAAACACAGCCGGCTACGTTTACTCGGATGATGTGGCCTTCCCCTTCGGCTACGGCCTGAGTTATACCACCTTTGCCTACAGCGATATGGCCGTAGCGTATGACGTAGGAGAGGACACCTACACTGTCTCCGTCACCGTCACCAACACCGGAGACACCTATTCCGGCAAGGAGACCGTTCAGGTCTATGTCCAGTCCCCCTACACCGATTATGATAAGGAAAACGGCGTGGAGAAGGCATCTGTCTCCCTCGTTGGCTTTGGCAAGACGGAGATCCTCGCCCCCGGCGCATCTGAGACGCTGGCTATCACCGTCAACAAGAGCGACATCGCCTCCTTTGACACCTATGGCGCTGGCACTTATATCCTGGACGCTGGCGACTACTACCTGACCGCCGCAACGGACGCTCACAATGCCGTTAACAACATCCTGGCTGCCAAGGGCTACACCGTGGCCGATGGCATGACCTCTGATGGGGATACCACCCTGGTCTACAGCTGGACAGAGGACACGCTGGACACTACCACCTACGCTGTCTCTGCCAACGGTACGGCAATTACCAGCCAACTCTCCGATGCAGACCCCAATCTCTATGACGGCATTGATTCTGAGGTCACCTGGCTCTCCCGCAGCGACTGGACAGGCACCTGGCCTTCTGAGACGGTACAGTTCACTCTGACCGACACCCTTATCGCCGACCTCCAGGATGTGCAGTATGACGCTTCCAACTATGACAGCGTGGAAATGCCAACCCTGAATGCGGACAACGGCCTTACCCTGTATGACATGATTGGCCTGGACTACGACGACCCCCTGTGGGAGGATTTGCTGGATCAGATGAGCTACGACGAGATGGTCAGCCTCATTGGCGACGCCTTCCACTGGACCATGCCCATTGAGTCCATCCAGGCTCCCGGCACCCGGGATGAGAACGGCCCCCAGGGCCTGACCGCCAGTCTGCTTGGCTCTGACGCCACCCAGTTGGAGGCCACCGCCTTCACCTCTGAGGACGTGATGGCTGCCACCTTCAACGTGAACATCATGACCGAAATCGGCAACGTCATCGGCAATAACTGTCTGGAGGCAGACATTGCCTGTCTGTACGGCCCCGGCAACAACATTCACCGCACACCCTATGGTGGCCGCAACTTTGAATATTACTCTGAGGACGGCTTCCTGTCCGGCAAGATGTGCCAGTACGAGGTAGCCGCCATCCAGGCCAAGGGTGTCCAGGTGGTGATGAAGCACTTCGCCCTGAACGACTGCGAGCAGGACCGTATCGGCCTGGGCGTGTGGCTCAATGAACAAACCGCCCGTGAGCTCTACCTGAAGGCGTTCCAGGCCCCCATCGAGGAGGGCAACGGCAATGGCGTCATGGTGGCTTACACCCGCTGGGGCTGCACCTGGTCCGGCGGCAACTATGGCCTCATCACCGGCATCGTCCGGGGTGAGTGGGGCTGTGACGGCATGATCATCACTGACAACGTCCTGACCACTTATGTCAACGGAGTGGACGGCGTGATGGCAGGCGTCTCTATTTATGATGCCATGCTGCCCTACGTCACCGACCAGCTTCCCGACTACGAGGAGGACGCCGTAGTGGTCACCGCCATGCGCGAGGCCAGCCATCACGATCTGTATGCCATCGCCAATTCCGTAGGCATGAACGGCGTGGGGGCCGATACCACTGTCAAGCTGACCCAGCCCACCATAATTTTTATCACGGAAATCATCACCTGTGCGGCTGCTTTCTTTGCCCTGCTGTTTGCGGTGCTGTGGTTCCTGGGCGTGCGGAAATTCCGCAAGACCGAAGAATATGCCGCATACAAGGCATATTTGGCGGAACGGAAAGCAGCAAAGGCTAACCGCTGATTGTTTCGCGCCATCACGCCTGAAAAACGGATAACCGGCTGCCCGGCGCATTGTCAACGCCTTCCAGGATCTGACCGCATTTACAGGCTCGCACTCCATCCCCTGCGCACGAATCTGCCTGAATGGGAATTAGGATACCTGATGTAAACATGGCGTTCTTATATTGAGGAGTGAGAATATGTATTGCAAATACTGTGGAAAACAGAATGTAGACGGCGCAAGATTCTGCGCCGCCTGCGGGAAGCCGTTGCCGGTGATGCCGCCGAAGCAGCCGGAGCCGCAAAAGCCGCAAAAGGCGGTTTCCGGAAGGCTTATCGCTGTCCTGCTGCTGTTGCTGCTGATCGGCGTTGTTGGCTGGGCGATCGCTACAGACCGCATCAGCTTGGGGGCATCGCAGCAGACAGCAGAAGAAAGCGATGATGTAGGTGTTGAAACAGACGGCGCATCGTCTGCTCAGTCAGAGGGCTATGCGGACAGCGCCGCCTCCGGCGAGCCGGAACCGGAAGCAGACGCCGCTGCGGATGCCTCTGATGTATCCGGCGACACCTCGTCCGAATCATCTGCGGTTACGCCAGAGGAAGAAGAGCAGGAGGCGGAAGGCTCGGACGCATCTCCGCTGACCAGCGCCTATGCGGATGACAGGAGCTATTACGGCAACTCGTTTGAAAACTCCTCTCAGGGCGGCACTATGGTGGCCTCCGGCAGTTGGATCTACTACGTTTCACAAAGCAGCGGCTTTTCGATCTGGAGGATGCGGACGGACGGCACGGAGCAAACCCTGGTTTCCTCCACGCCTGCAAGGCACATCAGTATGTTGGGGGATTATCTTTATTACCGTGCGCTGGGGACAGGCTACCTGCACCGTCTCAATGTGGAGACCGGAAGCGACACCGTACTGGTGGCCCGTGACATCTATGAGCCAAAGGTGGTCGGGGAATACATCTACTACGAAGACCAGTCTGACGATTCCTACGACCTGTACCGCTGCGACCTGGACGGCTCCAACGAGGTCAAAATCACGGATGGCGTCGTCTTCTACTGCTGCGTGACCGATACCCGCATTTACTACCTCGACACCAGAGACGGCAGGAGAGGGTTCTCTGTCGCGCTGGACGGCTCGGACAAGCAGCTCTGGTTTGACGGCCGCGTCGGCAGCATCGACTATGTGGACGGCACCGTTTATTTCACCGACATGGATAACGGCGGCCTGTACAGGATGGAGGCCGGAACCAGTACCTATACGCTGGTGAGCAGCATGACCATGCAGTCCATCAACATCTATGACGGCTGGATCTACTTTTCCAATCCGGACAACGGCGGCGCATTGACCAAGGCAAACCTCAGCAATGTCAATGAGGTGGTCATTCTGAGTACCGCCGACTGCGAACTGATCAATGTATGCGGCGGCTGGGTGCAGTATCACGCCGACGGAGGCCCGGACGATGATGACTACTACTGGGTTCCCACCAGCGGCGGCATCGTCGTGCAGTTCTGAATTTGTGGTTGTTTGACGCTTGCATATACGGACGGAAAGCCGCTTATCGATTTGACTCGATAAGCGGCTTTCTGCTATGTAGTGCAGCCGGAAGGCGGCAGAAGTTCCCTTGTGGACAGTTTATTTGTCCGGTGTCGGTCCCTTGCCTGCAACAAAATGCGGAGGCCGGTGAACACACAAACCGGCCTCCGCAGGAGATATTAGAGTTACCAGAAGCGGCTCAAGTGCATGACGCCTATGGAGTTCCACGCTGCCGCTTAACTGCATGAATAGATGGCCTCCGCCTTAGAGCAAAGACCATCTTCATAGTAATCCTTTTTTCACTGTCTACTTGACAGGGGGCACTTCATTTCCGTGCCGTTGAGGGGGATGTTTATTCACGGTTGCTCCCGCACAGGCCGCAATACAGGATTCCTCCCGTTTCTGTGCAGACTTTACGCCTGATACTGCTGCACTACCGGCTCCAGCAGCCGAGCCATGGCCGCCCCGTCGATGGAGGTCTGGGTAAATTCCTCCAGGGCGTAGATAGCCTGCCACACCAGCAGGCCGATGCCGTTCAGCGCGGTGCGGCCCTGCTCCCCCGCCCGTCTCAGCAGGCTGGTGGCGGCGGGGCTGTAAATCAGGTCGCACACCGGTGCATGGGCGGGCAGGGCGTCCAGGAAGTCCAGGGAGGCAAAGTCCGCCCCCGTTCCCTTCATGCCCAGGGAGGTGCAGTTCACCAGGAGGTCGGCATGGCGGACGCCCTCGGTCAGCTCCGCCTGGGAAAACCCTTTGGCCTCCATCCGTTCCGGCGCGTAGCGGCAAAGCTGCTCCGCCTTGGACACCGTCCGGTTGCACACGGTAATGTGGGCCGCCCCCTGCTGCAGCAGCTTCAGCGCCACAGACTTGGCCGCGCCGCCGGTGCCCAATATGGTCACGTTCCGCCCCGCCGGGTCGATGCCCCGCCGGAGCAGGGACTGGTAAAAGCCTCTGCCATCGGTATTGCAGCCGTACCATCTGCCGCCCCGCAGACAGACCGTGTTCACCGCCTGGAACAGCGCCGCGTCCTCGTCCAGCCCGTCCATCAGAGGCACCATGTCCACCTTATGGGGCATGGTGCAGTTGAAGCCCGCAAAGTCCAGCAGCTTGGCCGCGTCCAGCCACGCCTTTGCCTGGCCCTTTGCCACAGGCTGACACAGGTAGACGTAGTTCAGCCCCAGGGCCTGAATCATGGTGTTTTGCAGCAGCGGGGACAGGGAATGAAGCACCGGGTCGCCAATGACCGCCAGCTTCCGGCTGTCGTTTTCATAGGAAAGCTGCATGGTGTCCCCTCCTCACTCGCTGCGGCAGTAGTTGCCCAGAATGCGGAAGCTCAGCGTCTCGTCGATGAGTTGGTGAATGACATCGTCCATGCCGCCGCCGTTCAGGTGACCGGTGAAGTCGGCAAAGAAGGTGTACTCCCAGCTCCGCCCGGGAATGGGGCGGGACTCCAGCTTCAGCAGGTTAAGCCCGTTGGTGGCGAATACGGACAGGATACGGTGCAGGCTCCCCTCAGTGTGGGGGACGGTAAAGACCACGCTGACCTTATCCGCCTCCTCGCCCCCGCAGGGCTTTTCCGCCACCACCACGAAGCGGGTGTAATTGTTCCGGTTATCGTTGATTTTTTCGGCCAGAATGTCCATATTGTACAGCTTGGCCGCCCGGCGGCTGGCGATGGCCGCCTTGCTGACATCGCCGGACTCCGCCACCAGCTTGGCGGCGGCGGCGGTGTTCAGCTCCACATTCTGCGCCCACTGGGGGAAGGTGGCTAAAAAGTCCCGGCACTGGAAGAAGCCCTGCTCGTGAGAGTAAACGTCCGTAATGCTGCCCAGGCTGGCGCCGTGGGGAGCCAACAGGCAATGCTCCACATGAACGGTGGTCTCCCCCACGATATAGCAGCCGTACTTGCCCAGCAGGTCGTATACATCGTTGATGGAGCCGGTGGAGCTGTTCTCGATGGGCAGCACGCCGTAGCCGCCCAGCCCCTCCCGGATGGCAAGGAAAACCCCTTCAAAGCTGCGGGCGCTGGTGCGGTCACAGTTTTCGCCAAAATATTGGATGGTGGCTTCCTCGCCGTAGGCCCCAGGCTTACCCTGGAAGATGACCCGGTCAGTCTCCGGCCGCCAGCCTACCGTGTCCACCGCTTCGTGGTACTCTTTATAAGCCCGCTCCTTGGCCGGGTTCCAGCCCCCCAGCAGCTTGGTTTGAATCATGCGGCTCTGGGCCATGATTTGCTCATACAGGGCGACGACGTAGGGCCGCAGCGCCTTGTCCTCCACCAGGGCGGCCTTGGCAGTCAACACCTCCTGCTCCCGTCCCGGGTCCAGGATGGCCTTGTCGTTTTTCAGCTTATACTCCCCCACCTGCCGGCTGACCCGCATCCGCTGCTCGTACAGCGGCACGATTTGCCGGTCGATGGCGTCTATCTCTTTGCGCAGTTCGTCCAGTTCTGACATAGGGTTCCCTCCTGGTTCAAATTCCCAACAGTTCACAGGTGGCCAGTGCCGCCGCCGCCTCGATGACCGGCACCGCCCGGTGGCAGATGCAGGGGTCGTGCCGCCCCTCTATGGTCAGCTTGGCGTTCTCCATCTTTTCCAGGTCAATGGTGTCCTGCTCCTGGGCGATGGAGGGCGTGGGCCGGATGGCCACGGAGAACACCACCGGCATACCGTTGGTGATGCCGCCGTTGACGCCGCCGTTCACGTTGCCCAGAGTGTAAATGTTGCCCCGGGCGATGCGGATGGGGTCGTTGCACTCGCTGCCCCGCATGGAGGCCATGCCGAAGCCTGCGCCGAAGGCGACGCCCTTCACGGCGGGGACGGCAAACAGGTGCTGGGCAAAAACGCCCTCCACATTCTCCCCATAATCGGGAGCGCCCACTCCGGGCGGCAGACCCAGCACGGCGCACTCGATGATACCGCCCACGCTGTCCTTTTCCGCTTTGGCCTGCAAAATGGCCTGCTGCATGGCCTCCCCCCTGCCGTCGTCCAGCACGGGGAAAGGCTTCTCCGCCACCTGACGGAGCAGCGCCCGGCTCAGCGGTTCACCGGCGTTCTCCAGGGGCAGGTCCTCCACATCGGCGATGGAGCGGATGTGCGCGCCGATGGCGATGCCCTCCCGGGCCAAAATCTGCTTCGCCACCGCCCCGGCAAAGACCAGGGGGGCAGTCAGACGACCGGAGAAGTGGCCGCCGCCACGATAATCGTTGTAGCCGTCATAGCGGAGGAAGCCGGTATAGTCGGCATGGCCGGGCCGGGGCAGGTATTGCAGCTTGCTGTAGTCCTTGGAGTGCTGGTCCGTGTTCCGGATGACGGCGCAGAGGGGGGTGCCGGTGGTCTGCCCCTCAAACATCCCGGAGAGGATCTCCGGTACGTCTGCCTCCTTCCGGGCCGTGGACAGAGGGCCTTTCCCCGGGGCCCGGCGGGAAAGCTCGAAGGCGATCTCGTCCATGTCCAGTTCAATGCCCGCCGGGACGCCGGACAGCGTCACCCCGATGGCCGGGCCGTGGCTCTCGCCAAAGATGGTGTGTTTCATAGTGGTTCCTCCCGATTTCAGCGTTGAAGGACAACACCGCCCAGCTTTTGATAATCCTCCCAGAAGTTGGGGTAGGATTTTGCCACGCATTCCGCCCCGCAGACGGTGACGGCGTCCAGGCAGCGGGTGGCGGCGATGCCCAGCATCATGGCGATGCGGTGGTCATTGTGGCTGTCCGTCACGCCGCCGTACAGGTAGCTTCGGCCCAGGATGGTCAGGCTGTCCGGTGTCTGGGTCACATGGCCGCCCAAGTTGTTTAGCTCGATGGTGACGGTATCCAGCCGGTCGCTCTCCTTCATCCGGAGCCGGGCCGCCCCAACGATATGGGTTACTTCCCCGTCCCGGAGGGCTGCCCGCAGGGCCAGCGGCGGCACCAGGTCGGGGCACTGGCTGACATCCAGTGTCACCTCCCCCGGCTCGTCCAACCGGCGCACATAGTCCAGAATCACCCGGTCTCCCTGGGTGGAGTCTGGGTTCAACCCTTCCAGCAGAATTTCCGACCCCAGGCTGTTCGCCACCAGGAAGTTGGCGGCCTGGGAGTAGTCGCTCTCCACCGCGCAGTCACAGGGGATATACCGCTGACCGCCGGGGATGTGCCAGCCCGCGGCCGTCCGCTGCACCGTCACGCCGAACCGTACCAGGGCGTCCAGCGTCATATCCACATAGCCGCTGGATTGCAGTTCGGTGGTCAGTTCCAGGTCGCTGTCCCCATCCAAAAGGGGCAGGGCGTAGAGCAGGCCTGTGATGAACTGGCTGGACACGTTGCCCGGCAGGCGATACACACCGGGGGTCAGCGTCCCCTCTACGGTGATGCAGTCCTGGGTGTGCTCGTACCGGACGCCCTTCTCCTGAAACAGCGTCTCATAGGGCTTCATGGGCCGTTCCAGCAGCCGCCCGCGGCCGAAGAACTGCCCACCGCCGGTGAGGGCCAGCGCCACCGGTATCAGGAACCGCAGGGTGGAGCCGGATTCGCCGCAGTCCAGCCGGGGCAGCGCCTCGACCTTGTGAGGGGTGGCTCCGCGAATTTCTCCGCCGTTCTGCTGAATCTCCGCCCCCAGCGCCGCCATACAGCCCAGGGTGGCCTGAATATCCTCGCTGGCGGCTACGTTCGTCAGGTGGCTGACCCCCTGGGCCAGGGACGCGGCGATGATGAGCCGGTGGGCCTGGCTTTTGGAGGGGGGCGGGGTCAGCGTGCCGGTGAGCTTTCCCGGCTCCAAATACAGATTCATGCGTCCACCTCGATCAGGTCAAACAGGGCGGATTTCTCCAGCTTCACCGCCTGGGCCTTGCCCAACTCCGGCAGGACGATGAGGCGGATGCTGTCCCCTTGGCCCTTCTTGTCCAGGCCGATGGCGGCCTGGTAGTCCTCCATGGTGCAGGCGATACGGTCAGGCAGGCCAAATTTCCGCACGATTTGGGTGATTTGGCCGGGAACCTCTGCCGGGGTATAGCCCAGCTTCACCCCCAGCTCCGCGGCCCGGCACATACCGGCGGCCACCGCCTGACCGTGGGTGTAGGTCTCGTAGTGATACGCCTTTTCGTAAGCATGGCCCAGAGTGTGACCAAAGTTCAGAATCATCCGCAGGCCCTTGTCCAGCTCGTCCTGCACCACACACTCGGCCTTGATAGCGCAGCAGGTGCGCAGTACGCTTTCAATCTGCGCCATGACCCCCGCCCGGTTGCCCATGGCGTCCAGGGCGTGGAAGAAGTCCGCCTGATAGATGCAGCCGTACTTGATGACCTCCGCCATGCCGTCGGAGAAGATACGGTCAGAGAGGGTGTCCAGCACGTCCGGGTCCATCAGCACCAGCCGGGGCTGCCAGAATGCCCCTGCCAGATTCTTACCCGCCTCCAGGTCAATAGCCACCTTGCCGCCTACGGAGGAGTCCACCTGGGCCAGAAGCGTGGTGGGAATCTGTACAAAGTCCACCCCCCGCAGGATACTGGCGGCGGCAAAGCCCGCCAGGTCGCCAACCACGCCGCCGCCCAGGGCCACCACGCAGTCCGTCCGCGTCAGGCCGAAGGCCATGAACTCCTCCCACAGCCAGGACAGCATTTTGGCGCTCTTGGAGGTCTCCCCTGCCGGAACGGTCAGCACCTTCACGGTGAAGCCCGCGTCGGTCAGGCTCTTCTCCACCCGGCCCGCGTACAACGGCCCCACGTTGGAGTCGGTGACCACGGCGGCCCGGCCCCGGCGGAGCAGCGCCGTGCGCATCCGCTTCCCTGCCTGGTCTAAAATGCCCCGTTCAATCAAAATCTCATATTCTTTTCCCGGTAAGTTCACAAAAACCCGTTCCATCGGCCAGTTCCTCCCATGTGCCAGGCACAGCAATCGTTCTTTTTATTTTACAACGGTCTTCCCCATCAGGTCAACCATTTTTTCCACTTTCCCCATCAGGTCACCGAACTGGGGCGGGGTCAGGGACTGCTGCCCGTCGCAGAGGGCGTGGGCAGGGTCATTGTGTACCTCGATGATGAGGCCGTCCGCCCCGGCTGCCACGCCGGACAGGGCTAGCGGCTCCACCAGCCAGCTGTAGCCGCCGGAGTGGGATGGGTCGATGATGATGGGCAGGTGGCACATCCGCTTGATGGAGGGGACGGCGGACACGTCCAGGGTGTTCCGGGTGTACTTCTCGAAGGTGCGGATGCCCCGCTCGCAGAGGATAACGTTCTCGTTGCCCTCGCTCATGATGTACTCGGCGGACATGATCCACTCCTCGTAGGTGTTAGCCAGGCCACGCTTCAGGAGGACGGGCTTGGACATCTTGCCCACCTCCTTCAAAAGCTCAAAGTTCTGCATATTCCGCGCCCCTACCTGCACCAAATCCACCTTCTGCTCGAACAGGTCGCAGTACCGGGGCGCCATGATTTCCGTCACGATGGGAAGGCCCGTCTCCGCTTTGGCCGCCAGCAGCAGGTCGAGGCCCTCGGTGCCTAAGCCCTGGAAGGAGTAGGGGCTGGTGCGGGGCTTGAAGGCGCCGCCCCGGAGCATGGTGGCCCCTTGCTCCTGAACGCGCTTGGCCACCTCGATGATTTGCTCCTCGCTCTCCACCGAGCAGGGGCCGGCAATGACCGTGAAGTTGTTGCCGCCCACGGGGACGCCGTCCACGTCCACCACCGTGTCCTCCGGGTGGAACTTCCGGTTGGCCTTTTTATAAGGCTCACTGATGCGGGTGACCCGCTCCACGCACTCGTTCAGGAGGATCTTGTCTGCGTCTACCTTGGTGGTGTCCCCCACCAGCCCCAGGATGGAGCAGTCCACGCCGTTGGTGACCCCCACCCGCAGGTCCATTGCTTCAAATTTGGCCACCAGCTTTCGGATCTCGTTCTGGCTTGTGCCCGGTTTTAAAATGACTACCATGATTCCGTTCTCCCTTACTCATAAAATTTAAAGTTGGCAAAAAGAAACGGCCCATTGCCTCGCGACAATGAGCCTGGTGCGACGGATTCTTAAAATGCCTTGCGTACTATCCCGTTACAGGGCGCACGCCAATGCCCGCTCTTGTCCCGCAGCTATCCAATTTTCCCCACGCAAAATAGCCGGAACCAATAAATCGGATCCAGCTCTCGGTAAAGGAGTAATAGATTGTACGGATAGCGTCGTTCATCTGCGCGCCTCACTTCGGTTAGTTAAGACGATTATAGCACAGTTCCCGGAAAATGCAAGGGAAATTTCATGATTTCTTTGAAATTCTCTGGGGCTTGCGTTCCTCGCCGGAACGTGGTAAGATAGCTCTAACGAAAAGAGGCTGCGCCGGAGCGCAGCCAACAGAAAGGAACCTGTAGCATGGAAGCATATAAGCAGCTGGAGCAGGCTGTGACAGAGATGGTGAAGGAAGCACAAATCAAAATGGGATATCAGGAGGAGGCCTTCCACCTCTACTATCCCCTGTCGGCGCTGAACAAACTGCTGGGGACGGACTGCGACATGCCCCAGATGACCCGGACGCTGCAAGACTTTGCAGCGGCGGCGGAGCCGCGCCTTGGCAGGCTGGGCATCGCCGCCCGGGACGGACGCTTCTGTCTGACGATTCCGGCGGAGGGGACGCGGTACGTCCACGAGCACATCGACGAGAATGACTTTCTGGTGCAGTTCATCTCGGTCATCGGGCAGCACGGCTGCACGCTGGAGGAGGTCTTGGCGGTCTTTTACGCCCACTCGGATCGGGTGCAGGTCAGGAAGATGGAAATTGACGACTTTGATTATCTGGTCTACTTTGAGGACGGCATCCCCAATGACTACCGCTATTGCCTGACGGTGGAGGACTGCCACATCATCTATCACCGGTTCACCAGAGAGGATTATGAAGCCTTCGGCTATCCCTCATAACGCGGGCGCGCCTCTGAGAAACGGCTGGACAAGCGCTGTCCAGCCGTTTCTCTACGCCCTCACAGGGCTGCAAAATCCAAAAACAAAAAGTGCGTATCAGCCTCGTTGTCAATGTATTCATTGCCGTGATTTGTGCCCGTATAGACCAGCCGCCCCGCTTGGTAGGCGCAGAGCGTGGTGAAGGGCGCAGGCATCCAACGGTATCGGCCCAGGGGCGTGGTGGCGAATAGCGCTCCATTGGGCAGTTGGGCCACATAGAGGGAGTTTGCGTAGTTGGTATGGATGTATAGCAGTTCTCCGTCATACAGCAGGAAATTCATCTTGTTGCCTGGCGTCATCTCACAGACAAATCTGTCCAAAAACTGAAACCGTTCCTCCATCGTCAGCTCACGGCCCGCTTCCGCAGCCGCCTGATTCAGCCGGTCGACGAAGCAGCAGAGAATCCGCTCACTGTCGGTACGCCCCTCCTGCACATACTGATAAGGGTTCAGCGCCGGGCAGTGGAACATGGTGCCGTTGTGGGCCAGCGTCCAGCACCGGCGAAAGCAATCCCGTTGGACAAAGGGGTGGCAGTTTTCGTAGTCCATGGAACCCACGGTGGCCAGGCGAATGTGAGCAATCATCCCATCTGTCTCCAGCGGGTGGGACAACCGCGCTTTCAGATAGCTGCTGCGGAAGGCAGGTACCGGTTCCTTCTCCAGGGAAGCGGCGTTGCCGTGAAAGGTTGCCATCCCCCACCCATTGGGATGCTCTGTACTGTGGGAGAAGAACTCCTTCAACAGTCCAGTTACCGGAATGGGGACTGAGGCGCTGACACCGAACAGCTCACACATTGGCTTCACCGTCAAGCGGCACTTCTGCCCTCAAGGGGCACT
Source organism: Clostridiales bacterium (assembly GCA_021201475.1). Lineage (GTDB taxonomy): Bacteria > Bacillota > Clostridia > Oscillospirales > Oscillospiraceae > Onthomonas. The sequence continues at coordinate 74,841 of JAJQEV010000007.1, forward strand.
TCTGCCGTCGAGCGGCACTTCCGGCACTTTGTGCCTCCCTGCGAAGCTGCGCTTCTCCCTGCGCTCCGCTCCCTGCCTCCTGCTGCTGTCTGGCCAGCGCCAGCCCCTTGCGGACATAACCGCCGGAAAAGGCTTTGCGAATCTTCCAGGCATAGCGGTTTTCTCCGTCGATGAATTTGGCGTCCTCAAACTCCAGCACCTGCTGTACTTCGGCGGGATAGTCCTGGTAAAAGTCCCGCATCAACGCAATCACCTGTCGGGCAGCCTGAGCCACCGGGTAAGCGCGGCCATCCGGCAGCATCAGGTTCACCGTTTTCAGGTCATAGTGGGCGGCGTTTTTGAAATTCTGAACCGCCTGCACCTGATCCCGGTCGGTGAAGGGCTGGTCAGGGGTGGCAGCCAACCAGCACAACAGCAGTTGGGCAAAGGTCACGTCCCGCTCTTCGATACCGGCGGAGGTCAGCGGGTTCAAGTCGAACATCCGCAGTTCGATGTGGTTGACGCCGCCGGTTTCCAGCGCCTCCAGCCGATTCGGCCCGGCGGGCTTTAACCGGACAGGATAATACAGTTCCGAAGGAGCCTGGAGCCAGCCCCGGCGCACATAGTCTCGGATACTCTCCACATAGGCAGGCAGGCTACTGTAGTCAAACACCGGGGCAAAGGCGTTCCAATATCCCAGCTCACTGCACCGCACCGATGCCAGGCCCTGAAATACGTCCCCGTCAAACCGTTCCTTCTCCACATAGGAGCTGTCCAGCAGCGGGCTGGCGGCAGTGATGGCCGTCAAAATCCAGCCGTAGGCAGTGACCCGCCTGGCAAGGGTCAGGTAGAGGTCGTTCTTGTAGTCGATGTAGCTGGACTGTCCGCTGCGTTGGAAGTCCCGGCGCAGCAGCTCCTCATGGAAGGAGTAATTGACATGGATACCGGACAGAGTCATTTTATACCGGCCATACCGCTTGGAGAGGTAATTCCGATAGACGGTTTTATCCGATTGCAGTCCCGCAAACTGAGCCACCGGGATGTCCTGCTCGTTGCGGATATAGGGTGGGTTGGAGAACGGCCACAGATATTCTCTGGGCGTCAGCTTTGCCAGCGTCTGCTGAATCGTCCGAGTATGCCGCTCCAGCTCCGCCACCGCAGCGTGGGGGCTGGGCTGGACGGAGGTGTTTATCTCCGTTTGGTTCTCGCAAAAATCCCGGACGATATTTGGATCATCTGGGAAAGGGTGGGGTGTGTGGGCCAGAAAACCCGCCTCGTCTATCCGCAGGCTCTCCTTTTCCAGGCCGAAACTGCCGGAAAGCAGCAGTTTGGCCAGCTCCGGCGAATCAATTTGTAACATGAGAATACCTCCTTACGCCCCTCAAATGGCTCGCTTCAGCTGCTCCAATGCCTGCTCCAGCGTAGCCCGGGGACAGGCCACATTGATGCGCTGGAACCCCTCTCCCGCCGGGCCGAAGATGGCCCCGCTGTCCAGCCAGAGCTTTGCTTTGTGAACAACCAGCTGCTCCAACTCCGGGCCGGTCAGTCCTAGCCCACGGAAATCCAGCCACACCAGATAGGTACCCTCCGGCTCTATCATGCGTATTTCCGGCAGATTCCGGGTCAAATACGATTGCAAATAGGCGATATTTTGTTCCAGATAGGCCATGACCCCGTTGTACCAGTCCTCTCCGTACCGATAGGCAGCCTCGCCTGCGGCCAGGCCCAGGGCGTTGAGCTGGCTGTAACCGGCGGCGGCAATCTGCCTGCAGAGCTTCCTGCGCAAAGCGGGGTTGGGAATAAACAGATTAGACACCTGCAGCCCGGCCAGGTTGAAGGTTTTGGCCGGCGAAGTGCAGGTGATGGAAATCGTCTCAAACTCCGGTTTCAGGTTGGCGAACACCAGATGCCGATTTTCTCCAAAGACGAAATCCTGATGAATTTCATCGCTGACCACCAGCACCCCATACTTCCGGCACAGTTCCCCCATGTGCAGCAGTTCTTCCCGCCGCCAGACCCGCCCTACCGGGTTATGGGGACTGCACAGGAGGAACAGCTTCACCTGATTTTCCACAATTTTCTGCTCAAAATCGGCGAAGTCGATGTGGTAGCGGCCATCTGATCCCAGCACCAGGTCGCTGCTGACCACCCGCCGGTCGTTGTCCGCAATGACCTCCGTGAAGGGGTAGTATACCGGCTGCTGGATGAGGACGCTGTCTCCTACGTCTGTGAACGCCTTCACCGCCATAGCCAGACCAAAGACCACCCCCGGCGTTTTCACCAGCCAGCTTTGCTTCACCTGCCAGTTGTGTTTGCGCTCCATCCACCCGGCCACCGCCTCAAAGTAGCGGTCACCGCTCTCCGTATAACCGAAAATGCCGTGAGCCACCCGCTCCTGAAGGGCGTCCAGCACATAGCTGGAGGTGGGAAAGTCCATATCCGCCACCCACAGGGGCAGTACATCCTCCGGCTTGCCCCGGCGTACCGCAAAGTCGTATTTCAGGCAATCCGTGCCGCGCCGGTCAATGACCCGGTCAAAGTCCAAATTTCGCTCTCCCATGACGTTGCTCCTCCTGTCAGGGCGATGCTTCAAAGGAATCCATCGCCTGCTTCAAATCCTGAATCAAGTCCTCTTTTGTCTCAATGCCCACTGACAGGCGCAGCACCCGGTCTGTGATACCGTTTTTCTGTTGGATGTCCACCGGCACATCGGCGTGGGTCTGGGTGGTGGGGTAGGTCAGCAGTGTTTCAACGCCGCCCAGACTTTCCGCGAATGGAATCAGTTTGGTGTTTTTCAGCAGGTGCAGGGCCAGCTCCCGGCTCTCCACCTCGAACGTGATCATGCTGCCGAAGCCGCTGGCCTGCCGTCGACAGATCTCATAGGCTTGTGTGCCGGGGATGCCGGGGTAATAGACCTTTCGCACCCGGCGTTCTCCCAATAAAAATTGGACAATGGCCTGGGCGTTTTCCTGCGCCCGCTCCATGCGGATGGGGAGGGTCTTGATGCCACGCAAAATCAGCCAGCAGTCAAAAGGTGCCAGCCCGGAGCCAACTGTCTTGAGGATAAATCGAAGCTGCTCGGACAGCTCCGGTGAGCCAGTCACCAGAAAGCCCGCCAGGGTGTCATTGTGCCCGCCCAGGAATTTTGTCCCACTGTGGAGTACGATATCCGCCCCCAGGGTCAACGGCTTCTGGAAATAGGGGGACAGGAAAGTGTTGTCCACGATAAGCAGCAGTCCGTGGTGGTTTGCTATTTCCGCCATCCTGCGGATGTCTATTACATGCATCATGGGATTGGTGGGCGTTTCAATCAAAATGGCCCTGGTGTTCTCCTGGATGCAGGATTCTACATCCTCCCTGGTACAGTCGATGTGACTGAACGCAATGCCGTTCTTTTGGCTGATGGAGCGGAACAGGCGGATGCTCCCGCCGTACAAATCAATGTCGGTGATGATGTGGTCTCCTGGGCGGAACAATTCCACCAGCGCAGTCATAGCCGCCATGCCGCTAGAAAAGGCCAGAGCGTCCACGCCGTTCTCCAGAGAGGCCACCACCTGCTCCAGCTGCTGTCGGGTGGGGTTTTGCAGGCGACTGTAATCATAGCCGGTGCTTTGTCCCACTGCGGGATGGGCAAAGGTGGCGGTCTGATAGATGGGAAAGCTGATGGAGCCGGTTTGCTCCCCCTCAAATTTCGCACCGTCCCCGTAAATACATTTTGTCTCGATACCTCGTTCCATCTAAGCCGCCCCTTTCGTTGTTGTCCTTGATATTATCCTAACATGGCAAACCGTTTTCAGCTAATACGGAAAAAGAATATCCGGTTATAGCCTGAAGATATAACTAGACGCGCTGCAAGCGGTAAAAGCCCTCCATTCGCTCGGACAAAGGAAAACCATTGACAGAATTTTTTGAATACGGTATACTAAGATTTGATATGATTTTTGAAAAGAGCAGTGAGGCACAATATGGAGAAATTAGTTGACCAGATAAACGCTGTTGTTTCTGAGGCGTTCGAGATTGCCGGATTCGACCCCGCCCTGGGCAAGTGCGCCCAGTCGAACCGGCCGGATCTGTGCCAGTACCAGTGCAACGGCGCTATGGCGGGCGCAAAGCTTTACCATCAGCCCCCCTTCCAAATTGCGCAGAAGGTGACGGATATCCTGTCCTCTGAGCCGATGTTTGAAACGGTCGAAATGGTGCGCCCCGGTTTCATCAATATGGACGTGGCCCCGGACTATCTGGCCGGGTTGATGAACGAGATGCGAGAAGATGACCGCTGTGGCGTGCCCGTGACAGAGCATCCCAAAACCATCATCGTGGACTACGGCGGCGCAAACGTGGCAAAGCCGCTGCACGTCGGTCACCTGCGCTCCGCCATCATCGGCGAGGCCATCAAGCGCATCGCCCGCTTCCAGGGGCACACCGTCATCGGAGACGTTCATCTGGGCGACTGGGGCCTGCAAATGGGTCAGATCATCACCGAGCTGCGCTGCCGCCAGCCGGAGCTTCCCTATTTTGACGAGGCGTATTCCGGCCCCTATCCGGAGGAGCCCCCCTTCACCATCTCCGATTTGGAGGAGATTTATCCCTGCGCCTCCGGCAAGTCGAAATCCGACCCGGCCTACAGGGAGGCTGCCCAGCAGGCCACGGCGGAGCTCCAGGCCGGCCGCCCCGGCTACCGCGCCCTGTGGCAGCATATCATCAACGTATCCGTGGCCGACCTGAAGAAAAACTACGATAAACTGGACGTTCACTTTGACCTGTGGAAAGGCGAAAGCGATGCTCAGCCCTACATTCCCGCCATGGTGGAACAGATGAAGGCGGACGGCTACGCCTACCTCAGCGACGGCGCATTGGTGGTGGACGTGCAGGAGGAGGGTGACACCCGGGAGATTCCCCCCTGCATGATTCTGAAGTCAGACGGCGCGGTGCAGTATGAGACAACCGACCTGGCCACCATTATCCAGCGCCAGCAGGACTATCACCCTGACCGCATCATCTACCTGACGGACAAGCGGCAGGAGCTGCACTTTGTCCGCACCTTCCGCTGCGCCTACAAGACCGGCCTGGTGGATCAGAACAAGACGGAGCTGACCTTCATCGGCTTCGGCACCATGAACGGCAAGGACGGCAAGCCCTTCAAGACCCGGGAAGGCGGCGTTCTGCGGCTGGAGTATCTGCTGAAGGATGTCAGCGATGCGGTCTATGCCAAGTCCAAGGCGGCCAACCCCAGCCTGACGGAGGAGGAGTTGCAGGAGATTGCAGACAAGGTGGGCCTGGCCGCCATCAAGTACGGCGACCTGTCCAACCAGCCCTCCAAGGACTATGTGTTCGATGTGGACCGCTTCACCGCCTTCGAGGGCAATACCGGACCCTATATCATGTACACCATGGTGCGCATCAAATCCATCCTGTCCAGGTTCTTTGCCGCAAATCCGGACGCCCAGCCGGAGACGATTCTCCCTCCGGAGAGCAAGAAGGAAACGGACCTGTATCTGGCGCTGGCCCGTTTCCCTGACGCCGTTGAGGACGCCTATACCCAGAACGCCCCTAATCGGCTGTGCCACTATATTTATGAGCTGTCCAATGCGCTGAACGCCTTCTACGCGGACCACAACATTATGAAGGAGCAGGATGCCCGTCGGCAGGGCAGCTGGATCCTGCTGGTGCAGCTTGTGCTGAAGGTGCTGGAGCTGAGCGTTGACTTGGTGGGCTTCTCTGCGCCGGATAAAATGTGAGCATGGTATCGCTCTGTGCTACCGGCAGCGCCTGACAGAAAGAAATGGATGTGATGAGAGATGAAAACAGCCCAAAAAGTGCTTCTGATTCTAGTTGCGGTCGTTCTGGTAGGATTCTGTGCGGTGGATTTTTTCCTTCCTGACGGTATCCTGTCCGCCCTTGGAGGAAGCGAAAGCGACTCCAACGACGACACCACGGTGGTCGCGGCAGACGCCTCCGCCGGAGAGGCAGAGGCAGACAGCTCTTCCGAAGCAGAAGCGGAGGCAGAGGAGGTTGTAACCGAGGTTTCCATAAGCCAATACGACCTCATCGTTTGCGTCGACGCCGGTCACGGCGGCAACGACCCCGGCTGCATCACCGAGGATGGCCGGGAAGAATCCGCAGATGTGCTGAACCTGGCGCTGCTGCTGAAGGAGAAGCTGGAGGTATACGGCGTCACCGTGGTGATGACCCGGGAAACGGACGAATATGTCTCCCTGGCTGACCGGTGCAGAATCGCCAACAACGCCGGTGCGGATCTGTTTGTCTCCATTCATCGAAACATTCTGACCACGGAGCCCTCTGCCTGCGGCGTGGAGGCCTGGATTGAGTCCCACTACAGCCAGGAGGAATACGACCTTGCCTCCAATATTCTGGAGGAGCTGCAGCTGGCCGGTATTCAGAAAATGCGGGGCGTCTCCTCCGGCACGGAAACCTCCAGCACCAAGAATTATTATGTGAACAGCGCCACCAAAATGCCTGCAACGCTGCTGGAAATGGGCTTCATGTCCAACGAGGAGGACAATGAACTCTATGACGCCAACCTGGAGGCCTATGCCCAGGCCATCGCCGACGGTCTGATTGCCACCTGGGTGCAGTATGGCGGTGAAAGCGTCGGCGAGAAAACCTACAGCGTCTCGACCGTAAACAGTTACATAAATGCGCAGCAGGCAAAAGAGGAGGAGGAAAACGCAGCGGCGGCCTACCAGCTCGACGGGGACTGGCCCATCAACGGCACCGCCAACGACACGGTAAACCTCCGCAGCGGCCCAGGCACGGAATATAACCGGGTGAGTACCATCGGCGTAGGGTCGGCCGTCACCGTGGTGGGCGCCTCCACCAACGACGACGACGAGATTTGGTATGAGCTGACCTTCCAGGGGTCGGGCGACATCGTCTACCAGGGCTACTGTCTGTCCAACTTCATCGACCTCGATGAAACGGCGTCAGAGTCAGAGGAGGATGAAGCGGACGAGGCGGAGGCTACACAGAACGAGGATGGCTGGCCTCGGGATGGCACCGCCACCACCGGCGTGAACCTCCGCAGCGGTCCCGGCACGGAGTATGGCCGGGTAACCAGCATCGGCAAGGGAGACGCCGTCACCGTGGTTGACAGTTCCACCAATGACAGCGGCGAGGTTTGGTATAAACTGACCTTCCAGGGGACAAACGGCGTCACCTATGAAGGCTATTGCCTGTCCAACTTCATCGACCTCGGCTGATTTGCCGCAGAGGCAGTGCATGACCCATCCAGGGGGAACTGGCGCATCATCCGGTTCCCCCTTGTTGTATTCGCCATACCCGCCCTCCGGCTTACGAAAGTACCAGAAATCCCCTGTTTTTTCCAACTCAGCTTGTTAAAGTTTTATCAATTTCATGTTGACAATCCTCAGCCGCCGTACTATAATGATATTGTTAAAAAAATAACAGACGATGATGAAACCATTCCCCAAGAGCGATTTATTTCTACAGGAGGTCACTTACATGAAAGAAGTCTATGTCGTAAATTGCTGCCGGACTGCCATCGGCAAGTTTGGTGGCTCTTTGAAGGACAAAACCCCGGCTGAGCTGGGCGCCATCGTAGTTAAGGAAGCCCTGAACCGCGCCGGTGTTGCCCCTGAGAACGTGGATGAGTTGATGTTCGGCTGCATCCTGACCGCCGCCCAGGGCCAGAACGTGGCCCGCCAGGTAGAGGTTCAGGCCGGCCTGCCCCTGTCCGTTCCTGCTTACACGGTGGGCATGGTCTGCGGCTCCGGCATGAAGTCCGTCATCGAAGGCGCCCGCGCCATCAAGGCCGGCGACGCTGACATCATCGTGGCCGGCGGCACCGAGGTCATGTCCGGCGCCCCCTACGCCCTTCCATCTGCCCGTTGGGGCGCCCGTATGTTTGACAACAAGATGGTGGACACTATGGTGAAGGACGGCCTGTGGGACGCCTTCAACGACTATCACATGGGCTCCACCGCTGAGAATATCTGCGACATCTGGGGCATCACCCGTCAGGATTTGGATGAGTTCGCCGCAGCCTCCCAGCAGAAGTGCGAGGCCGCTCAGAAGGCCGGTAAGTTCGACGATGAAATCGTCCCCGTCCCTGTCAAGGTCAAGCGCCAGGTGGTGGACTTCAAGGTGGACGAGTTCCCCCGCGCAGGTACCACTGTGGAGACCCTGGGCAAGCTGAAGCCCTGCTTCCCCACCACTGCCGACGGTTCTCTGGATAAGGTAGAGATGACCTTCGACTCCACCGAGATGAAGGATATGCCTGAGAACGTGGGCCAGGGCCGCGTCACCGCCGGCAACGCCTCCGGCATTAACGACGGCGCTGCCGCCATCGTGCTGGCCTCCGGCGAAGCAGTTGAGAAGTACGGCCTGAAGCCCATGGCCAAGCTGATCTCCTACGGCCAGGGCGGCGTCGATCCCAAGATTATGGGCACCGGTCCCATCCCCGCCTCCCGCAACGCCATGGCTAAGGCCGGCCTGACCATTGACGATATCGACCTGGTGGAAGCCAACGAGGCCTTCGCCGCCCAGTCCATCGCCGTGGCCCGTGAACTGCACTTTAACATGAGCAAGGTCAACGTCAACGGCGGCGCGCTGGCGCTGGGTCATCCCGTGGGCGCGTCCGGTGCCCGGATCATCGTGACCCTGCTGCACGAGATGGAGAAGCGTCCCGAAGCCAAGAAGGGCCTTGCTACCCTGTGCATCGGCGGCGGCCAGGGTGTCGCCACCATCTTCGAGAAGTGCTGATTTCCTGATAGAAATGAAGATGTCCGCGCTGTTTCCACGGCGCGGACATCTTTTCAGGTAGTGTATTCTTAATCCAAAAACTCACTGACGGAGTACCATTCCTCCGGCAGATAGTCGCTCAGCTCCACCAACACGTCCGGAATGCCGCCGTCATATTCCAGGTAATCCGGCGTGCTTTGGGCGGTGGGATGTTCCCCTGTGCGAAGCAGGGGGATACGCCCGGTGACCTGTACCCCGGCTTCGCCGTTGGTTACCGCCAGGGTGCCGTTGTGCAGCCGGAAAACTTTCCAGCACAGCTCCATCCCAAAGTGGAGCCCGCCCGGCCGGAAGCTGTCGGCAGCCTCTTCCCCGCCCCCAAGCCGGGAAAAGGCCTGGGCTTCCATAGGCTGGCCTCCTACCGTGGTCACCACAATGAGCGCCTGCTCCCCTGCGCGGTGGAGCTTCATCTCCACCCGTCCGCCAGCCTGGAGGCCGTTCAGCACCAGGTTCAGCAGCGCCTGCCGCAGCAGCTTTTCGTCCGCCCAAACGACCAGGTTGCCCTCCGCCTCGCAGTCAAACTGACGGGTCAGCGGCCCCAGCTCCCTGCGCAGGCGGTTCGCCAGGCTGCTCAGGCTCAGGGGCGCGGGATTCCAGCCTTTTCTCAAATCCTCCTCACTCTGTACCAGAAGCTCTGTGCTGGACACCATGCGCAGAATGCGGCTGTACTGCTTCAGCAGCGGGTTGAATTGCCCTTCCAGCTTCAGCTGCTCCGTCTCCACCATGCCGTCATAGAGCTGTTGGAGGGCCACCAGCGTTTCCCCCAGGCTGCTGCGCATCTGTCCGCAGAGGCGGAGCGCCTCGTATTTCCCCAGGCCATCCGCCCGCATCTCCTGGAAGGTGTAAAGTACGCCTGCCTCTGATGCATGGGTGCGCACCTGATAGCTGCCCCCGGCCAGCTCCAGCCGCGTCACCGCCTCCTGCCCCAGGGCAGCCAGGGGCTCCGGCAGGGGCTGCCCCGGCGCGGCGCCAAGGCCGCAGGAGCGCTCCAACTCCTCCATTGCCTTATTTTGATATTGAATCACTCCGTCTGTTGCCAACATGACAGGCTGGGCCTGGCTGTCAAAGTAAGCATTCCCGGAGAGGGTGAAGCGTTCCATAGTGGCCTCCAAAACTTTCAAACCATACTGAACCGAATCGCTACAGGGATAGGATTTACCGCCGCTGACGGAAGTACACTGCTAATAGTATAGCAAATTCTGGGAGCCATGACAAGTTCTTTGTCACATTCTGTCACATTATGACGAACCACATCCCGTCAAATTACTGATCCGGCATCGTGGGCCGTCCCCATCGGCGGGCCCTGGCAGCGCACCCGCTCCCTTCCATCCTATGTCAACGGGAGATTTTGGGTCAGCGGAAAGTTCCGCCCCCCTTCCCCATCCAACTCATGATTGCCAAGGAGGTATTTTATATGGACATCCAAGCACTCTACAAAAGCAAGCTGACCACACCGGAGGAAGCGGTGCAGTGCGTCCGCTCCGGCGACTGGGTCGATTACGGCTGGACCACCACCACCCCCGTCGCCCTGGACCACGCCATGGCAAAGCGCCTGCCAGAGCTCCATGACGTCAACTTCCGGGGTGGCATCCTGATGTGGCAGCCGGAAATTTTCAAAATTGACCACCCTGAGGAGCACATGACCTGGAACAGCTGGCACATGGGCAGCGTGGAGCGCAAGGCGGTCAGCGCCGGCTTTGCCTACTATGCCTCTATCCGCTACTCCGAGTTGCCCCGCTACTATCGGGACATGGATAACCCCTCCCGCGTGGCATTCTTTACCGTCTCCCCCATGGATGAGCACGGCTATTTCAGCTTCGGCCCCAGCGCCTCCCATTTGGCCGCCGTCTGTGAGCGGGCTGAAGTGATTATTGTGGAGGTCAACGAGAATATGCCCCGCTGCCTGGGCGGTTTCCAGGAGGGCATCCACATCTCCCAGGTCACTGGCGTGGTGGAGGGGAACAATCCGCCCATTGCGGAAATGCCCTCTGCCGCCGCTACAGAGGTGGACGAGGCAGTGGCGCGGCTCATCGTTCCGGAAATCCCCAACGGGGCCTGTCTCCAACTGGGTATCGGCGGTATGCCCAACGCCGTCGGCTCCCTGATTGCCCAGAGCGATTTGAAGGATTTGGGCGTACACACCGAGATGTATGTGGACGCCTTTTTGGACATTTACAACGCAGGAAAAATCACCGGCAAATGCAAGAACATTGACCCAGGCCGCCAGGTCTACGCCTTCGGCGCAGGCACCAGGAAACTGTATGACTTTCTGGACAACAACCCCCAGTGTATGTCCGCCGCGGTGGACTACACCAACGATGTCCGGGTCATCTCCCAGCTGGACAACTTCATCTCCATCAACAACGCCATCTCTGTGGATTTGTTCGGTCAGGTAGCCGCCGAGGCCGCCGGTACCCGTCAAATCTCCGGCGCAGGCGGACAGCTGGACTTCGTCATGGGCGCGTACCTGTCCAGGGGCGGCAAGAGCTTCATCTGCCTGTCCTCCACCTTTATGAACAAGAAAACCGGCCAGCTGGAAAGCCGCATCAACCCCACCCTGGCCCCCGGCAGCATTGTCACCGACACCCGGGCCAACACCCATTATGTGGTCACGGAATACGGTATGGCAAACCTGAAGGGCAAAAGCGCCTGGGAGCGGGCGGAGGCCCTCATCTCCATCGCACACCCCGACTTCCGCGACCAGCTGATTGCCGACGCGGAAAAACTGCACATCTGGAAGCGCAGCAATAAGCGCTGACCCTCTCCCCTACCCCAGCGGCCCGATTTTCGGGCCGTTTTTTTATCTCACCCAATAAAGAAAACCGCAAGCCCTCTTTCCAGGGCCTGCGGTTTGCGGTAAATTGGTTTGTTTCTGAAAAGCGCCGTCAATTCCCCACATGATGGCTGGACACTTCGCTCAGCGTCTCCACCTTAATCAGATTGGTATTGCCGCTGCGGCCATTGGTCATGCCGCCGGTGATAACGATGGTGTCCCCGGCCCTGGCAAGGCCGGAGGCCCGGGCGGTGATCACCGCATGGTAGAACAGCACGTCTGTGGAGAAGAACTCCTCGCAGAGCATGGGCTTCACGTTCCAGCTCAGGGCCAGCTGGCGGTACGCCTTTTCACTGGTGGTCATACCGATCACCGGTGTGGGCACCCGGAATCGGCAAATCATCTTGCCGGTGGTTCCGGTGCGGGTGCAGGCCACGATGCAGGTAGCGTTGGTGTCGATGGCCAGCTGACAGGTGGCGTGGGACAGGGCGTCGTTCAGGTTTTGCAGCTGGAAGGTGGTATTCCGAAACTGGCTGGTGTACTGGGTGTGCTTTTCGGCCTCCACCGCGATGTTTGCCATGGCTGTGACCGCCTCCACCGGATAGCGCCCCGCCGCCGTCTCACCGGACAGCATAACAGCGCTGGTGCCGTCAAAGACGGCATTGGCGACATCGGAGATTTCCGCACGGGTGGGGCGGGGCTTGGCAATCATGGACTCCAGCATCTCCGTGGCGGTGATGGCAAGCCCGCCCTTCAGGCGGCAGGTAGTAATCAGGTGCTTCTGGATGGCGGGCAACTCCACATAGGGGATCTCCACGCCCAGGTCGCCCCGGGCCACCATCAGGCCGTCACAGTACTCCAAGATGGATTCCGCATTGTCCACACCGGCCCGGTTCTCCAACTTGGCGATGATCTGAATGTCCTTGCCACCATGCTCGTCCAGGAAACTCCGAACGTCTATTACATCCTGGGCGCAGGAGACAAAGGAGCAGGCCACAAAGTCCACGTCATTCTCGATGCCGAACAGCAGGTCAGACTTATCCTGCTCACTGAGGTAAACCTGCTTGAGCACCTTGTTGGGGAAGCTCATGCTCTTCCGGTCGGAGATGACCCCGCCAATCACTGTCTCGCAAATCAACTCGGTCTCTGTTTTATCCTTCACCAGGAATTTCACCAGGCCATCGTTGACCAGAATCTGGTCGCCCACGTCGATGTCCCGCACCAGCCCCTTATAGGAGACGGATACCCGGCCCTGGTCGCCTACCACGTCGTCAATGGTGAAGGCGAAGGGGTCGCCGTCCTTCAGCTCGATGCGCTTGTCCCGGAAGGTTCCGATGCGGTATTCCGGCCCCTTGGTGTCCAGCATGATAGGGATAGGCTCGTCCATCTGGTCGCGGACCTTTTTCACCAAGTCCATCTTTTCCTTATGCTCTTCATGGGTGCCATGGGAAAAGTTCAGGCGGGCAACGTTCATACCGGCCTGAATCATGGCAGTCAGGGTCGCCTCGTCGGAGCAGGCCGGGCCCAGCGTACAGATAATTTTCGTCCGTTTCATCAAGCATTCACCCTTTGCATTCAGTCATCCGCCGATCTGCCAGTCGGCGGCAGTTTTATTCTCGCACTTTTAGTATACCTGATTTGCTCAAAAAAAGATAGCATGTATTGGGAACTTTTTTACGGTTCCTCCCTCCCAGCTGCGGAGCGCCTTTCCAGGAAATAAGCTTGCAGAAACGGCTGCTTTATGATATAGTACCATTGTTGCAAGCTTTCTGCAAGAAGGATTTTTGTGGGGACGGAATCCGGCGGCCACCTATTGTGGCTTCCAACCGATAATGAGAAAGGATGGGCATCAAATGGCACTTCACGTCATGGACGAAGCAAATCGCTGTTTACAATGCAAAAAACCACGCTGCCAACAGGGCTGTCCAATTCACACCAACATTCCGGAGGTGATCCGGCTGCTCAAGGAAGGCAAGCTGAATGAAGCAGGCTGGACCCTGTTTGAGAACAACCCGCTGACCACTGTGTGCAGCCTGATCTGCAACCATGAAAACCAATGCGAGGGCCATTGCGTCCGGGGCATCAAGGGCGCTCCAGTTCACTTCTCCGTCATTGAGCACTACATCTCCTCTACCTACGCCTCTCAGATGACGAAAGGGCCTACCCCCAAGAACGGGATGCGCGTCGCCATCATCGGCTCCGGCCCCGCCGGGCTGACCATCGCAGTCATTTTGGCCCGGTATGGCTATGACGTGACCATCTTTGAGTCCCATGATAAAATCGGCGGGGTGTTGCGGTACGGCATCCCGGAGTTCCGCCTCCCCAAAAGCGTTCTGGACGACTTTGAGTACCGCCATTTGCAGCTCAAGGACATCAAGGTGCGCCCCAATACCGACATCGGCAAGGCGCTGACCATTGACGACCTGTTCCGGGACGGGTACAAATCCATCTTCATCGGCACGGGCGTCTGGCGGCCCAATATGCTGGGCATCAAGGGCGAAAGCCTGGGCAATGTCCACTTCGCCATCAACTACCTGGCTAACCCAGATGTGTATCACCTGGGGGAGCGACTCGTTATCATCGGCGCAGGCAACGCCGCCATGGATGTGGCCCGCACAGCCATCCGACACGGCGTACAGCACGTCACCTGCTTCTCCATCACCAGGAAGGTGACCGCCAGCGACTACGAGGTCAGCTACGCTAAACTGGAGGGCGTAGAGTTTCAGTACAACAAAAAGCCGTTGGAAATTTACGACGACGGCGTAGTCTTCTGCGACCTGGATGAGGCGGAGGACGGGACGCTGACCCCTGTCCCCGGCACGGAGCAGAAGTACCTGTCGGACAGCGTGATTATCTCCATCAGCCAGGGGGCGGAAAACTCCATCACCGACAGCACCGCCGGCCTGGAGGTCAACCCCCGCGGCCTGTTTGTCGCCAACGAAGTGGGCCAGACCACCCGCCCCGGCGTATTCGCCTCCGGCGACGCCGTGCAGGGGGCCAGCACCGTGGTGGAGGCCGTGGCCCACAGCAAAAAGGTGGCCGAGGCCATGCACCAGTATATGCAGTCCCTCGCGAAGGACGAGGAGGAAGACCCCTATCAAAACGTTCCCGTCGCGATGCAGGAATAAAAACCGCTGTACTGCCTCGAATATCTGTCAAGCGATTCTCGTTGTCGTACAGAAATAGCAATTATAAAAGGAACCTCTGAACCAGCATAGCTGCCATATCTGGTGGCGGCTCCGTTCAGAGGTTTCTGTTCGCGTGCTGCTCTGGATTTTGTCACTGCACTGTGCTATAACGCTCTCAAACGACCGGTGATAGGAGGGGGAACGTATGGCGTATCGCATTGCGATTTGTGATGACAGCGTGGCGAATCAACAGTATGTTTCCGCGCTGCTGGACGAGTGGACCGCCCTGCGGGGGCTTGCCGTCCAGGGGGAGGCGTTCCCCTCGGCGGAGCGTTTCCTGTTCTGCTGCGAGGAAGGGCAGCCCTTTGACCTGCTCCTCCTGAACGTGGAGATGGGCGCCATGAATGGCGTGGCGCTGACCAGGCAGGTGCGTAGGCGCAGCGACCTGGTGCAGATTATCTTCATCACCGGTTATTCCGACTATATCGCCGAAGGCTATGAGGTGGAGGCGCTGCTATCCAAAGGCGGCGGGTACGTCGAACTGTTTGAGATTCAGAGCCGATACTATCCGGAAGAAAGGAGCGAGGCCCTGTGACGAATCAGGAAGGAAAGCTGACCTATCGGGAAGCCCTCCGGCGCAACAGACGGGCATGGTGCATCTGGTGGAAAAAGCGGCCCGCTGTACTGCTGTCCAGAGTGCTGTACGCCCTGGCCGCAGCCCTCAGCCCCTATGTCACCATCTGGCTGTCCGCCCAAATCGTCAACGAACTGGCGGGGGCGCGCAGGATAGACGTGCTGTTGCGGTTGGTGGTGATTCAGCTGGCAATGCAGCTGCCCTGGCCTTTGTGGTGGGCGAACTGAGCCGCTGGAAGGAGTACGAGCAGCATATCGCCGACCTGCTGCGGCGGGAGATTTATCAGGAGACGCTGCTGGTTTTGGACTATGCCGTACTGGACCGGCAGTCCACCTATGATTTAAATTCCCAAATCTGCCAGAACACCCAGTGGAACGGCTGGGGGCTGTACAAGTCGCTGCACTATGCGGAGGTTTTATTGCTGGCTATGGCTCGAATACTGGGCAGCATCGGTCTGTCCGTCAGTCTGTTCCTGTCCAGGGTGCCGGAGGACAGCGAGCTGGCCGTTCTGAACCACCCCCTCTGCGCCCCGGTCCTCCTGGCGCTGCTGGTGACGGCCCTTATTATGAGCTCTGGCACGCCCAGACACAATATTATGTGCAGAAGGACGCGGATGCATAGGCAGCCTCTGCTTGACAGGTACACAGACATAAAATGCCCCCTCCATGTGGACAGGGAATTTACTTCACATCGTTCCACCGGAAGGAGCATCGTTATGATTTTTATGGAACCTCTGAATAAATGAACGAGAGCGAATTGCGAGGAAATTTGCGTCATAAAAAGGCGCAAAAGCGCAGGATCAGGAGCGTCGTCAGGCGCGGGCATACCCCTTGAGGGTAATCCTGACGGATTTCAAGATTTTGTAAGATTTTGCGTGAAAAATATGCCAGTGGCATATTTTTAGCAAAATCCTGAGCCAGCTATGCTGGCGAAGCCACTTTGAACCGAAGTCATTTGTGCATCTTTCGCTCTACTTATCCAATGGCACAAATTTACCGCAAGGCGCCGAAGTGCATTTGTTCAGAGGTTCCTTAGGTTATATGTGCCGCAATCACAGCTTACATCAGCCTTTATGCTGACAAGCGTAAATACTTGTCACTTATGGCGACCGCTCAGCAGCCCTCCACCATGGCTTTCAGTCGCTTGACGCCCTCCACAATATCGTCCATGGAGGTGGCATAACTCCAGCGCAGGAACATATCGTCGCCAAAGGAGGTACAGGGCACCACACACACCAGCCCTTCCTTCAGGAACACGTCGGCAAAGTCGTCAGCGTTGTGAATCACCGTGCCGCAGATGGTCTTGCCCACCAGCTTGGAAATGTTCATCATCACATAGAACGCACCCTGGGGCTTCAGGCAGCTGATGCCCTCAATTTCGTTCATGGCCTTCACCATATAGTCACGGCGGCGCTCAAACTCCTGCCGCATGGACTCCACCGTGTCCTGGGGACCGGCCAGGGCCTCCAGCGAGGCGGCTTGGGAGATGGAGCAGGGGTTGCCGGTGGAATGGCTCAGGTAGCTGCTGCAAATCTTCATCATGTTGGCGGGGCCGGCCAGATAGCCGATACGCCAGCCGGTCATGGCGTAGGACTTGGAGACGCCGTTGACCAGAATCGTATGGTCATAGACCTCCTGCCCCAGGGCCGCCACGGAGGTGAAGGTCACATCGCCGTAAACCAGCTTATAATAAATCTCGTCGGAGAGGATGTACAGGTCATGCTTGACGCAGACATCCGCCAGGGCCTGTAGCTCCTCCTTCGTGTAGACCATGCCGGTGGGGTTGCTGGGGTTGTTAAGGATCAGGCACTTGGTCCTGGGAGTGATGGCCGCCTCCAGTTTCTCCGGGGTCAGCTTAAAGTTTTCCGCCTCAGAGGCATGAAGCACCACCGGCACACCGCCCACCATTTGAATCAGCTCCAGATAGGACACCCAGTAAGGGGCGGGAAGAATCACTTCATCCCCATCGTTCACCAGGGTTTGCAGCGCCACATACAGGCAGTGCTTCGCGCCAGAGGTGATGACGATTTGGTTGGGCTGGTAGGTGATGCCCATGTCCTCCTGCAGGCGCTTGCAGACGGCGCGCTTCAACTCTGCCGTGCCGCCAGCGGGAGTATACTTCGTCTGATGCTGGGTGATGGCGCGAATTGCCGCCATATTGATGTTATCCGGGGTGGGGAAATCAGGTTCACCGCAGGTGAAACCGATCACGTCAATACCGCTGGCCTTCATCTCGTTATAAAGGTTGTTCAGGCTCATGGTGGCGGAGGGGTGGATTGCGGACGCGACGGTTGCTAAGGGTTTCATGGCTCCCATTCCTTTCATTCTTTCAAACCAGGCACCGAGGGCCGCCCTGACGGGTGTTTCGGGGTCTCTGTACTCAACATGAAATATTATATGCCATGACTTGCAAAATTGCAAGGGCAAAATGTACAAATTTCCATAAAATTGCATTGTCTTAGCCGTTGCAATTCATTTTTTGGAGGAATGCACAAGGAATCTTGCAAAACAGCCCGTTTTTATGGCAAATACGAGAAGATAGCCGCAGACAGCGTACGCGCAAACAATGCCGCACGGAGGGAAGCCTCCGTGCGGCATTGTGCGTATGTGACAGTGTTTCGCGTTACAGGGCCTCCCGAATCAGGCGGCCCATCTCTTTTGTACCCACCAGCTGCTCCGGCGTACCGGCGATGTCCGCCGTGTGCCAGCCTGCGCCGAGGACGGCGTCCACCGCGTTCTCGATGGCGTCCGCCTCCGCCTGGAGGTGGAAGGAGTACCGGAACATCATGGCCACGGACAGGATGGTGGCGATGGGGTTGGCCTTGTCCTGCCCGGCGATGTCCGGGGCGGAGCCGTGAATCGGCTCGTACAGGCCGGGGGCCTGAGCGCCCAGGGAGGCGGAGGGCAGCAGGCCGATGGAGCCAGTGACCTGGGACGCCTCATCGGAGAGGATGTCGCCAAACATATTCTCCGTCACCACCACGTCAAACTGGCCGGGGTTCCGGACGATCTGCATGGCGCAGTTGTCCACCAGCATATCCTCATAGGTCACGTCCGGGTACTCCTGCGCCAGGCGGTGCATCACCTCCCGCCACAGGCGGCTGGTGGCCAGGACGTTGGCCTTGTCCACACTGGTGACCTTCTTCCGGCGGAGGCGGGCCAGCTCAAATGCCTGGCGGCCAATGCGCTCGATTTCCATCTCAGAGTAGGCCATCAGGTCGGTGGCCTCCTGGCCCCGATCTTCGGTCTGATAACGCTCCCGCTTGCCGAAGTAGATGCCGCCGGTCAACTCCCGCACCATCATAATGTCGAAGCCCTGCTCCGCCGTCTCCCGCTTCAGAGGAGACGCATCCTCCATGCCCTTGCGCATGGCAGCGGGGCGCAGATTGGTGAACAGCTCCAGGTCCTTGCGGATGGACAGCAGCGCCGTCTCCGGCCGCTGCTCGGCAGGCTTGTCGCTGCCCCACTTGGGGCCGCCTACTGCGCCCAGTAGCACGGCGTCGCAGCTCTTGCAGGTCTCCGCCGTCCCGGCGGGATAGGATACGCCGCACGCATCGGTGGCGCAGCCACCCATCAGCACGTCTACAAACTGGAAGCTGTGGCCGAACTTTTCTCCCACGGTCTCCATCACTTTAACGGCCTCGTTGACGATTTCCGGGCCAATGCCGTCGCCCCGAATCAGCGCAATTTTATAGTTCATTGGAATGGTTCCCTCCTGTTTTGATTGTATATGCAGCGGTTCCCGCCGCTTATTTCGCCAGCCCCCGCGCCTTGAGGGACTCCATCAGCCCGCCGGACTGAATGATATTCTCAATAAAGGGCGGAAAGGGCGCGGCCTGGAAGGTTTTTCCGGTGGTCTCGTCGCAGATGGCGCCGCTGGACAAATCCACGCTGACCACATCGCCGGGCCGGATATTGGCCGCGGCCTCCGGGCACTCCATAATGGGCAGACCGATGTTGATGGCGTTGCGGTAGAAGATGCGGGCAAAGGAGGCCGCAATGACACACTTCGCGCCGCTGGCCTTGATAGCCAGAGGGGCGTGCTCCCGGGAGGAGCCGCAGCCGAAGTTGGCCCCGCCCACGATGATGTCTCCCTGCTCCACGCTGGAGGCGTAGTTGGGGTCGATGTCCTCCATGCAGTGAGAGGCCAGCGCCGCCTCGCTGGGGTCGTTCAGGTACCGGGCCGGGATGATAACATCGGTATCCACATTGTCGCCATAGACATAAATTTTAGACATAAATTCCGTTCCTCCTAGAATCTTATCATTTCAAACGCCGGGTTATGCGGACGCTTACAGGGCGAATACCAAATCGTCCCCGTCCAATTCATCCAGCTGCCGGAAGCCAATGCTGATGTACAACGCCTGTGCCCGCTTGTTAAATACCTCCGTGGACAGCTTTACCGGTCTGTCGGGATAGGCGCGTTTTAAAAGCTCCACCGCTTTCTGAGCCGCAGCCTTTCCGTATCCCTGCCCCTGGTGCCTCACGTCAATAAAATAGCTCCAGCTGCTGGCCTCACCTTCGCCCAGCCATTCAGTGAACAGGATAAAACCAATTCGTTCTCCGTCCGGACGGCAAATCAGGCAGGGAAGGCTACGTTCCGGGTGCAGGTAGGCGCGCCCCAGAGAGAAGCCGCCGGAATTGACGCACTCCCGCTGCTCCGGCGTCAGTTGGCAGCCCTCCACTGCATACCAGATGTCCTCATCGTCCTCCACAGGACGGAACAGGATGCCGTCTGGCTCCATCTCTGTGAGAAGCGGCAGGAGACGCTCCTTTATAGTCACCATTGGTTCCGTCCTCTGCTCAAAGCTCGGCGGGGTCGGCCAGGACGCCCATCACCGCAGAAGCCGCCGCCACCGTGGGGGAGGCCAGAATCACCTTACTGTCCACATGGCCCATGCGCCCCACAAAGTTCCGGTTGGTGGTGGACACAGCCACCTCGCCCTCGCACATACAGCCCATGTGTCCGCCCAGGCAGGGGCCGCAGGTGGGGGTGGAGATGGCGCACCCCGCCTCCAGCAGATCCATGTAAATGCCCTCCTGAATCATCTGGGTGATGATCTCCTGGGTGGCGGGGAGGACGATGCAACGGACGCCGGGAGCCACCTTGCGACCCTTCAAAATCGCCGCCGCCGCCCGCATGTCGCTGATGCGGCCGTTGGTGCAGGAGCCGATGACCACCTGGTCCAGCTTGACACCCTTGACCTCCTGCACCCGCTTGGCGTTGCCGGGGAGGAAGGGCATGGCCACGGTGGAGTCTAGCTCGTCCAGGTTGATGACCACCTCCCGCTCGTACTCCGCGTCGGGGTCGGCCTCGTAAATCACCGGCTGGCGGTCGGTGCGACCCTTCAAATAGTCCAAGGTCTTATCGTCCACCGGGAAGATGCCGTTCTTCGCCCCGGCCTCGATGGCCATGTTGGCGATGGTGAACCGGTCGTCCATGGTCAGCTCGCCCATGGCGGGGCCGGTGAACTCCAGGCTCTTGTACAGCGCACCGTCCACGCCGATCTCCCCGATCAGGTGGAGCATCACGTCCTTGCCGGAGACGAAGGGCTTGAACCTGCCGGTCAGCGTCACCTTGATGGCGGAGGGCACCTTGAACCAGTTCAGGCCGCTGGCCATGCCAGCCGCCATGTCGGTGGAGCCAACACCGGTGGAGAAGGCCCCCAGCGCGCCATAGGTGCAGGTGTGGGAGTCCGCGCCGATGGTCAGGTCGCCGGGCACCACCAGTCCCTTTTCGGGAATCAGGGCGTGCTCCACCCCCATCTCGCCCACATCATAGAAGTGGGTCAGCCCCTTGGTATGGGCGAAGTCCCGGGCCACCTTGCACAGCTGGGCCGCCTTGATGTCCTTGCAGGGGGTGTAGTGATCCAGCACGATGACGATTTTGTCCTTGTCATACACCTGTTGGATGCCGTACTCCTCCAGCACGCCGATGGCCACCGGCGCGGTCACGTCGTTGCCGTGTACCAAATCCAGCTTTGCCTCAATGAGCTGGCCGGGCGTCACGCTGCTCAGCCCCGCGTGGGCGGCTAAAATCTTCTGGGTCATTGTCATTCCCATGGTAAACGTACCTCCTGTTTCACCTGCGGCGCTGTGCCGCTGTCTGCTGCTTCTATCATACCGAATCTGGTTGCAAAAGAATGTAAACTATGATACAATCTCCCCAAAGGGAGGGGATTTTATGGAATATTTCAGCTTGCAGGAACTGAACCTGCCCAAGGACATCTGGACGCCCTTCGCCGCTCACCATCAGGCCCGGCGCTACCGCCCCGGCCAAATCATTTATTTGCAGGACACCACCGCCGGACACTTTTACTACCTGAAAAGCGGACGGGTGAAAACCTACAGCTCCTCACAGGAGGGGGTGGAACGGGTGCTGAACATCTACCACAGCGGAAGCCTGTTCGGGGAGGCCTCCTTCTTTGACGAACTGCCGCGGGTCTCCTCTGCGGTGGCCATGACGGAGTGCGCCATCGTCCCCATCGACCGGCAGATGGCGGCGGAGGAGATGTCCTCCAACCCGGAGCTGGCCCTTGCCCTGCTGAAGTACCTGGCCCGGACGGTGCGGCTACTCTCCTCCCAGGTGGACAATATGGCCTTCCTCCGGGCCGACCAACGGCTGGCCCAGTACCTGCTGACCCTGCCCAGGGAGGGAGACGGGCTTATCCGCTGCTCCCAGGAGGAACTGGCCGCCGCCATCAGCGCCAGCCGGGTCACGGTAAACCGGACGTTGCAGCGCTTCGCCCAGGCGGGGCTGGTGGAAACGGAATACGGCGGAGTGAGAATCCTAAACCCCCAGGGGCTGGCAGAATGCTAGGGAGTCTCCCCACTCCGCTTCCCTAATCTGTCATAAAACGCCCGTCCGTTCTGGAATACTCCTTCCAACCTTTGGAGATGCGGCGATCATTGCACAAATCACCATCAATCGGTGTGCCGACACACAATCAGGAGGTAAAAACATGAAGCAACAAGCATATAATCCCTATCTCCCCTCTTGGGAGTACATCCCGGACGGAGAACCCCATGTGTTTGGCGGCCGTGTCTACGTCTACGGCTCCCACGACCGATTCAATGCGCCTATTTTCTGCATGAACGACTATGTTTGCTGGTCGGCTCCGGTGGACGACCTGTCCGACTGGCAAAACGAGGGGGTTATTTTTCGGAAGAACCAGGACCCGAAGAACCCGCTGGGGCTGCGGCTGCTCTTTGCGCCGGATGTCTGTCAGGGGCCGGACGGGCGGTACTATCTCTACTATGCCTATGATTTCATGGGCATGATGGGGGTAGCCGTCTGCGATACACCGGCAGGGCAATATCAGTTTCTTGGTCACGTCCATTACCCGGACGGCACCGTCTGGGGCCGCCGTGCCGGAGACCAGTTGCCCTTTGACCCCGGCGTTCTGGCAGACGAGGATGGACGGGTTTGGCTGTACTCCGGCTTCTATACCCCGGTGCCCGCAGTCGCCTCCGGCTTCCGAAAGCTCCGCAACGACGGCGGCGTAGTGCTGGAACTGGAGCAGGACATGGTGACAATCAAGACAGAACCGAAGCTGCTGTTCCCCAAGGAGGGACCGGGTTCCTTCCCCAATCACGAATTCTTTGAGGCTAGCTCCATCCGGAAGGATGGGGACCGCTACATCTTCGTCTACTCCTCCCGGCACAACCATGAGCTGTGCTATGCCACCAGCCACCGGCCGGACGGCGGCTTCGTCTACGGCGGAACGCTGGTCAGCCAGGGTGACCTGTTCCTGGACGGCAACGAGGACGAGACAAAGGGCACCAACTACCTGGGCAACACCCACGGCGGGATGCTCCATCTGGGCAAGGACTGGTACATCTTCTACCACCGCCAAACCAACCGGCATTCCTACTCCCGGCAGGCCTGTGCGGAGAAGCTGGTACGAAATCCCGACGGCTCCTTCCGACAGGCGGAGGTCACCAGCTGCGGCCTGAACGGCGGCCCGCTACGGGGCGTGGGCCGGTATGAGGCCAGAATCGCCTGCAACCTGTGGAGCAGGGACGGCGTGGGCCGTTACGACGGCAGCAGCCCGAAGAAGGTCCTGAAAAATCACCCCTACTTCACCCAGCGCGGCAGGGACCGCGAAGGGAACGGCAACCAATACATCGCCAATATGCAGGACGGCGCTGTGGCAGGGTTCAAGTACTTCCAGATGGGAGAGGCCGCCACAGTCTCCGTGGAGGTCGGTGGAACGGCAGAGGGCAAGCTGCTGGTGTCGGAGACGACGGACTTCTCCGAGCCCAATGCGGTCATCCCCATACACAGCCGGGGCGACGGCATCTGCCGCGCAAGTGCCGGGCTCCAGATGGCGGCTGGCGTGAAGGCGCTGTACTTCCAGTTCTCCGGAGCCGGTGCTATGAACTTTATCGGATTTGAACTGAAGTGAGGCACTCATTTATGTATGCTAAATCCGCTACCTAGGCCTGCGAAAACATGGTGCTGTCCTCCTCCGGCGATACCAAGGCGTGTGCTTCCGAAACAGGCAACGCCGATACCGTTATCGCCATGCGGAACGCCTCTCGTGACCCTCAGGCCCTGCCCTTCATGGGCAGGGCCTTTCCTTGTCCGCCCCGGCTGGTGCGTGTACAGCGCCGCTGCCAGTGGGCTGTCATCAATCGGAACGTTTGTTTGTGGAAGCACGAAGGCAGCGCTTTGTCCATTGGCGTCCGGCCAAATTACTGCAAAATTACGTGATTTGCAAAAAAGAAGCTGTTCAACAGGGAAAAATGTGATAGAAGAACTCGAAAAGCGTTGCAAAATGAAGCGGCGAACCGCTGCCTTGCACGGAGTGAGTTTCACACAAGGAGAGAAACAGAGGAGCTGCCCTATGAAAATTATCGTTTGCATGAAACAGGTTCCCGCAACCAGTCAGGTGGAAATTGACCCGGAAACCGGAGCAATGAAGCGCCTGACCTCCAAGACACGGACGAACCCCTATAAGCTCTTTGCCCTGGAGACGGCCTTGCAGCTGCGGGAGCGGCTGGAAGGCATCGTCACCGTGCTGACCATGCGGCCGGACCAGGCGAGGAGATGATGCAGGACGCCTACACCATGGGGGAACTGAGCATTGAGGTGGCGGACAACTGCCGGATGTGCGGCGTCTGCGTGCGGTCCTGCCTCCAACGCGCCATCGCCTTTGAGCAGAAGTCGGACGCTATCGACAAGGGCGACTGGCGAGATTTCCTGATTTATGTGGAGCAGGAGCGGGGGGACCTTCATTTCGTGGCCTATGAGCTGATTGGCAAAGCCCGGAAACTGGCCGCCAAGGTAGGTTATAGGGTCAACTGCGTCCTCGTAGGCGGTACCGGAACCGCTGAGAACGGGTCAAAGCTGCTGCCCTATGGCGTGGATGAGGTGTTTGTCCATGAGGACGCCGGTTTTGAGGGCTTCCGGGCGGACTGCTACGCAGATGCGGTGGCCGACTGCATCGCCCACACCAGACCCTCCTCCGTGCTGATTGGAGCCACCGCTTTGGGCCGGAGCCTGGCCCCACGGCTGTCCACCTGGTTCCATACCGGCCTGACCGCCGACTGCACCTCCCTGGATATTCAGCCCAGCACTGATATGGTGCAGATCCATCCCGCCTTCGGCGGCAATATCATGGCACAAATCCTGATTACCCACTCCCGGCCCCAGTTTGCCACCGTCCGTTATCGGGTCATGGACAGGGCCGCCAGGGTGGCCCAGCCCACCGGCAAGGTGACGCTACGTCGGGTGCCCAGGGACATGACACGCTCCGGCATTACCGTCCTGGCCTCCATCCTGATTGAAAAGATGAAAACCATTGAGAAAGCTGAGCGCATTGTGGCTGTTGGCCGGGACGTCCGGAACGAGGATGGGCTGGAGCTGTGCCGTCAGCTGGCGGAGGCCCTGGGCGCACAGCTGGCCTTCTCTCGGCCCATGGTAGAGCAGGGCGTTGGCGACCACCTACATCAAATCGGCCTCTCCGGTCACACCGTCCGGCCCAAGCTCATCATCACCTGCAGCGTCTCCGGGGCCATTCAATTCACCTCCTGCATGGGCGGGGCGGAGACCATTGTGGCCATCAACACCGACCCCAACGCCCAGATTTTTGGCGTGGCAAGCTACTGCATTGTGGACGACCTGTATCAGGTGGTGCTCCAACTCACCCAGCTGCAACGCAACCGAAAGGAAGACTGACCGATGGCATTCCCTTATAAGAAGATGACCGAGGCAGACTTTGACGCTATTCGGGCCATGACCGCGCCGGAACGGGTAGCGGTAGGCAATGAGATTGCCAGCGAATACTACCATGACGAAATGCCCAACTACGGCACCTATCCTCCGGAGCTGTATGTGGAGGTGGAGGATAAGGAAGAAATCTCCAATATCATGGCCTACTGCAATGCCGAGAACATCCCCGTAGTGGTGCGGGGCGGCGGCACCGGCCTGGCGGGCGGCTCCAACTGCAAGTATGGCGGCACCATGCTCTCCATCATGCGGATGAACAAAATCCACCCCGTTGACCACAAAAACCAGACCGTTACCTGTCAGCACAGCGCACTGCTGCTGGATGTGCAGGCCGCCGCAGCGGCGGAGGGGCTGTTCTATCCCCCCCGACCCGGGAGAGAAAACCTCCGCCATCGGTGGCAATGTTATCACCAACGCCGGAGGCATGAAGGCCGTCCGCTACGAACTGACCCGTGACTTCGTCCGATGCATCGAGGCGGTGCTGCCCGATGGATCCATCGAGCGGTTCTCTTCCAACGTGGTAAAAACACCACCGGCTATGAGAGCAGACAGTACCCTTATGGTACTGTCTGCTCCGTTTATGGCAAAAACATCCCCCACGCACAGAGCGCAGGGAAGAAACGACAAAAAGCAGACTCTATGAAGGTAAAATCGCCATCACAGAGTCTGTCCTGGTGGACGATACAGGATTCGAACCTGTGGCCTTCCGCACGTCAAGCGGATGCTCTAGCCAGCTGAGCTAATCGTCCA
>JAJQEV010000022.1 GCA_021201475.1 Clostridiales bacterium
GCCGTGTAGCGGGGGGCCTGATAGGACTGCTGCCGGTTGGGGTTGGGGACAGAGGAATAGGTGGCGTTCTCGCTGCCGTTATACGCGCCGCCGTTGTAGCCGCCCTGCTGGCCATAGTAGCCGTTCTGCTGGTTGCCCTGCTGACTGTAGCCGGAGTAACTGCCGCCGCTCTGCTGGCCGTTCAGAGGAGCGGTCTCGTCCTCGCTGCCCATGGGATTGTACCGGGAACCGGCTCCCGCCCCGTTGTAGCTGCCGTAGGAGGGGTCATAGCTGCCCTGCTGGGCGTTGCTGCCGGACTGGGTGTTTTCCGGATTGTAGCTGTTCTGGGCGTTCTCCGGGTTGGGCGCTTCGCCGCCGGTGGTATTGTTCTGCTGGTTAGGATCATTGTAATACATATAAGTACACTCCTTTTTATGAATCAGTCTGTCTCGGAATGGCATCTTCTATACGAGTATTAGGATACTAAAAGATTATGTCCAAAGTGTGAAGAATCGCGCAACAATTTTTTATTTTTTCTGAAACATTCTTTCAGCTTTCCGATCGATTGGGAAGGCGGACCAAACGCCGCGCACCTCCCCCGCTCCGGAGGCTGGCTACAGTGTATGCTACGCTTCTTAAAGTAATCTGAAAAAAATGATTAAGAATTGATTAAAATTCGGGGCGAAGCAGGGTAAAAAATCGGGGGCAATCCCCCGAAAGCTGTGCAAAAAACGGTGGAAATGTGGAAATTAAGAAGAATTCCCACTTCTCCGGCGGGGGATGGCGTGAAGCTCCGGAGGAGAATCTGCATAGTCTCTCCCTTTCTCAGCAGGGGCGCACAGTGTGCGCCCGCCCGTTTTCTCCTTAGATGAGGTTCTTGGAAGGAACTACAGCTTTGCCCTCCCGGCGGGGCTTGGTTTCCTTAGATGAGGTTCTTGGAAGGAACTACAGCTTTGCTCTCCCGGCGGGCCTGAGTACCGCCTGCTGACCCTTTACGGTATCCTCCTCGGACAGTGACCCTCGCCAGCATAGCTGGCATCGGTTTCCGGCTAAAAATGTGCCGCTGGCACATTTTTGGACGCCTTAAATTGATCCGCCAAGAAATGGGGGAAAGAGGGCGGCTCAAGAGGGGGACCTGCGGCCCCCCTCTTGAGAATCTTCCCGTATCCCGCTGGCGGCTTGCGCCTTATCCCTCAATGTCGTGGTCTGTCAGACAACAGACGATGTGACCTGACACGCACCAAAGCTGCCGCCGATGGCGGCTGGGGACAATTGCCGCCTGTTCCGCTGAGGCGGAACGCGGCGGCAATTTTGTTGCCCTTTGGCAGTGGACCTCTGATTTTATGTTGCGGACAGGCTGCTGTTTCTGGCAAACCAGTAGTAGAATGTGAAGCCCAAAACTTCACTTTTTTGTAGGGGCGGCCCTCGGCCGCCCGTGGAAACCACCTGCTTACTTCGGGCGGCCAAGGGCCGCCCCTACACATACGATTGCAAAAAACCGGAACAATTTGCCCGTCTGGACAGTATCACAGGAAGCTCCGTTAGTATTTTGTGATGGTCGAATAAAACAAAGTTTTAGTTTTCACGCTCCAGTAGGGGCGCACAGTGTGCGCCTGCCCGTTTTCTCCTTAGATGAGGTTCTTCGGAGGAACTACGGTTTGCCTTCCCGGCGGGGCTTGGTTTCCTTAGATATGGTTTTTGAAGGAACTACGGCTTGCCTCCCCCTTCGGGGGAGGCAAGGAGACTGTGGGAATCGCCACGTCAGCGGCCCAAGGCGGCCAAGGTCCACCCCTACAGAAAAGTAAGGATTCAGAGGCTCCCTGGGGCTTCCTCAGAAATCCGCCCCGCAGAACTCCACCTTGCCGCCCCTCATGCTCTTGACCCTGGCCAGGGACTCCACCCGCACCCCTTTGGCGCGGATGCGCTGGCCGCCGGGCTG
The DNA here is from genome assembly GCA_021201475.1 of Clostridiales bacterium. Taxonomy (GTDB): domain Bacteria; phylum Bacillota; class Clostridia; order Oscillospirales; family Oscillospiraceae; genus Onthomonas. The sequence continues at coordinate 1,919 of JAJQEV010000022.1, forward strand.
AAAGGCCTTCTCCACGGCGATGCCCGCCCCCACCAGGGTGGCGCCGGACTGCTGCACCAGGTCGATGAGGCCCTCCAGCGCCGCGCCGTTGGCCAGGAAGTCGTCAATGAGCAGCACCCTGTCCTCCGGCTTCAGGAACTGCTTGGAGACGATGACCGTGCTGACGTTGCCGTGGGTGAAGCTCCGCACCTGGGTGGAGTACACCTCGCCGTTGATGTTCTTGGTGCGGCTCTTCTTGGCGAAAATCACCGGGCAGCCGAACTGCTCCGCCGCCACGCAGGCGATGCCGATGCCGGAGGCCTCGATGGTCAGGATTTTGGTCACGTTGTCCTTGGCGAACAGGCGCGCCCACTCCTTGCCCATCTCCTCGAACAGGCCCACGTCCATCTGGTGGTTCAGGAACTGGTCTACCTTTAACACGTCCTCGTCCACAACGACGCCGTCCCGGCGGATGCGATCCTCCAACAGCTTCATGTCTGCAACACCCTTTCGTTTTTAGTGGATAGTAGCTAGTAGCTAGTCACCCCTCAGTCGGCTACGCCGACAGCTCCCCTTTCAGGGGAGCCAATAAAGTAGTGGTTACAACAACCTTCTGCCTCCCCTGAAAGGGGAGGTGCCTCCGAAGGCGGCGGAGGGGTTTACAACCGCCCCTACTGGAGGAGGAAACGCCACCGGTTTCAACCACCGCCACTAACAGCCAGCAGCTAACAGCTGGCGTCCAGCCACTAAATAGTTGCTCTTATTGTACTATCTTTCCCCACAAATCACAAGTGTTTTTTTCCTCTCCCGCCGCCCCTCTGTCAAACCGCCCAAACCCGTCCACAGCGGGGCCTCTCCAGGGTCGGCCACCCCCTGACGCCCCCGGAAACGCCCGTCAGCCGGTTTTTCCGCCTGGGAAGGGGGGGGAGGGCCTCCGGGCGGAAAACGCCGTCTCCGTCAAAATAGCCATGCATTTCTTTTCCACAGATTCATTTTTCTAATTGTGGAAACCGTAATTTTGTGGTATAATATAGGGGAGCAAGTTTTCCGCCTGTTCGGCAGGCGGACTGTGATAAACTCCGGCGTCGTTCGTCTGCCGGAGAGGCCGGGCGGGCCGAATCCACCCGTCCGGCCGTCAGTTTGAATTGGAAAAGAGGGATTTGACTACATGAACGCATCCGCGGATTTGACGGCCCTGTGGGAGACGGTTCTGCCCCTGCTGAAGGAGGAGCTGACCCCCACCGCCGTCAACACCTGGTTCAATGACGTGACGCCGGTGGCCCTGGAGGGCAGCCGCTTCGTCATCACCACCCCCGCCGACTTTAAGGCGGATCTGATCCGCAACCGATACCTGCCCACCCTGAAGAAGGCCCTGTTTGAGCTGTTCGCCGCCGACATGGACGTGGTGGTGCTGGGGCCGGAGGAGCTGAAGAAGTACAACGCCAACAACAGCAGCCCCAACCAGAACGTGCTGATGGGCAGCGAGGAGTACACCTTTGACCGCTTCGTGGTAGGCTCCTCCAACCGCTTCGCCTACAACGCCGCCGAGGCCGTGGCCCACGCCCCCGGCAAGAGCTACAACCCCCTGTTCCTCTACGGGGACTCCGGTCTGGGCAAGACCCATCTGCTCTACGCCATCTACCACACCATTCGCGACCAGCATCCGGACTACCAAATCATCTACGTCAAGGGGGACGAGTTCACCAACGAACTGACCACCGCCATCGGCAACAAGAGCACCGACGCCTTCCGGCAGAAGTACCGGGACAAGGACCTGCTGCTGGTGGACGATATTCAGTTCATCGCCGGCAAGGACTCCACCCAGGAGGAGTTCTTCAACACCTTCAACAACCTGTACGAGGCGGGGAAGCAAATCGTCCTGACCTCTGACCGGCCCCCTTCGGATATGCCCAAGCTGGAGGACCGGCTGCGCACCCGCTTCGAGTGCGGCCTGATGGCGGACATCCAGCCCCCGGACTACGAGACCCGCTGCGCCATCATCCGCAACAAGGCGGTGCTGCTGGGGCTGACCATGCCCAATGACATCATCGAGTATATCGCCCAGAACATCACCGCCAACGTCCGGGCCCTGGAGGGCACCATCAACCGGCTCATGGCCTACCGCGACCTGATGGGCAACGAGGTCAACGATGAGAACGCTTCCCGCGCCATCCGGGAGCTGATCCGCTCCAAGGACGAGTTCGCCCCCTCCCCAGACCTGATTGTGGAGATGACCGCCAAGTACTATGACATCGACTCCAAGCAGTTGATGGGCTCCAGCCGGAAGGCCAACGTGGTGCTGGCCCGGCAGGTGAGTATGTACATCATGCGCACCATGACGGGGCAGTCCCTGCCGGAGATCGGCAAGTACTTCGGCCAGCATCACACCACCGTCATGCACTCCGTGGAGAAAATCGAGCAGATGCAGCAGGAGAACCGGGAGCTGAGCCACGCCATTAAGGATATTAAGGCGAATATCAATTCCAGGAGCTATTAGCTTCTAGCCGTTAGCCGTTAGCTGTTAGTGGCTAGTCGCCCCTCGCGTTCCCTCGCCCTCTGTAGAGGCGGCCCTTGGCCGCCTTTCCATCCATCGGTTCGGTCACTGCCAGCGGTTCTCCTGTTTCAGTAGGGGCGCACAGTGTGCGCCCGGGGAACGTGTCCTCCTTAGAGAAGGATGGATAAAGGAAATAAGCGGTTCCCTGACTTCGGGGCCTGTTTTCCTTAGACGAGGATTGTTAAAGGAAATAAGTGTTTTCCCTCCGGGGGCCTATTTCTTGTCCCGCCAAGAAATAGTGGAAAGAAGGCGGCTCAAGAGGGGAGCCTGTGGCCCCCCTCTTAAGAATCTCCCCGTATCAGGCAACCGGCTGGTGCCTTGTCTCTACCGTTCCGTGGCAGCGCAGGCAACAGACGATGGGACTTGATACCTGCTGAGACTGCCGCCCATGGCGGCTGGGGACGATTGCCGCCCCCGTCCCTGCCGTTGGCGGGACGGGCGTCAATTTTGTTGCCCTTTGGTCGCTGAAATCTGACTGTGAGGGGACGCTATTACTCCTAATGCAAAAAAGCTATAAATGACTAACGCTCTTTCGATAAAAAGTCGTAGCCTTGCCGTACCGGCAGATGTTATCCATCGTTGGATAATAAAATTGCACGTTTCGCCCGCCATCGGCTAGGGAGCGAAGCGGAAATGCCGCTTGACGGCGGAGGGCGGAACGTCAATCCCTCCCAGCCGCCATAGGCGGCAGTCTCACCAGTGAGAAGTCACATCGTCTCTATCGGGATATACCACCCGATTGAGGGACAAGGCGCTAGCCGGTTGTGGGATAGGGGGAGGGTTCTTAGGGAGGGGCGAGG
>JAJQEV010000061.1 GCA_021201475.1 Clostridiales bacterium
CCGTTAGAGACGATGTGACTTCTCACTGGTGAGACTGCCGCCGATGGCGGCTGGGGACGATTGCCGTTCCGCCCTCGCCGTTGGCGGGCGGAACGTGCAATTTTATAGCCCTTTGGTCGATGAAATCTGGCTGTTCGGCTGCGTGATTCTCCTCAACCCAGGATAGCTTGCATCTTCAAGTCGATGTCATTGCCCTGACGGCGGAGGGGTTCCTATGTAAACCGGATTTCAAGGTTGCTTTCCGTGTTTACAGATAGGCCGCCACAGGGCTGACCCCTGTGCGCCGGGCCTCGCTGTTGATGTAGCGGACGGTGTTCTCCGCCACGATTTTTCCGTCCAGGACGCACTGCACCGTAATCACCTGCGGCCCGCCGGAGGCGTTTCCCCCGCCGGTCTGGGCGGCGATGCGCCGGGCCAGCGCGTCCATCCAGCCGGTGTTGTTCTCCAACGGCACCACGGCCTCCCGGCCCGCCTCGCCCAGCATGGTCAGGGTGGGGCTGTCAAAGACGCCGCCCCGGGCGGCGAAGGCCAGCTTGGGCCACCCTTTGCCGGAGAACAGGGTCTTGCTGACGGCGCTTTGCAGGGCGGTCAGCCCCGCGCTGACCCAGGTGACCTTCAGCCCCAGGCTCTTGCCCGCCCAGCCGGATTTGAAGCTGTTCCACAGGCTGGCGGCGGTGGTAGTCACCTTGGCGGAAAAGCTGACCGTCTTATCCTTGATGTTGCCGGTCAGCCCCTCCCACCGGGCTTTCAGGTCGGCCCAGGTGGTCTGGATGGCGGCGGTGACGAACACCGCGATGTTCCCCAAATGGCTCTTAATGCCGTTCCACCGCTCCTGCAGGTCGGCCCAGGTGGTCTTGACGGCGGCGGTGATGCTCACCGCAATGTTGGTAAAGTGCCCTGTCAGGGACGCCCAGGCGGCGGACAGGCCGCTCCACATGGTTTGCAGGGTGTTCTTCATGCCGTTTTGCAGCCCCTGCACCAGGGAGACGCCGATAGTCTGGAACACCGTGCTGGGGCTGGCCACCCCGAACAGGGATTTCACGCTGCTGACGATGGGCTGGACGAAGCTATTATACAGCCACGTCCCGATAGAGGTCAGGCCGTTGGTGATGCCCGTTTTCAGCCCGTCCACCAGGTAGCCGCCGATTTGCGCCAGCTTCGTCTGCCAGTCCCCGCTGGCGCTGAGGATGTCGGCCACGGTCTGGAGTTGCTGGCCGCACCAGCTCAGTGCGTCGCCAAAGTCGGTCAGCAGGGTGGTGACGGCGCCCCCTGTCCAGGCGGCCACCGGCTGCAAAAAGTTCTCCCACACCGCTATAGCGATGGGCTGGAGCAGGCTCAGCGCCCCGGTCAGCATCTCAGCTGCGCCGGACAGCAGGTTCAGCGCAGCCGGAGCCGCCGATTCTATTGTCCACTTGGCCAGGGGCAGCAGGATGTTCTCATACCCCCAGGCCAGCGCTCCCTCCAGCAGCGCCGCCAGGGGCCGCAGATGCTCCAGCAGGTCGGCAAAGCCGCTGACCATGGGGGTCAGGTTCAGCCCCGCCGCCCACTCCTTTGTGGCGTCGGCCAGCTCCGCCGCCGTGTTCACCAGGTCCTCTACCATGCCCAGCAGGCTTTGAACGATGCGGTCGCCACTCCCCGCGTAGCGCCAGGCCTCGCTGAACCGGTTCGCCAGCTCCTCCACCGTGCCGCACAGGCCGATGGCGCAGTCCAGCACGCCCTCCAGGATGCGCTGGCCGCTGCCCCCTGTCCAGGCGGCTTTCCAGGTCTGGCCCACCAGGGCGGCGGCGTTTTTCAGGGCGGTCAGCATGGCGTTGGCGCGTTCCAGCACCGCCGCCCCTCTGCTCTGCCACGCCGCCTGGAAGGGCGGCCAGATGCCCGCCAGCGCCTGTTTCAGCCGCTCCGCCCAGGTCAGCAGCCCTCCGGCGGCGGAACTGCCGCCGCCGCTGCCGCTACTCCCGCCGTTCCCGCCGGAGGTGGTGGTTTTAGTAGTTGTTTTGGTGGTGCTGCCGCTGGCGCTGCTGAGGCGCTGGATCTCGTCAAAGCCCATCAAATCCCGCTGGGCGGCGGACAGCTTTTTGGTGGTGGCTGTAACCTGTTTCAGGGTGCTGGCGGTACTCCGCAGGCTCTTATTCAGGCTGGCCTGCACCGCGCTGCCCTGGCGGCTCACCGCCTGTAGCTGCCGCCGGGTCTCCGCCAGGGCGCTGTTCAGGGCGGATGCCCCTGCCAGGGTGGTCAGCTGTTCCTCGTCTATCATTTCTGCTTCACTTCCTCACGTTGTTTCTCTGCCGGGGGATGGCAGACGGCGGCATGGCGCTCCATCCGCTGCCGGTACTTCTCCACCCGGGCAGCCCGCACCTCCTCCTCGCTCCAGAAGGGGAACACCTCCCAGACCTCCGGCAGCTGCCCGCCGCCAAAGGCCCGGGCGGTAAGCTGGGCCTGCCCCAGGGCGATGATGGCCTGCCGCTGGCTCCGCAGCCGCTCCCGCTCCTGCATCCCCTCCACGGCGCTGACCAACTCCCCCCAGCACCAGCCGTCGCTGTCCTGGGGGGAGACCCCGGCGGCCCAGGCCAGCCGCTCCAGCCGGGGGATGGTCAGCCAGCCGCCGTCATAGGGTGGGCGTCCGCCTCCGGCTCGCCGCCCTGGGGGAGACCCTGCTCCGCCTGCTGAAAGGCCCGGTCTACCGCCTCCGCCAACGCCTTTTTCAGCGTTCGGGCCTGGCCCTCGCTAATGAGGCCGGAGCAGGCGGCGATGTCAAAGGCCAGGCCGCCGAAGGCCGCCTGCCCGGCATAGCCGCAGTCCACCAGCAGGTCGTAAAACGCCTCGCCGTCGGTGATGGGGTTGCCGCTGCCCTCCCAGTTCAGGGCCTCCCCCAGCAGGGCGGCCATACACTCGCTGTCCTCTGCCGCAGTCAGTACGGTTTGCAGCGTTTCCTCCGAGAAGCGCTCTTTCAGCCGCTTCTGGCCTCCCAGGGTCAGCCGCAGCCGGTAGTCCTGCCCGGCCACCCGGAGGTTATATACTCGTTTCATGGGAATTTTACCTCCTGTTCAGACTGCGCCGCCGGTCAGGTGGCGGCGGGGTCAGTCACCACCCAGTCGGACTGGATGCTGACCGCCAGCTTGGCCGTCACCAGCTCGTCCACCTTCGCGCCGGAGATGTAGGTGTTCACATAGCCGGTGGAGGAGAAGACGGTGCCGTCGGGGAAGGTCACTGCCACGGGGACGACGCTCCCCGCCGTCTGGAGGGCTTTCAGCGTCCGATAGTCGCTGTCGGCGGCGCTGTTGTCAAAGAGGTAGGTACATTCCCAGGTTTTCACGTCCTGGACGCCGGGCACCTGCTTCTTCATGGTGTCTTTCAGGCAGGTGGCGTCCAGTTCGGAGGGGGTGCCTCCGATGTCGCCGATGTCCTGCACATAGTTCAGGCTGACGGAGTTGACGCTCACGTCGATGCCGATGCTTGCAAAGCCTTGTGTTGCCATAGTGTATTGTTTCCTTTCTGCTATTTTGATAGGTTGTGTGGGTTTTCATGCTGGGCTTCTATGCCCCAGGATGGGGGAGGGGCGGGCCGCCAGAGGGATAAGTTCCTTAGAGGAGGGCTGATAAAGGAAATAGGTTTTTGTCCTCCCGGCGGGGCTGGTTCTCCTCAGATACAGTTCTTTGAAGGAACAACGGCTTGCCCTTGCCAGGGCGGGGCCTACTTTTCTCGCTCCGCCGAGAAAAGTAGCAAAAGAGGGCGGCTCAGGGAGGGGCTTCGGGGCCTCGCCCCTCCCTAAGAACCCTCCCCCTATCCCACTGTGGGCTTCGCCTTGTCTCATTCTATAGGTGGTCTATCCCGTCAGAGACGATGTGACTTCCTACTGGTGAGACTGCCGCCCATGGCGGCTGGGTAACATTCTGCTTTTCCGTTGGTCGTGCTAATCTGAGTTTCAGCGCGGAAACTCGCTTTTCTTTAGGAAAACGAAAATAAATCCTTAAATTGATGACATTGCCTTTCAGGGGAGGCAGGAGCGTGGCAGGAACCACACCCCCTTGGCTCCCCTGAAAGGGGAGCTGTCAGCGTAGCTGACTGAGGGGTGGAAAGGCCAGAAGCGTTGCCTGACAATTGGGGGTCACTAACAGCTAACAGCCAACAGCTTCGCCCCGCAGGGACGGCTAGCCACTAGCCACTAATCAATCAGCCGCATCGTCCTCTTATCCACCTTCCGCCCGAACCGGAACTGCTTATGCTCATATCCCAGCCCAGCGGCGCTGACCCCATCGGGGCCGCTGTAGATGCGTTTCAGGCCCAGCGCCGTCATGGCCTGGTTCACCAGGGCGCTGAGGGCCGTCACCGTCTCCCGGTCAAAGGCCCAGATGTCCACCTGGTAGCTGACGCTGTCCACCACGCTGCACTCCGTGGAGACGTTGCTGTACTCCCCGTAGGTGATGAGGACGCCGTCATTCTCCGTTCTGGGCCAGCTCTGCCGGACGGAGAAGGCTGTCTCCGCCTGGATGCTTTCCAGCGCGGCCTTCACCTGGGCCCTGCCGTCCACCAGCAGGGCGCTTGCCTCTGCCATGCCGTCACCCCGCTTCCGAGGCGATGCGGTCCAGCAGGAGCAGCCGGTAGGAGGGCCACTCCTGCACCCCCTTCACCTCAAAGAGGCCGCTTTTCAGCAGGAGGCGGTCAAAGGGCTGCACCGTCAGGTCGCCGTACACCACCGCCTGGGCCGCGCCCCCCGGCTCCTCGCCGGGTTCCAGCAGGGCGGCTCCGCCGGACGTTCTGCCGGAGGACTGCCACGCCTGAACGCTCTGGAAGCACAGGCCGCCCTCGCTGCCGTCCTCGGCGGTGAAGTCGGGGCTGGACAGGTCGTAGGTGTACACCGTGTCGCCATAGGCGTTCACCCCGGCCCGGCGGCGGAAGAGCTGGAAGCCCTGCCGCCAGGCGTTGGGGGTGCCCCGGCCCGTCAGCACGGCACCACCCGGTACCGGGCCAGCGTTTGCAGAATCTCCGCCACGCCGCTGCGGTATTCCGCCTCCGTCTGGTAGGTGATGCTCTCACTGACCTGGCCCTCGCTGTAGCTATAGGATTGCCAGCCGCCATTCTCCGCCATATCCTTCTGGGCGTACAGGGCGGCCATCTCCAGCACCTGGGGCAGGAACCGGCTCTCCAGTTCCTCACAGCCCAGGTAGGTCAGCACCTCCCGCTCCGCGTCCTCTACCGCGTCCTGGAGGAGGAGCAGCTCATCCTCGTCCGGCTCCTCCAGCCCCAGCTTCCGCTGGAGCTTCGCCAGGCAGGATTCCAATACCTCGTCCGTCATGCCTGTCACCCCGCCTTGTTGATGGTCATGAGGGCCAGATCGCCGGGCTGGAGCACCTTGGCCCCGTAGACGTGGAGGCCCTTCACCGCGTCGGAGAAGTTGTTTTGCAGGCGGTACGCCTCCAGCTCCACCAGCTGCTCGGCATAGGCCCCGGCGGCGTTGGTGCCGGCCAGCACCTTGTACAGCGTCCCGTCGGTATTGGGAACGTTGTTGCTCAGGTGGATTTCAAAGCCTGCGGCCTCGCCCACCATGCCGCCCTGGAGGATGGCCTGGTTGTAGCCGGTGCCGTTGCCCACAAAGCGGGGATCCTTCAGCAGCAGCCCGTGGAACCAGGGGGGAATCACCACCCAGCGGCCCAGGGTGGGCACGTTGGCCTCGCTGAGGGCTACCCCCAGATCCACCAGGTAGTCATAGGCGTTCTCCTCGGTGGGGGTGACGGCGGTGCTGTCGTCATAGAGGATATTCCCCTCCTGGCAGCCGGACACCAGCAGCTGGGCCAGATACTGGTCGATGACGTCGTTCATGTCATAGCTGGCACGCTGCATGGCGGCGTCGATGAGCTTGGGGTTGGACTGGGCGTTGTCAATGTCCTTGATTTGGAAGTTGAAGTACTTCGCCTGGTCGATGGTCAGGGACTGCTGCGCGCCGTCCACCTCCTCCGGCTCGCCGATGTCGGTGCCGTCATAGTCGGAGATGGTGATGCTGCCGATTTGGTTGATGTGTACCGTGTCGCCATAGGCCCGGATGTCCCCCTCATAGTCCCGGTTCATCAGGTTGGCGTAGACGTGGACCTTGTCCAGATGCTCCAGCAGCCGGGCGCTCCACACCTCAGGGATAAAGTTTGTAAATGCCATAGAATCTCTCCAATCTTAATTCATAATAGTCACAGCGGCTCAGCCGTCCCGGCCCAGGGCAGCCATGATGTCCTCCCAGCGGTCGTTGATTTCCCGGGGGCTCATCTGTTTCAGGCTGTCCCGGTCATAGCCCTGGGGCTGCACCGGCGCCCGGGGCGGCTCCCCGCCCCGCAGCTTCTCCGCCAGGGCGGCGGTGACCTGCCCCTGCACCAGCCCGGCGAACCGGGCCAGCCGGGCCTCGTCCTCCTCCTGGGGCCCGCCTTTCAGGAAGGGGGCGAAGGCCGGGTCAAGCCCCGCCTCCCGAAGCTGCCGCTCCAGGGCGTTCTGCCGCAGCAGGTCGTCGCAGCGCGCCCGCTCCGCCGCCACCGCCGCCTCTAGCCGGGCCTGTTCCGCTGCCGCCCAGTCCGCCCTGGCCTGGGCCAGCGCCTGGGCGATTTGGGCCTCCATATCCTGGAGGGACGGCTCCGCCGCCTCTGTTCCGGCCTCCGCCTCACCGGCAGCGCCGGGGGTGAATACTTCCTCGTTCACGCAAGTTCCTCCTGTTTCAGTTTTCTCTGGGCCCGGATGTTCCGCAGGGCCTCCGCCGGGTCGCGGATGAACCACAACTGGCCCAGCAGGGTCTGGTCGTCCACGATGCCCTGGAGGCTGGTGACCATGGTGACGATTTCCTCCTCATTGATGGGGGTATTCAGGGTAAACACCACGTCCACATCGTCCACATCCAGCCGCTGCATCTCTCCCTTTACGGTGAGGTAGTGATTATACAGGGCCAGCCGTTCCTTGAGGCCCCGCTCCATCCGGCGCATTTTGTTCTTCACCAGCAGGTTCATGGTCAGGAGCTTCAGCTTCAGCGCCTGGCCGGAGCTGTTGCCTGCGAACTGCTGGTCGGACATATCCACTGTCATGGTCATCTTGTGGATGTCCCGCACCAGGGCGTCGGCCAGCACCTGCACGCTCTCCTCGTCAAAGGTCTTTTGGATGTACTCCGCCCGGGCGTCCAACGGCGCGCCGTCCAGGAACTTCTCTTTGGCCAGGCGGCTCTCGTCCCCCTCCCGCAGCGTCATGCCGAAGAACACCAGCAGGGCGTCCACGAACTTCCGCTTGTCGGTCAGGCGGCTGCTCATCAGGTCGTCATAGGCGTCGATGAGGCTGATGACCTGCTCAAAGTCCCCCTGGCGGTCTCCGTTATTCTCGTAGGCAATCACCGGCACCGCGCCGAACCAGTGGAACTGCGTCTCCCCCTCCTGGCGGAAGGCTGTCATTTCCACCGTGGCGCTGCGGAAGGTCTTTACCGTCCGGTCAGTCAGCAGCATGATGCTGTAGTATCGCTCCCCGGCGGTGGTCTCCCGCCTGTCCCACAGGAGGGCGAACAGCTTGTTGTGCTCCACCGTGGTGTCGCACACCAGGATGCCGTTGGCGGGGTCGATTTTCGCGCTGCGGGGCAGGGGGTCCCAGTCCGCCGAGGCGTAGCACAGCTCCAGGCACTCGCCCCAGATGCCCATGCCCCGGCCCAGCTCCTGGTCGATTTCGGCGATGTGCTGGACGTGGTAGGCCCGCTCCACCGGGCCGATGTCCACCGCGCCGCCGCCCTCGTTGGCCCTGGCGTTGGGGTCGTACTTGACCTCCTCCCCCAGGTAGTAGCCCAGGGCGGTGTCCACCACATATTTGGCGTAGTTCACCGCCACCCGCACCTCGTCCGGGCTGTGCTTCCCCTGTAAGCTGGGGTGGCGGCCCAGGTAGTAGTCCTGCAAACGGCGGTACCGGCCTGCCGCCGCCTCCGCCTTCCGCACCAGGTACCGCAGCACCTGGGGGCTGATGTCCTCCAGATCGGGGACTTCGCCCCTGTCCAGATAACAAATCATATCTTCTTCCTCCTCGTTGTTGTTCCGTGCTACAGCCCCCTGGGGCGGCGGCTGACCCGGGCGCTGCTCCGCCGCACCACGGTGTAGGCGAAGTACCGCACCGCGTCCATACAGTGGTCGTGCTCCTTCACTGGCCTGTCCACCCCTTGAGCCGCCGCCCCCTCGTCCCAGACGTAGGCGCGAAACTCGCTTCTGGTGTGGGCGCAGTCGGGGTGGAACAGCAGCCGCCCCTCCCGCAGCAGGTCGCTGACGCAGCGGATGCCGTCCAGCACGCTGTTGTCCGCCTGCTGGACAGGCAGGCCCAGCTGACGCAGCTCGGTGATAAAGCTGGCCGCGGACGGGTCTATAATCACCATTTGGGGATATAAACCGGATAAAAAATGGAGCAAGTCCTCCGCGTATGCTCCGTCTGTCTTTTGCTGCTGCCGCTGCCGCCCGTCCCAGTAGTATTCCCGCAGGCAGCACCAGCGGTCGCCTCCCTTCTCCTTCTGCCACAGCAGAAAGACGGTGGGGTTCCGGGTGCCGTAGTCCACGCTGACGTAGCAGCGCCCGGCGGTCTCCGGCAGGGTGGGCGGAATATGCCGCGCCGGGTCGAAGCCGTCATAGACCAGCCCCTCCGCCGCCACCCACAGCCCCCGGACGTACCGGTCATAGAACACGCCGGTGTACAGCCGCTCGTACCGCGCCCGTATCTCCGGGGCCAGGGAGGGGTTATCCTCCATGGTGAAGTGGAGGTAGAGGATGTTCCGCGCCCTGGCCTGGCGCACCCATTCCAGGTAGAACCAATGCTCCGGCCCCTCCGGATTGCAGTTGAACCAGAATTTGCTGCCCGGCACGCTGCACCGGGCCAGGGCCTGCTCCACGAAGGAGCGGGGCATCAGGGCCACCTCGTCCAGCAGCACGCCGCACAGGGTCATGCCCTGGATTTGGGCGTAGCTGCTCTCGTCCTTGCCGCCGAAGAGATAGTAGTTGTTCCGGTGGCCGCCCCCGGTGACGGCGATGCGGTTCTCGCTCCGCCGCTCCTCCATCTGAAAGAGGCCCTCCAGCCACTGGGGCAGCAGGTTGGTCACATTCCGCCGGAGGGATTCTACGGTCTTGCCGCACAGGGCGAACTGCCCGCCGTCAAACCGCTCCATGCTCCACAGCAGGAAACCCACCGCCATGCTCAGGGTCTTGCCGCTGCGGACGCTGCCGTCGCAGAGGATGCCGTCATACCCGGCGAACTCAGCCCTCCGCCACCAGGTCAGGGTCAGCAGCTGCCTCCGGCTGAAGCTCTGGTAAATCATCCCAGCCTCCTTCCACGTCCAGGGCGGCGTAGAGGTTGTTCTCCACGCTGGCCACCTTGCCGCCGCCGTCCCCCCAGACCTCCGGCTTCCGCTTTTTCAGCCACAGGGAGATGGCGCTGACATCCGGAGCCACCTGCTTGACGGTCTCCGTCTCCTTCCGGTCGCCCTTAGGGCTGACCTCCACCTTCCGCTCTGTGCTGGCAAAGCCCAGAGCCTTTTTCAGCAGGGCCTCCTCCACCTCGTAGTCCAGCACCTGGCCGCTGCGCGCCAGCGCCTCCCGCAGTTCCGGGAAGCGGGACTGCCACGCCCGCAGGGTGGCGGCGGTGACACCCATCCGCTGGGCCAGTTCGCCCTCGGTGAGGCCCTCCCGCGCCCAGCCCCGGAGCAGCGTCAGGCCGCTGTCCGTCAGCCAGGACTCGTATTTGTTCATTGCATTCCTCCCTTGCCTGTTTCTGATTCGGATTATAGAACATCTGTTCGATTTCTGCAAGGGGAACCTTTTGTGTTTTTTCGATTTTGGGGGGATACGGCGCTGTTTGTTGCAGCAGTTGCAGAAAATCGTGCAAGGGGCGTTTCTCTGCAGGCGTTGCTGTCGACCTGAAACGAGATGCCAACACGAAAAAAAGCGGCGCAGCCAGTAATTTGCTTACCGGGCTGCACCGTCAAAATGGAAGGTTCCTGCGCGGCGCCGCGTTTGACGGCACCGCCGCTGTTGAAGCGTTCCGGCGAGGGTGTTACTCCCCGACGGCGGGCTTGGTCATCATGGTGTGGGTCAGCTTGGCCATGTTGACTCCGCCCATGTGGGTCGCACCCTGGCCCAGGCGGAGCACCTTGTTCTGCCCTTTCTCAATGGGCAGCCACTGGGTCAGCCCCTCTCCGTTGGGGTCGCCGGTTTTGGCGAAAATGGTCAAGTAGTCCGTCATCTCGCCGGTGAGCGTCCGGTCGTGGTCGGTCATGGGCCGCCAGCAGTGGTCGATGGTGCCGAACCAGTACCACAGGTCGCTGGAATGCCAGGCGCCGTTGTCATCGCCGGGCAGTTGGCGGTCAAAGAACCAGGTATAGCTGGGCTGCCTGCCCTGGTCGGCCTGGAGGCGGCACCAGCCCTTCGCCATACGGAAGATGATGGGGGGCATGATGTCCTCGCTGTTGGTGCCCAGCAGGTAGGGGATATTCAGCGCGCTGCCGGACTTTACGCTCTCCTCGTTGGTGCAGGGGATGAGGTTCCCGTCCAGGCAGGGGGCGCAACTCATGCCCGCGACCTTTTGCGCCTTCTGCTCGGCCTGCCAGGCAGCGAACAGCGCCTCCGGCGGCAGGGCGCGGAAGGCGGCCAGGTCGGCGCAGCCGGCCCGTTCCATCACGGCCTGCCAGAAGGAATAGTTATTAGCGGCTGGCTTCACATCAAACAGCTTATTGACGCCGCCGGCGCTGCTCATGACCGCCCTGGCCACCAGGCCCCTGGTCAGGGGGCTGAGCACCAGCTGCTGCACGCTCATGGCTCCGGCGCTCTGCCCCATCAGGGTGATGTTGGCCGGGTCGCCGCCAAAGGCGCTGATGTTGTCATGGACCCATTGCAGGGCGGCGAGCTGGTCATACAGGGCATAGTTGCCGGTGCGGCCGCTCTCCTCCGCCAGTTCAGGCAGGCAGACGAAGCCCATGGGGCCCAGGCGGTAGTTGATGGTGACGCCGATGACCCCCTTGGTGGGCCAGACGGGGCCGTCAAAGTGCTTCTCATGGCCGCAGCCGCCGGTGAATCCGCCGCCGTGGATGTAGAAGAGAACCGGCAGCCTGCTGTCCGGCGTGGCGTCCGACCGGGTCCAGACATTCAGGAAGAGGCAGTCCTCGCTGTAGTCATAGTGTTCGCCCTTGCGGAACTCGTTGTAGTAGAACGCCTTCTCCGGCATCTGCGCCTCGTCATAGAAAGCCCGGGGCTGGTAGGAGCAGGCGCCGTACCGGGTGGCGTCATAGGTGCCCTCCCAGTGGGTGACGACGGCGGGATACTCCCACCGTCCGGCGGTGGCATAGCGGATGCCTTTGTAGGCGGTGACCCCCGGCCACTGGCAGGCGGTGCCTGTGATTGCGCCGCAGGGGGTTTGGATGGTGTTTGCCATGATGATACATCTCCTGTTCTTGCTGTGTCAAAGCGCAGCCCTGATAAACATTGCTGTAATCAGCGTGTCCTGTTGTTCCACGCGCTGGGCATCCAGGGGCGATCCTCCGCCACTGCATCGGTGTAGCCCTTCAGGTCCCGCATCTGCGCCACCACGTGCGGCATATCCATCCGGTGGACCCATTCCTCCACGATGGCCTGCCCTTCGTCCGCAAGCCGCTGCCGGACGGCCTCATCGGGGATGGCGGTGGTGGACATATGGTCTTTGGGGTCTGCAAAGCAGTAGCCGACAGAGGCACTCTGGTAGGCCAGGCCAAAGAGGTCGTTAAAGGGGGCGCAGGTCTGCGGTTCGCTGTGCTGGAACGCAGTGGTCAGCGGCACATCCTCCAGCCGCCCCATGATCTGGTAGGACCCGACGGTGATGGCGTGGAAATCGTCCAGGGTCTTTATCAAATCCCGGCAGGAGCCCATCATCTGCAGGGCCAGATCCATATACAGGATGGGGACGCCGGTCTCATCAAAGAAGTCCCGCACCATAGGGGAGACGGTCATGTGCGCCGGGCCGTGGAAGCTCAGGTATACCTGCCGCTGAAAGCCCTGACGCAGCAGACTGCGGGCCACAGCGCCCAGGTAGTCGATGCCCTGGCGGACGCTGACCTGCACCGTGCCCCGGCCGCTGGCAGTGGCGCCAGCATAGAAGTAGGGCAGGCCGGTCAGCGCCAATCCGTCACAGGCTTCGGCCATGCGCAGCGCAAAGGCTTCGCTGATAACCGTCTCGCTGTCCAGGGGGAAGCCGCCGTGCATTTCAACGGTGCCAACCGGTACGATTACGATGTCGTTGGTTTTTAGATACTCCTCCACTTCGCTGTTGAGCATACGGGGCAGGATACGGGTTCGAGGTTCCATATTGTGACACTCCTTTCTGAGCGCTTACAGGGAATAGAGCGGCCCCGCGGCGATGGCCGCCGCGGGGCTGAGACGCAGCGTCTTGCGGCGGTCAGGTGTGTTTACTTTGCCACGTCCTGCGTCTTTTTCGCCTTGAATTCTGCAATCTGCTGCTGGACCTCCGGGGTGATGTTCCATACGAAGCGGAACGCAAGCCAGGAGCCGATGACGAAGATGCCGGGTACAAGTACGCACAGAGCCTTAATGCCGACGATAGTGCCGGAGGACTGAATCGCCAGGTTTGCGTCATAGCCGATCCAACCCAGGGCCAGGACGGCGGCGGAGTTTCCTACGGTCTGGCCGATACGGCGGGCCAGGTTGAACGTGCCGTAGATGGAACCCTCTGTACGCTTGCCGGTGACGAATTCATTGTAGTCAATGGCCTCGGCCACCAGGCCCCACTGCATATAGATGGAGATGCCGCCCATGGTGGAGGCCAGAGAGCTCCAGACCATGTAGACAATGACGGACGTTGGGAAGATCAGCTGGAATGCAAACAGCGATACATACAGCCCGCAGCTGATGAGCAGGGAGTGGCGAATCATGGGAATCAGGCCCAGCTTTTTGGAGATCCTGGGGCAGATCATCAGAACTACGATGCTCAGCGGCATGGTGAGGACGCTGGCATAGGACATCATGCCGACATCGCCCAGCACATCGGAGTACATATAGGTGCTCAGGGTGCTGCTTACATACTGCATGGTGCAGATACAAACGCCATGGATGCAGAGGGCCAGGAAGGGGCGGTTGGTTCTAAAGACGCCGATGATGTCAGTGAATTTGACATTATTGCTCTCCTCGGTGGGGGTGTCGGAGAGGTTGCGCTCTTCCGTCCAGAAGTAGTGCAGCAGGCAGAACACGAACCCGATACCGGCGCAGACGATGGAACCGATGCGGAAGGCCGCAGCGGTGTCGCCGTAGGCGGAGAGGAGCTGAGGCATGATGATCAGCGGGATAACGTTGCCGATCATGGAGCCAAAGCCGCGGGCGGAGGAGAGGGAGGCCCGCTCCCCATCATCGTCCGCCATGGCCGAGAGCAGGGAGCCCATGGGAATGTTGAACATGGTGTAGCAGCCTTCATACAAAATCTTGCAGAAGAATAACACCACCAGCATGGTGGTCCCTTCAAAGAAGGTGGGTACGGTCCAGAATACGATGAACGTGATGGCGACCAACGGAGCCGAACGGAGCAGCCAGGGGCGGAACTTGCCATGCTTGTTGTGACTCTTGGAATAAATCTTGTCCATCAGCGCGCCCATCAGCGGGTCATTGACGGCGTCCCAGATGTTCCAGACCAGCAGCATGGTGGCCAGGATGACCGTATCGACTTGGAGCACGTTGGTGTAGTAGCGGGTAACCATGGAGCCCATCAGGGCGAAGGTCATGCAGCCGCCAAGGTCGCCCATGCCGTAGCCGACCTTGTGTCTCATGGTCAGGCGTCTCTCTTTTGTTTTTTCTGCCATTGTGATTCCTCCTTGTGATATGTTGGATAAGGATAACCGGTAAAGGAGATCCAAGGACATTTTCTATTATGCTTTAAAAAGCACGCAAAGTAAATTGCAAAAAACGTCAAAAACATTGCAAATCCGTCAAACCTGTGGTATAATCGAACAAAACAAAGCCGCAGGGAGGCGCAGATTTGTGAAATTGTCCGAAATGAAGCGAATCACCGATTTCAACAGCCGTCAGTGGAACGCCATGTCCCCGCAGGAAAAACGTCAGGCGAGGCAGGACTTTGCCGATGCAACCGGGACGGAAAATCTCTATCAGGAACTGGAGATGAGCTCCCCCTTCGTGGACGCACATGAGGATGTCAGCTATTCCCCGGACGCTGACGATGTCCAGCTCCACAGCCACACCTTTTACGAGATTCTTTGCTGCCGCTCGGGTAATATTGAGTACCTCATCGGCACCGACCGGTACCGCGTCACTACCGGGGACATTATCTATGTTCCCCCCGGCGTCAGCCATCGGCCTATCTTCCCCGATGTCATGTCCATCCCCTACCGCCGCTATGTGCTGTGGGTCAGCCAGGCATTTTTTGAGCAGATGGCCGTCAACTGGCCGGAACTGAGGGAGCGGACCAACCACTCCGGCATTCTGCGCACTGCCGGAACAAAGTGGGCCTTTTTGCAGGACACCTTCCGCCGGGGGTGTGAGAAGGCGGAGCGGGGAGAACCTGGGTGGCAAATGTGGGTCTGCGGCAATACCATGCAGCTGGTGGCGAATATGATGGAGGCTCTCTCCCCCAACGGGCCGAAGCCGCCCCTGCCGGAGCAGCGGGAGCTGGTGGATCACGCTACCCTCTATGTGGAGACCCACCTGGCGGAGAAAATCACCCTGGAAGGGGCGGCTTCGGCCCTGCTGGTCAGTCAGAGCGCACTCCAGCAGACCTTCCGCAATAAGCTGGGGGTCAGCTTTTACCGCTTCGTCACCCAGCGGCGGCTGATTGCGGCGAAGAACCTGATTCTGGAGGGCCGGCCTCTGACCTCTGTTGGGGAGCAGGTGGGCTTTTCCGACCACTCCACCTTTTACCGGGCTTTCCAGAAGGAGTACGGCATTTCTCCCTCCCAGTACCGCAAGCTGCAGGCCAGAAAGGGCAGCTGATGCGGCGGCTTCCTCACTGCCTGAGGAAGCGGGGGATTCAGACAAGGCCCTTCGTAGGAAATCCGGCTTTGCCCGCCCAGTTGGCAGGCAGCGCGCACCCTTGTCCGGCAGGTGGGGACATCAGCGCTGCTCTGCAAGGCTTCCTGCATGACAAGCCTCGATTCTTCACCGGAAAAATACCGCAAAATCCGTCGAAACCCGAGGAATCCCTCCGCGCAGGACGGTTCCACAGCCTTTGGATTGCACGGTGTCCACATTCTAAAAACAGTCAGCGCCTCCTGGGGGATAACATCCCCAGGAGGCGCTTTGCCCTTACCGCTTCACCCGTCTCAGGGCAAAGCTCAGGAAGAACCAGGCCGCCAGCAGCAGCGTGATGCTGGCCCCGGTGGAGGTGCCCACATAGTAGCTGACCATCAGGCCGCCGATGCCGCAGACCAGCCCCCCCAGCAGGGAGAGCAGGGTGTACTGCCGCATATTGCGCCCCAGGTTCCGGGCTGCCGCGCCGGGCAGCACCAGCAGGGAGTTGATGACCAGCAGCCCCACCCAGGTCATGGTGAGAGTGACCACCACGGCCACGGCGCAGTTGAAGAGGGCCTCCAGCAATCCGGTGCGGACGCCCCGGCTCTCCGCCAGCTCCGGGTGGACGGCGGACAGGGTCAGCCCGTTCAGCTGGAATACCCACAGCACTGCCACCAGCACCAGGATCACCGCCAGCAGGCCGATTTTCCTCGGCGAGACGGAGAGAATGTCGCCAATCAGCAGGCTGTTGAACTTGGTGAAGCTGCCGCCCCCCAGAGTGGAGATGAAGATGCCCAGGGCGATGGCGGTGGAGGAAAAGACGCCGATGACCGTATCGCTGGCCATCTTGCTCTTCTGCTGCACCAGGGTGAACAGCAGGGCAAAGACCACGGACAGCGCCACCGCGCACCAGGTGCTGTCCGCCAGGCCGCAGAGTGCGCCGATGGCGATGCCGGTGAAGGCGGAGTGGCCCAGGGCGTCGGAGAAGAAGGCCATTCGATGCTCCACCACCATGGTGCTTAATAGCGCGAACAGGGGGGAGATGACCAGAATGGCCAGCAGGGCGTTCTTCATAAAGTACATACTGCCCGGCTCTGCCCACTCGAAAGGCAGCAGGTCTACCAGCCCATACCAGAGGTTCATCCTTCCACACCCCCATTCCGAATGTTGACGCTGAACAGAGCCTGGAACTCCGGGGAGGACATGACCTCCTGGGGCGTTCCCGCCTTCAGCAGCTGCTTTTGCAGCAGCAGCACCTTGTCCATCAGGTGAAGGGTACCAAAGTCGTGGGTGGAGAGGAGGATGGACAGGTCGTAGCGGGTGCGGATGTCGTCCAGCAGGAGGAAGAGCTGTTGCTCCCCCTCCATGTCCACGCCGCTCATGGGCTCGTCCAGAATCAGAATGTTGGGCAGCGGCTCCAGGGCCATGGCCAGCAGCACCCGCTGCAATTCGCCGCCGGAGAGGCTGCCCACCGGCTTGTCAATCAGCGCCTCACCGTTCACCCGGGCCAGGCAGGCCCGCACCTGCTCCCGCAGAGAATGGGGGACCGGCAGAAAGACCGGCCACTTGGCGCTGGCGCAGATGAACAGGTCCAGCACGCTGACCGGATCCCCCTTGTCAAAGGCGGGGCTTTGGGGGACGTAGCCGATGCGGGGCTTGATGTGGGCCCCCTGGGCGGTGTGGAAGGTGATGCTCCCGGTATGGGGCATTTGCCCCAGGATGGATTTGAACAGGGAGCTTTTCCCCGCCCCGTTGGGGCCGATCAGGGCAATCAGCTCCCCGCAGTGCATGTGAAAGCTGACATGCTCCAAAATCCGCTCCTCGTCCAGGGTGACGGAGAGGTCGTCCACCCGCAGGCAGCAGCTGCCGGAACAGGCGTCCGCCTGGGGGACGGAAATATGCTTGGGTTTTCTCATAGATACGCCTCCAGAATCGCGGTGAGGTTTCCTTGCAGCAGGGCTTCGTAAGCGGCGAGGCCGGTTTCCGCGCCGTCCCCGGCGCTCATGCCCATGTTCAGCACGCCGATGGCGCAGCCCCGCTCCGCCGCCAGGCACTGGGCGGTGGTGTCCGAGCCGTTGGCCTCCACAAAGACGGCGGGGAGGCTGTACTGGTCAATGAACGCCACCAGCTCGGAGATGCGCCGGGCGGAGGCCTCGGCTCCCTCTTCCTCCTCCACGGCGGCCACGATGGTGAAGCCGAAGGCTTCCGCGAAGTAGGCAAAGCCATCGTGGAAGGTGATGAGTTCTCTGGGGCAGTCCGCCGGGATGCTGCCTATCAGTTCGGATTGAAAGGCGGCCAGTTCCTCCGCCGCCGCTTCCGCGTTGGCCTGATACCGGGCGCTGTTGTCCGGGTCGATGGCCCCGAAAGCGTCCGCCAGATTCGTTGCCATTTGGGCGGCGTTGGCGGGGGAAAGCCAGTAGTGGGGGTCGTCCTCCCCCTCCTCCTCATTCCACAGCAGGGCAATTCCCTCGGAGCAGTCCACCGTATTCCGCCCCTCCAGGGCGTCAGAGAGGA
This sequence comes from Clostridiales bacterium, assembly GCA_021201475.1. Lineage (GTDB taxonomy): Bacteria > Bacillota > Clostridia > Oscillospirales > Oscillospiraceae > Onthomonas. The sequence continues at coordinate 17,487 of JAJQEV010000061.1, forward strand.
ACTCCTCCAGCCCCGCGCCGCTGACGGCAATCAGGTCGGCCCCCTCCACCTTCTTCATATCGCTGATGGTCAGGGTGTAGTTGTGGAGGCAGCTGATCTCCTGCTGAATCATCAGGGTCAGGGTGATGCCCTCCGTTCCCTCGGTGACAGCCTGAGCCATCAGATAGACCGGGTAGGTGGTGCAGGTCACTGTCAGCCCCTCCGCGTCCACATTTGTCTCCCCGGCGGAGCAGCCGGCGGCGGAGAGCAGCAGGAGAAAGGCCAGAAGAACGGTAACGAATCGCTTCAAATTGATAACTCCATTCTATTGGGATAAGTCACGCCCCAAAGTAGGCGTTCACTGCGTTGACCATGCCCTCCACCAGCTTGGCCTGGTAGTCGACGCTGTTTAACAGTTCGTCCTCGGTGGGGTTCGTCATAAAGCCCAGCTCCACGATGGAGACGGGCATGGTGCTCCAGTTGATGCCGCTCATGGTGTCCGAGGTCTGAACCCCCAGGTTCTTCGCCCCGGTGGCGGCGCACAGCTCGTCCACCAGCAGTTTAGACAGGCGGTAGCTGTCCTTATACAGGCTGCTGACATAAGGGTTGGCGCTGGAGGGGGACAGGGCCAGAATGCCGTTGGCGGAGGCGTTCTCCGAGCCGTTGGCGTGGATGCGGATGAAAATTTCCGCCCCGGCGTCGGTGGCGATTTGCGCCCGCTCCGCGTTGCTGATGTTCACGTCCTGGCTCTCACGGGTCATCACCACCTGGTAGCCTTCCGCTTCCAGGGCGTCCCGCAGCTGGAGGGATACGGTCAGCGTCAGGGCGGACTCCGCCACGCCGGTGCTGACGCCGCTGGTGCCGGTGGACACCTTGGCCTTTTGCTCCGTTGCGCCGGGGCCAATGGGCTCCAGGTCGCTGTTGCCCTTGGCCTGGTGGCCGGGGTCGATGGCGACGATGTGGCCGGTGCCCGCCGTCTCCGTGGGCTGCACCGGCTCCTCAGTGGTCAGGTAGGCGGTGCTGATGTAGCAGACCGCCCCCTCATAGTCTACCTGGCTCCAGGATTCCTGATACCCGGTTCGGGTGACGGAGTTCCCGGCGGACAGCACGGCCACGATGCCCGCATCGGTGCTGGGGCCGGTGCGGATATTCACGTTGGCGGTGGCCCACACCGTTTCGGACACCTCAGTAAAGACCAGCGCCTCCGCCTCTGCCTCCGGCGTCAGGTCGGAGGAGGCTGCGGCCTCCTCCGGGGCGAGGTCAGAGGAAGCGGGCTCCGTCTGCTCCGGCGGCACGGCAGACGTGCTTTCCGACCCGTCAGGGTCGGCGCTTTCCTCCGGCGCGGGTTCAGCGCTGCCGGACGCTTCCGATTCTGCGGCAAGGGATGCGCTGGCCGACGCAGCCTCCACCTCAGAGGCAGCGCTCTGGGCTGCCCCCGCAGAGCAGCCGGAGAGCAGCAGCGTAACAGCCAAAAGCAGGCAAAGTAGCTTCCGTTTCATAGTATCCTCTCTTTCTCTCTGCTATTCAGGCTTGCCCTCTCCTTTTATCTGGGAGGAGGACAGGGAGCCAAGCTGAATGGCGTCCTTGCCGTATCGGGTGCGGATGCTGTCCATCGTCCGCTCCAACGCCTCCAGCTTGTCCCGCTTCTCGGTGCTGTCTGGGGCGAACAGGTCCAGCTGCTCCGCCGCATCCTCCTCAGACACCAGCCCCAGACCCGTCACCGTCAGCATTCGGATGGGGGCGGACAGGTTCCAGCTCCGTTGTACCAGCTCCAGGGCGGCGGCGGTCAGATCCCGGGACAGGCAGGTGGGGGCGCTCAACGGCTTCTGCCGCTGAATGGTTCTGAAATTAGGATCGCGGATGGTGACCTGGACGGTGGTACACTTCCTGTCCAGCTGCCGCAGGCGGGTGGCCACGCTGTCGCTGAGCAGCTCCAGCCCGGTGCGCACCTCCTCCAGCCCCACCAGGTTCCGGGGGAAGGTCAGGCCGTTGCCCACGCTCTTGGGGGGCGGGGCGTCCCGGACCGGTACCACAGGGCTGGCGTCCTTCCCTCTGGCGTAGGTGGAGAGCTGCCCGCCCAGTTTTCCCAGGCAGGTCACCAGCGCCTCCGGGTCGGCGGCGGCCAGCTGGCCGATGGTCTCGATGCCGTACCGGCGCAGCACGGCGGCTGCGGCGCTGCCCACGAACAGCAGGTCGGTGACGGGCAGAGGCCAGACGATTTGCCGGAAGTTCTCCCGGCTGATGACGGTGGTGGCGTTGGGCTTCCTGTAGTCGCTGCCCAGCTTGGCGAACACTTTATTGAAGCTGACCCCTACGGAGCAGGTCAGGCCCGTCTCCCGCTGCACCCGGAGGCGAATCTCGTCCCCCAGTTCCTCTGGCGTCTTGTGGAACAGGTGCAGGCTGCCGGTGACATCCAGCCAGCTCTCGTCAATGGAGAACGGCTCCACCAGGTCGGTGTAGCAGTCATAGATGGCGTTGATACGCCGGGAGGCGGCCCGGTATTTGCTGTGGTGAGCGGGGAGCAGCACCAGGTCAGGGCATTTCTTCCTGGCCTGCCATATAGTTTCGGCGGTCTGGACGCGGTACCGCTTGGCGGCCTCGTTCTTCGCCAGGATGATGCCGTGGCGGGCATTCGGGTCGCCGCAGACGGCCACCGGTTTGTCCTGTAGCTCCGGATGCTCCAGCAGTTCCACAGAAGCGAAAAAGGAATTCATATCGCAGTGCAAAATGACCCTGTCCACAGCGGCACACCTCCGTTCCCAATGGGTTTGCCCCATTATAGCATGAGGCAGGCAAGAAGTCAAACAGATGTTCGATTGAACAATGGAGCATCTGTAGCGAGAAGGCAGAAGGAAACGCGGCAGGGTTTAACGCCCGCCGCGTTCAGCTTACCTCCTGCCGTGGAGCAGGGGGGACAGGGGCTTGTAAATCAGGAAGCACAGCAGCGCGTCCAGCAGGCCCTTGCAGAGGGTGAAGGGGAAGTTAAAGACAACCAGGCACTCCAGCAGGCTGTCCACAGAGGGGAGGATGGCCTGGTACATCCCGATGATGGCCTCCAGCGGCAGGCTGTAGAACACCACATAGGCGGGATAAACCACATAGAAGTTCAGCGGAATGCTGATGAGCGCCATGGCCAGCGCGCCCAGCAGGGAGCCGATAATGGCCCCCGTCCGGGTCTTTTTGAACCGGTAGATCAGCCCGGCCACCAGGGCGAACACCGCGCCGAACAGGAAGTTGCACAGCTCCCCCACGCCGGCGCTGCTGGTGCCCTTGATTAAGATATGGAGCAGGTTTTTCAGCAGCTCGATGACCACGCCGTAGACCGGCCCCAGGGCGAAGGTGCCCAGCAGGGCGGGCAGGTCGCTGATGTCCAGCTTGACGAAGCTGGGCATGATGGGGATGGGAAACTCGATGAACATGAGGATGAAGGCCGCGGCGGAGAGCATGGCGGCGACGGTGATGTTGCGTGTGGTTCCTTTCATAAGAGACGCACTCCTTTAAAAAAATTAACACCTGAGCCAGCTATGTGCTTCAGGTGTTATGTTTCAAAGAGTGCGGACAGGGGGGAGGACGAGGATAAAACACGCCCACTACCGCTATTATTTAGAAAACAACACATCTTCTTTCATCCAGACTATACTGTCGGTACCGGAGTTGCACCGGTTCATGCAGTTACGCGCGCGGACTTTACCGCCGATCGGGAATTTCACCCTGCCCTGAAGACATCCTTGTTCAGTTGTCCAGTCTATTGTAGCACAGCCCGACGAAAATGCAAGAGGCAAAATGACGAAAATGAAGCAGGGAACCTTCCGCCCCTTGTGAAAGCACCCATAGGCCCTGATGGCGTCAACTTAATGGGGTTGCGCGCCTTAGACAGGGATACTATAAGGAACTAAGGCGTTTGCCCTTGCCAGGGCATGGCCTACTTTTCTCGCTCCGCCGAGAAAAGTAGCAAAAGAGGGCGGCTTAGGGGGGAGCTTCGGGGACTCGCTCCCCCCTAAGAACCCTCCTCCTATCCCACTGGCGGCTTCGCCTTGTCCCTCAATCAGGTGGTCTATCCCGATAGAGACGATGTAACTTCTCACTGGTGAGACTGCCGCCGATGGCGGCTGGCGGGGATTGCCGCCTCGTCCCTTGCCTACGGCGGGACGGACGGCAATTTTGTTGCCCTTTGGTCGATGAAATCTGACTGTACGGCTGCGTGATTCTTATCAACCCAGGATAGATTGCATTTATAAGTTAATGCTATTGCCATACCCCTACCCGGACGCGCCGCCGAACTGGGGCAGGGTTTGCAGCAACTGCTTCATCTCCGCCACGTCCAGCCGCCTGGTGTTGTGGGAGTGGTACTGCCTGTCCTGCTCCAGCACAGGGCAGCCCTCGCTGAAATAGCGGTCATAGTTCAAATCCCGGTTGTCGGCGGGGATGCGGAAGAAGCCGGGCAGTTCCTCCGCCCGGAGCATTTCCTCCGCTGTGACCAGCACCTCGAAGAGCTTCTCCCCGTGGCGGGGGCCGATGAAGGTTACCCCCAGGCTGGAGCCCCGCAGCTCCAGGATGGCCTGGGCCAGGGTGGCGATGGTGGCCGCAGGCGCTTTCTGGACGAACAGGTCGCCCTGCTGGCCGTTGGCGAAGGCGTACAGTACCAGGTCTACCGCCTCCTCCAGCGTCATCATAAACCGGGTCATGGCGGGGTTGGTGATGGTGAGGGGCTTCCCTTCCTCGATTTGCTGGCAAAACAGGGGAATCACCGAGCCGCGGGACCCCATGACGTTGCCGTAGCGGGTCAGGCAGAGGATGGGGTCGCCCTCCAGCATCTGCCGGGAGCGGGCGACCACGTTCTTCTCCATCAGCGCCTTGGTCATGCCCATGGCGTTGACGGGGTAGGCCGCCTTGTCCGTGGAGAGGAACACCGCCTTCTTCACCCCGTTGGCAACGCAGGCGGAGATGACGTTGTCCGACCCCTGAATGTTGGTTTTCACCGCCTCCATGGGGAAGAACTCGCAGGAGGGAACCTGCTTCAGCGCCGCGGCGTGGAACACGTAGTCTACCCCGCGAAAGGCGCTGACGATGGAGGCGTAGTCCCGCACGTCCCCGATGTAGAACCGGAGCTTCTGCGCATACGCCGGAAACGCCTTCTGATAGGTATGACGCATATCGTCCTGCTTCTTCTCGTCCCGGGAGAGAATGCGTATCTCCCCAATATCCGTAGGCAGGAGCCGATGCAGGACGGCGTTGCCGAAGGAACCGGTTCCGCCAGTGATGAGCAGGACCCGATGGCTGAATGACTGCATAGTAAGTCTCCCCTCCCTGGTGGGTGCTGTGACAGCTTATTGCTCCCGTGGAGCGCGTTCCTCCGCCCTCGCCTGCACCTTCCCCCGCCCCGGCACCGCCGTAGCGGCGATGCCGAGGAACAGCATCACATAGGTGGTGGCGGAGAACATCCCGCTCAACGTGCTGAGCAGCGCGGCCACCGTCAGCAGCACAAGGTACCTGGCTGGCGCAGACTGACACTGCTGCGCTCCGCCCCCGCAGCGCCTCATGCCGTGCATCAGCAGGGCGAGATACAGCAGAAACAGGGCAAGGCCAATCACGCCAAGGTAATAGGCGAGCTCCAGAAACAGGTTGTGCGGGTCCAGGTTCAGGGCCTCCCCGGAAAGGCCCACACCGACGAGCAGCGTGGACGGGCGCTCCAGGATGGCCTCCAGGTAGGCCGCGAACAGCTCGGCCCGTCCGGTGGTCAGTTCATTCAGGCCGGAGGCGCTGAACAGACGGTATAGGACGACGGAGACCGGCGTATCGGGGCAGGCGGCAGCGCCTGCCAGCCCCAGGATGGCGCAAACCGCCGCTCCCAGCCCCAGAGCGGCCCGCCCCGTCACAAACTGCAACAGGACGAACAGGGCCAGCAGCCCCAGAAAAACCACCAGAAAGGTCTTGCTGTAGGTGAAAAAGCCAAACACAGACAGACCGCCTGCTACCGCAGCCAGTTCCAACCCGCCGATTTGTCGGCTGACGAACAGCCGAATCGTCAGCGCGATCCCCACCGCAAGCAGGGCCATATAGTAGTTGGGGTCCTGGAACAGACCCTGGAACCGTGTGGCCGAACTGCCCTGATAGGCAGCCACCTCCGCCCCCTGGAGGAGGAGCAGCTGCGGCGTGCCCCGGAGCGCCCACGCATAGACGGAGGACGCCAGCAGGCTGAGGCAGAACAGGCGGGCCATCCTGACGATGGCCGCCCCCTTCTGACCGGGGAGGAACAGGCCCAGCAGCGCCAGCTGACTGAAGCACAGGACGAACCTGTTTGCCCCGCCTCCCATTCGGAGCAGCAGATAGTCCAGAAGAAGCAGCAGCATGAGAAGGGAGGCATCGGCCCGGAAGCTGCCCCGGATAAACTGCCAGATAACGGCAAAAACACAGAGGTACGCCAGCAGGGAGGTGCCGCCCGGCGTCTGGAACAGCAGGGACACCGCCGCCAGCACACAGTAATCCGTGCCGAACACAGTCGCATCATACCGGACGACCCGATAAAGGCACACCAAAAAGGCGGTATAGGGCAGCCTTGCATCGGTAAAGGGAGCCAGATACAGTAGAAACAGAGCCAGCAGTATACCGCCCACAGGATAGGTCCGGCCGCTAGCCCTCATGGTGCGTCCCTTCTCGGCTTTGCTCTGCGGCCCATTCATCATAGGATTGCAGAGCCGGAAAACGCCGGTATCCGTTCCAAAGGCAGCGCCACTTGCCGAACCAGGACAACTCCGAGGGATAGTCCGCCTTGCTGGCCATATATACCATATAGGGAATGGCCAGCAGCCCGAAGGAGTGTCTGGCCAGCGCACCCTTATCATAAAAGAACCGCGGGGAATACCCGTGGAAGCAGGTGGATACGTCCTTTTTTGTGGTGCCGATGACAAAGCCGCAGGAGTAGACGGACAGCCCCCTGCGGTAGCACTGGAGGATGAAATCCGAATCCTCCCCGTGGGAGTACAGACAGCCGCCGCCGAACAGCTCGGTAAACCGGAGGTTGTGCCGCATCAGGGCGGCGCGGCGAATGGCGATGGCATAGGTTCCATACCGGAGGGCGCGGTAAACCGGCAGCCGCCCGGTTTTGGGCAGCCGCGTCTTGTACACCACGCCGTGCCTGGAATAGTGGGTGCCGAACAGGATGACATCCGCCGCCGGAAGCCGGTCAAAGGCTGCGAGGATGCCCGTTGGCGCACCCTCCGCATACTCCATATCGTCGTCCGCGAAGAGCAGCAGCTCCCCTGTGGCCAGGGCCAGCGCCAGGTTCCGGTTCCTGCCCACCCCCAGCGTGGGGGTCGTCAGCAGCTTTGCGGTGTACCCGTCCCAGGTCAGCTCCTCATAGGAGAAGCGGTCAGCCTGATTGGCGAATACCACGTCGCACTGTATCTTCATTTCCTGGAGCTTGGAAAAATCCGCCTGGCCCATTGTGGCGCAGAGAATTTCTAACCGAGGGGTTGCCATACTCGTCACCTGTGCGCCCCGCTTTAGCGGACGCTGCGCGATAATTCCTGAAACTGCATCGTTTCCTGTACGCCGATGTACGCCTCATAGGAGTGGGACAAATCTACCAGCTCAGCGTGAACCTTGCATCCCCGCTGGCTGACCGGAGTGGGAATCTGATATGCCCCGTAGAGGGTGGTCAGCAGGCCGTCATAGTAGGCGGACACGGGAAACCGCCCCGTTTCAAAGGGCAGCAGCACTGCCTCCCGGAGCCACTGACGGGGGAAGACGCTTTTGCCATAGCGGGAAGCCCCGCCGAAGAAGCAATGCACCAGCTCAGAGTCAGGCTCCTGCCTCCGCTGCGCAAAGCGCAGCAGCGCCCGGTCGGGCAGCGGGCGGCAGAGGGCCAGAAACAGCTTCTTCCACCATCGGTCGGTCAGGTACCCCCGCCGGTCCAGCCCCTTTGCGATGACGATTTTGGACGCAACAAACTGTAGCCCCCGGATTATCCTCCGGTCGGAGAGATTATCACAGGGAAAGAGGTCGATATAAACCCCCAGATGGGTTTCCGGGTCCTTCGGGATGTACCGCTCGATGCAGGCGGTGCCGTTCCGCCGCAGCTTGGAGAAGCACATGGGCCAGTGCGGGGAAAACTCACGCTGCAAATAGTACGTTTCCCCATCCAGCTCCGACGGCGCGACCGCCAGGAACCGTTCATAATCCGGGCGGAGCATGATGAGATCCAAATCGTCGTCCCAGGGGATAAAGCCCTGATGCCGCACCGCGCCCAGCGCCGTCCCGGCAAAGAGCAGATAGGGGATATGGTTGCGGCGGCACACCTTATCCACAGCGCAGAGCATCTCCAGCATCATGCGCTGATGTGCCTCGTGGACGGCGGCCGACGTCACAGGGCTGCCTCCGGCTGGGGCTGCATCTGCCGCCAGATAGCGCAGTATTTTCGCACACTGCGCACCAGGTAGGTGAGAAAATGGGCGCAGGATGTCAGCCATGGCAGGCCGCGGCTTTGATAGGTGTTCCACTGCATCCTGGCCGCGCGCAGCTTGTTGCCTGACCGGCTCTTTGCGCTGACCTGATAGACCAGCAGCGGCCGGTCCACCCCGGCGGCATAGGGGTACTTCTTCAGCAGCGCAAGCCAGCTCGCATAGTCCTCATGGATCATAGGGTCGCACAGCATCGGCTCGGCTATCAAGTCCGAACGGCGGGCCAGGACGGAGGAACAGGAAATAACATTTTGGGACAGCAGTTGCCCGTAGGTCACACGCCCCGGGGCGTGCAGAATATAAGCAGACCGCTGCCCCGTAGCACTGATAAAGGAAGACGCCGTAAAGCAAAGCCCACAGGACCCGTCCGCCGTGATGACCTGCATCTGCATTTCCAGCTTGTCCGGAAGCCAGTAGTCATCGCTGTCCAGGAAGGCGATCCAGGCATACCGCGCCGCCCTGACCCCACAGTTCCGGGAGGCGGAGGCGCCTTTCCTTTCCTGATTGTGAAGAACCTGGATCCGTGGGTCTCGGCGGGCATAGCCCTCGATGGCCAGCCCTGTCCCGTCGCTGGAGCAATCGTTCACAATGATCAGCTCCAGGGTAGGATAGGTCTGCATCAGCACGGACTCGATGGCCCTGGCGATGGTGCCGTCGGCGTTGTATGCGGGCATAACGACAGAAACGCCGGAGGATTCTGCTTCATAACACATTGCCTACCGCGCCCCTTCCCAGGTAAACACCAGTTTTACCGTCCGCAGGATACAATCCAAGTCCATTTGGACAGACCTTCCCCTGATATATGCCATATCATATACGATCTTTTCCTCCGGCCGAAGCTCATACCCGCCGTGAACCTGGGCATACCCTGTCAACCCGGGCTTTACGGCCAAGCGGTTGCGAAAGCCGCGGATGTAGGTCTCGAACCGGTCATAAAAGAAGGCCCGCTCCGGGCGGGGGCCCACAAAGCTCATTTCCCCCAGAAAGATGTTGACGAGCTGCGGAAGCTCGTCCAGTCGGCTGCGCCGCAGCAGGCGGCCCAGCCTGGTACAGCGGGCGTCGTTTCGCTCCGCCCACAGGGGGCCGGACGCCTCCGCGTCCATGCGCATGGAGCGGAATTTATACATCATAAACGGAACCCCGTTCCGTCCAAGCCGCTCCTGCCGGAACAGCGCCGGGCCGGGCGAGTCCAGCTTCACCAGGAGGGCAATGCCCAGCATGGGGACGAAAAGGACAATGCCCATAAGAAGCGAGGCGGTGATGTCAAACAGCCGCTTGAAAAACAAATAGCAGGTTCCTCCGCCAGGCTGTACCCGTTCTACAGTATAGCTCGGATGGCCAAATGCCAGCGCTTCCCTGTCCAACATCGCGTCCGTATGACCCTGTGAAATTGCGCCGGCTCTCATCTTACCACGCCCGTTCTATGATTCATTTTTGATGTCAGACGCAGAGGCTGCCTGGTATGCGGAAGGAACGCCCCGCCGATTGGCGGCTGTAACGCCCTTCCGGGCACGCTTATAGCGCAAGGCGAAGTGTTTGCATCCGGAATCTTTTTTATCTTACCATATTGCATAACACTTTGCAACAAAATTCGACCTTTTTCCCGAAATTAAAAAAGGGCTATTCCCCCGCTGCCGCGGCCCCCGCCGTCCTGCCGGAGCACCAGGCCCAGTGCAGATTGTACCCGCCGCAGTCCCCTACGGCGTCCAGCACCTCCCCGGCCAGGTACAGCCCCGGGCAGCGTTTGGAGGCGAAGCGCTCGTCCACCTCGCTGAGGAGGACGCCGCCGCCTGTCACCTGGGCCTGGGCCCAGCCCAGCGTCCCGGTGACGGGGAGCTGCCACGCTTTCAAACCACGGGCCAGCGCCCTGCGCTCCTCTTGGGTCAGGCTTCCCGCCGGGCGGGAGAGAGGGCCAACGCCCACCGTGTTCATCACGGCGTAGAGCAGCCGCTTGTGTACCAGCCCCAGCAGGAAGCGCTCCAGGGGCGTCTCCGGGAACCGGCTGCACCGCTCCTCCATCATCCCCACCAGTGCTTCCTCCGTCCAGTCCGGCAGCAAGTCCACCGAAAGTTGGTATCCCTTGGGGTCAGCTCTCAGGTAGCAGGAAAGCTGGAACGCCGGTATACCGGAAAGCCCGTACTCCGTGCATTGCAGTTCCCCCGTCTCTGCCGCCACCGCCTGCCCGTGGTGGAGCAGCGTCACGCGGCCCTGGGCCCGGATGCCCTTCAGCCCCTTCCAGTGGGGTGCGTCACAGGTGATGGGCACCAGGCAGGGGTACAGGGGGGCGTAGCGATGGCCCAGCCGCCGGGCGAGGCCGTAGCCGGAGCCGTCCGTCCCCTGTTTGGGGGCGGCCCGGCCACCGGCGGTCAGAATCACTGCATCTCCCCGGTAGACCTGTCCGGCCTCCGTTTTGACCTGAAAGCCTGCCCCGTCCCGCAGGATGGCGCTGACCTTGCTGCCGCAGGCCACACTGACCCGGTTCCGCTCCAGCGCCAGCAGCAGCACGTCCACCACCATGGACGCCTGGCGGCAATAGGGATAGATGCGCCCCTGTTCCTCCTCCGCGCAGTACAGCCCCAGAGAGGTGAAGAAGGACAGTGTTTTGTCCGTCGGCATGGCGGAAACCAGCCGGGCCAGTTCCTCCGGCTGGCTGCTGTGATAGTGGGCGGGGGTGATGCAGGCATTGGTCAGGTTGCAGCGGCCGTTCCCCGTGGCCAGGAGTTTCTTCCCCACCCTATCCAGCCCCTCCAGCACGGTGATTTGTGCGGAGGGATCCGCTTCGGCTGCGCTGAGAGCGGCGGCCAGTCCGGCGGCTCCCCCGCCGACGATCAAGATGCGTTTCATCACTTCACCTCGCCCTCATCGGATGCCACCCACAGCCGGGGGAAGGCTGTCCAGGGGGCAGTCCTGGGCGGTGGCGCGGAAAACGTCACACGCTCCCCCGTCTGGGGATGGGTGAAGGACAGCCGACAGGCCCACAGGCCGATGCCGTCCTCCCCCTCCTCCGGCGCGCCGTACTTCCTGTCCCCCACCAGCGGCAGGCCACGGGCGGAAAACTGGGCGCGGATTTGATGGGTGCGGCCTGTTTGCAGCCGGATGGCCACCAGGGTCAGGCCGCCCTGTGTCTCCAGCGCCCGGTAGCGCAGGACGGCCTCCCGCACGTCCCGCCCCGACTCAGATACCACATAGGTTTTCCGCTCCGCCCTGGAGCGGGCCAGCAAATCCCGCAGCTCCCCCTGTGCCTCCGCCGGAACGCCGTGTACCACCGCCAGATAGTCCTTTTCCAACTCGTGCTGGCGCACCTGGGCGGACAGGCGGCGGGCCGCCTCCCTGGAGCGGGCCAGTACCATCACGCCGCCCACCACCTGATCCAGCCGGTGTACCGTGCGGAGGCAGGCGTGGGCGTCCCCCAGCGCCCGGCGGAGGCAGTCCGGCAGGCCCCCCGGCTCGTCCGTAGAGCGGATGCCGGCGGGTTTGACGCAGACCAGTATGCGGTTGTCCTGGTAGAGGATGTCCATGGGTAGGTTCCTTTCTGGTTTTATGGGGCGGCGCAAACCCCTCCGCCGTCAAGCGGCATTTCCGGCGCGTTGCGCCTCCCTACCCTTTCAGGGGAGGCAAGAGTTGTCATAATCTCTACGTCATTGGCTCCCCTGAAAGGCAATGTCATCAACTTAAAGATGCAATCCATATAAGTTGAGGAACGCAACGCAGTCGTACAGTCAGATTTCCACGACCAAAGTGCAACAAAATTGCACGTTCCGCCCGCCAACGGCGAGGGCGGAACGGCAATCGTCC